>UQUC01000004.1 GCA_900544105.1 uncultured Oscillibacter sp. | reverse complement strand
CATAAAGCCCTTATAGGGCTTACTCAAGCCTCCGGCTTAGCCGGAGGTTTTGACTTACTTTTTGACAGCTTTTGCCAGCAGAGCCTGTCCTTCGGGGGATTTTAAGACGTCCAACACGGTTTCCCGCACCAACGCCTTGAAGGAGTCGCTTTTCAGCAGGGCGCTGAATACAGCACCGTCGCTCTTGCCGCTGTCACCGGACTGGGCCACCACTGCAGCCGTCGCCTTCCGGACGGCTTTGGGCAGCACCACGTCCTCCTGGGGGACGGCACCGCTGAGCCAGTTATCCATACTGGTGGGATCGTCGGTCTCACCCCGGAGATAGGGGAGGGACACGCCAAAGGCTCCTGCCAGCTTTTGCTGTTGCTCCTGAGAGGGCGTCTGGCGGCCGGTTTCAAACTTTTCGATGGACAAGCGGGGCAGTCCCAGCGCCGCCGCCAGCGCGGGACGACTGAGGCCTTTTTCTGTCCGAAGTGCTTCGATTCTCTGTGCCATAGTTACCATGATGGGATGATTCCTCCTTATGCTTGACTGGGTTTCCGGTCCAGATCCGGCAGCAGGACGATCTCGCCTGATGCCAGTGTTTTTTTCATGTCAATGAGCCGCTGGTTGCTGGACCCACGGAAGCGGAGAGAAATATCCTTCAGTTCTTCCACAAAGCGGCCGTCCACCAGTACATCCAGCATGGATAGCAGCTCGTCCGTCACCTCACAGTGGGGGTGACTGCCCTCCGTCCGCAATTCCTCCAGTGTGAATCCGGAGAAGGCCCATACGGTCTTTTGCGGGTAGGTCTCCCGCACCCGATGGAGAAATGGGACCAGAACTCGTTGGTTTTCTGGCTCAAAAGGTTCACCGCCCAGCAGGGTCAGTCCATGAATGTAGGAAGGGGCCAACAGGTCCAGAAGATACTGTTCTGTTTCCGCCGTGAAGGGCGTTCCAAAATCAAAAGCCCAGGTCTGCGGCTGGAAGCAGTGTTCGCAGTGGTTGGTGCAGCCGGAAACAAACAGCGTTACCCGGACACCTTCACCGTTGGTTATGTCACAGTTTTTGATCTCACCGTAGTACATACAATACCTCCTTGCGGTAAACCAGGGGCGGTTGACCGCCCCTGGTTTTTTGGGATGTTCCATTGGATCTTGTCAGAAGAAAAAATGCCTGACGGCCTCTTTTATAGCCGTATTATAACAAAGAACACGAAAAAATGCAATTATGGAAAATATCAGGGGAAAGAAGAAATGTGTTTTGATATTTAAAAATCAAAACGTTGAAAACTGGATACTGTAAAGCGAAAATGCTTGACGAAAACTCAGAGATCGCATTTTCCGCGGGCCAGATACATGCCTGCCGGGACGGTGTCCAGCACCTTTCCATTCTCCACGGCCTTGCGGCCCCGGAGCCAGACCTCCCGGATGCCGCCCGCAGTGACAAAGCCCTCGTAGGGGTTGTAGTCCACATTGGCAATGCAGTCCTCCGCCCGGATCACATGGCTGTCGCCGGGATCATAGATCACGATGTCAGCATCGCTGCCGGGGGCCAGAACACCCTTACGGGGATAGAGACCGTACAGCTTGGCGGGGTTCTCACTCAGCACCCGGCACATCTGGGCCAGAGAGAGTTTTTTAGCGGCCACGCCGTAGGAGTAGATCAGCTCGCCACGGGTCTCCACGCCGGGCAGTCCACCGGGGATCTTGGTGAAGTCCTCGTGCCCCGCATCCTTCTGCGCCAGTGTGAAAGAGCAGTGGTCGGTGGAGACCGTCTGGATCTCGCCACGGCGCAAGCCACGCCATAACACTTCCTGATTGGCTTTTTCCCGGATGGGGGGTGCGCAGATGTACCGGGCCGCCTGGGAGTAATCGGGATCGTAATAAACGCTTTCATCCAGCAGAAGATACTGAGGGCAGGTCTCAACATAGACCTTCTGGCCCCGTTTTCGAGCGTGCTCCACCTCCTTGAGAGCCTCCTCGTTGGTCAGGTGGACGATGACCACGGGGCAGTCCGCTGCCTGGGCGATCCGCAGAAGGCGGCCGATGGCCTCGGCCTCCAGATAGGGAGGGCGGGTCTCCGGATGACTGGAGGGTCCCATCAGCCCAGCGGCTTTTTTCTCAGCGATCATACCGTCGATGACGCCGGCGTTCTCACAGTGGACACCGCAGATACCGCCCAGGTGCCGCAGCTCCTTCAAAGCCCAATACATGTCCCGGTCGCCCACCATCATGGCAGGGTAGGCCATATACATCTTGAAAGAGGACACGCCCTGACGGAACATTTCCGGCAGCTCCGCCCGGATGGATTCATTCCAATCGTCGATGGTCATGTGGAAGCCGTAGTCGCAGAAGGTGCGGCCGTCTGCTTTCTTATGCCAGAGATCCAGACCGAATTGCAGGCTTTCTCCCTTGCTGGGGCAGGCGAAGTCGATGACGGTGGTGGTGCCGCCCTTCAGGGCCGCACGGCTGCCGGTGGTAAAATCGTCCGCCGTAGTGGTATTGCAGACATCCAGGTCAAAGTGGGTGTGGGCATCGATAAAGCCGGGGAACAGGAGGCAGCCCTCCACATCCACCGTCCGGTCCGCCGGTGTGAGGATCAGGCGGCTCACCTGCTTGACCTTTTCACCCTCTACCAGTACATCAGCCCGCTTGGGACCCCGGCCAGTGATGACGGTACCGCCCTTGAACAGCGTACGCATAAAAAGCACCTCCAGATTAGATTCTGTCGTCAGTATAGCACGGTTTTTTGAAAAAAACCAGAGGGACAACGGGGGGGAATTCACGGAGAATTGACTCGTCAAAACGCAAAAATTTACAAATAGTAGTTGAAACGGAAAGACAATATGGTATAATTTGAACATATCGGGGCGGAGTTCACTTGCAAATTGTACCGCCCTAAATAAAAAGGAGGTCTTTGCGAATGAAGAAGTTCCTGTCTGTGCTGCTGGCAATAGCTATGATCTTCTCCCTGACGGTCACAGTCTCTGCGGACGAGACCAAGGGCGAGATGGACGGCTATATAGTGGTGCTGCACACCAACGATGTGCACGGCGCTATTTCCGGCTATGCCAAGGTAGCGGCTTTGAAGAAAGCTTATGAGGCTGATGGCGCTTATGTCCTGCTGATGGACGCTGGCGATTTTTGTCAGGGCGATCCTACGGTCAGCGTTTCTCAGGGCAAAACGGCTGTTGAACTGATGAACATGACCGGGTATGATGTCACGACCCTGGGCAACCATGAGTTCGACTACGGCTATGACAATCTGGTAAAGCTCTCCAAGGAGGCCAAGTTCCCCATTGTGGCAGCTAACGTGCTCTATCAGGGGAAGCTGGCATTCAACGCCAATCAGATCTTTACCACGCCGTCCGGCGTCAAGATCGGCGTGTTCGGTTTGGAGACCCCTGAGACCGCAACCAAGGCACACCCCGCTAAGATCAAGGGCGTGACCATTCTGGGCGACAAGTCTATGTTCGATTGCGCACAGGCACAGGTGGACTCCCTGAAGGCGGACGGCTGCGATTACATCATCTGCCTGGGCCATCTGGGCATCGACAAGGAATCCATTGGCAACCGTTCCACGGACCTGCTGAATGTTGTGGACGGCATTGACGTGTTCATTGACGGACACTCCCACTCCACCATGAAGGACATTGCCGAAGTGACCGACAAGGACGGCAAGGTCAACGGCACGCTCCTTACGTCTACCGGCAGCAAACTGGCCAACGTGGGCGTTGTGACCATCAACCCCAAGGGTAAGATCACGGCTATGAGTGCCTCTGTTGAGGGCATGGTTGCAGAGAATAAGGCCGTGGCTGCCAGAGCTGCCGCCATCAAGAAGGAGATCGACGACGACTACGGCACCGTATTTGCAAAGACCAAGGTGGAGCTGGACGGCGTGAAGGGCAATGTTCGGAGCCATGAGACCAATCTGGGCGACCTCATCACTGACGCACTGGTTTGGGGCGCCGGAAAGAACGGTACCAGGGTGGACGCGGCTGTTACCAACGGCGGCGGTATCCGGGCCTCCATCAAGAAGGGTGATATTACTAAGAAGGACATCAACACAGTGCTGCCCTTTGGCAACACGTTGAGCATCGTAAAGGTCACAGGCGCGGAGCTGCTGGAGGCTCTGGAGGCTTCGACCTACTGCACGCCGGATTCTATCGGTGGCTTCCCTCAGGTCAGCGGCATCGTCTACACCATTGACGGCACCAAGACCTACGATGCGGGCGATATGTATGAAGGCTCCACCTACCACGCACCCAAGACCATCCGGCGTGTTACGATCCAGTCCGTAGGCGGCAAGGCTTTCAATCTCAGGACGGTCTACACCATCGCTACCAATGACTTCCTGGCCGCCGGCGGCGATACCTACTACGCTTTCAAGACCGCTTCCGTCAACTACGATCTGGGCATCCCCATGGATGAGGTCGTGATGGATTATGTTAAGACCGAGCTGAAGGGCGTTGTGTCCGCAGAGGATTACGGCGAGTCCGGCGAGCGCATTACCATCATCAAGGGCCTGCCCTTTACGGATGTGGATCCTTCCGCCGCCTATTACAGCGCGGTGAAGTACTGCTATGAGAACAACATCTTCAAGGGCGTCACGGATACGATGTTCATGCCCAACAATACGATCACCCGTGGACAGATGGTCACGGTGCTGTGGCGGATGAATGGTTCTCCCGAACCTAAGAGCGCCAATCCCTTCGGTGATGTGGCCGCTACCTCTCCCTTCGTCAAGGCCATCGCCTGGGCAGCTGAAAACAAGCTGACCAACGGTGTTACCGCAACGACCTTTGCCCCGGCACAGGCCATTTCCCGTCAGCAGTTCCTGACCATCCTGTACCGCTACGCACAGTTCATGGGCTATGATGTGTCTGTGGGCGAGGATACCAACATCCTCTCTTACGAGGACGTGGCTCAGGTGGGCGAGTACGCCATCCCCGCGATGCAGTGGGCTGTCGGCTCCGGCGTTCTGGCGGCTGAAAAGACCCTGACGCCCCGTGCTGCGGCACCTCGTTACAATGTGGCAGAGTTCCTGGCCAGCTTCTGCATGAAGGTGATCCCCGCTGCCGAGATGCTGCCCAAGGCTGCCTGATTTTCAGACGAAAAACACACATTGATTTCCAAAAGAGCCGCGGAGACTTCATCTCCGCGGCTCTCTTTTTCACTCAGGCGCATAGGCAGGCGCTTTCCTGCGGAGACTAACGGGGAAAGTGAGGGATCGCAATGGAGAAGGACAAGGAGACAAAGGCGACGGAGGAGCGGGAAGGGAGTCAGGTGAACCAGAACGTAGTAGATTTCGGCTCCGCCATGACAAAAACCGCCCACGGAACCGTTTATACGCTGGCCATCATCGGACAGATCGAGGGGCACACGGCGGCACCAAATGGCACGAAAACCACCCAGTATGAGCATATGCTTCCTTTACTGGCGAAGCTGGAGGAGAGTCGGGAGGTGGACGGTATTTTATTTCTGCTGAACACCGTGGGCGGCGATGTGGAGGCAGGACTGGCCATCGCAGAGCTGATCGCCGGACTGACTAAGCCTACGGCGGCCATCGTTTTAGGGGGCAGCCATTCCATCGGCGTTCCGTTGGCGGTGGCGGCCCAGCGGAGCTTTGCGGTGCCCTCCGCCGCCATGACCATCCATCCCGTGCGGATGAGCGGAACGGTCATCGCCGCGCCTCAGACTTATAACTATTTTCAGCGGCTTCAGGAGCGGATCGTGGCCTTTGTAGCGGGACACAGCCGGATCTCGGCGGAGAAATTTCAAGCCCTCATGCTGGCGAAGGATGATATGGCGGCAGATGTGGGCAGCGTGATCTACGGCGAGGAGGCGGTGCATCTGGGGATCATCGACCAGCTGGGCGGATTGCGGGAAGGATTGGACTGGCTCTATCGGAAAATGGACGAAACGAGGGGGTGACACCCCTCGTTTTCCTATTGAAATAAGTGCGTTTTTCTGGTATAGTATCTTAGTTAAAGTATGTTCAAAGTATATGGGTGTAGATCGAGGTGAGATATAGATGTACTTAAAAGCGCTGGAGGTACAGGGCTTCAAATCCTTCCCTGATAAGACGGTCCTGAACTTCGGTGAGGATATTACGGCCATCGTAGGACCTAATGGCTCCGGCAAGTCCAACATTTCCGACGCTATCCGCTGGGTCATGGGCGAGCAGTCCAGCAAGGCCCTCCGCGGTGGCAAAATGGAGGACGTGATCTTCGGCGGCACAGAAAAACGCGCCCCGGTGGGCTTTGCTCAGGTGACGTTGGTGCTGGACAACACAGGTCATCTGTTCCCCTCTATGGACGAGTCCGAGGTGGCCGTCACCCGGCGATATTACCGCAGCGGAGAGAGCGAGTATTACATCAACCGCCAGTCCGTCCGACTGAAGGACATGACGGAGCTGTTTATGGACACCGGCATGGGTCGGGAGGGCTATTCCATCGTAGGCCAGGGCCGGGTGGATGAGATCCTCTCCACCAAGAGCACGGACCGCCGGGAGATCTTCGAGGAGGCGGCAGGCATTTCCAAGTACCGCCACCGGAAGGAAGAAGCGGAGCGGAAGCTGGAACGCACTGAGGAAAATCTGGTGCGGATCAACGATAAGATCGCAGAGCTGGAGCTTCAGGTAGAGCCGCTGCGGATACAGGCGGAGACTGCAAAAAAATATCTGGTCCTCCGGGACGAGATGCGCCTGTTGGAGATCTCCCTGTGGCTGGAAAATCTGGAAGCGTTGAAGGCCAACGCCCGAAAGCTGGAGATCGACCTGCGGAACGCGGAACAGGAACGGGACGAGGCCCGGTCCCGCATGGACGCACTGTTCGCGGAAAACGAGCAGTTTGGCCAGCGAATGCAGGAAAAGGACATGGAGGCGGAGGGGCTGCGGACTGAAGCCGCCCAACTGGACGCCCGGACAGCGGAGCAGGACTCCGCTGTGGCGGTGCTGGAAAGCACCATCAGCCATCTGACGGAGAATATTGAGCGAGCGAAAAGCGAACTGGAAGAATCGGAGAGCCGCACCGGGGGCTATGAGGTCCAGGCAGCAGAACAGGACGCCCATGCGACGGCACTGGAACAGCAGGCCGCCGCGCTGAATGTGGAACTGGACAAGCTGCTGGCCCAGGCCCAGGCAGCATCGGAGCAGGCGGGAGGCGCCGCCGCGGAAGCGGAAGCCTTCCGGGGGAAAGAGGCCATCGCCATTGCCGCTGCCGCAGACGCTCGGGCAGAGGCCGCCGCCATTCGTGCGGAAACGGAGCAGATCAGATCCCGCCGCACGGCGGCACTGGCGGATCAGGAGACCGCGGAGCGTCAGTTAGAGGAACAGGGGCGGGAGGCAAAGGCAAACCGCCGGGCCTTGGAGGACGCACAGGAGGACGCGGAGGCCGCCGCCAACATTATCAGCGGACATACCCTGCGGATGGAGGAGCGGAAGAAGAAGGCCGACGCTGCTGCCGAAGCCAGAGTGAAGCTTACCATGGATGTGGGCGCGCTGGATAACCGCATCCGTCTGCTGACGGAAATGGAAAAGGACTACGAGGGCTTCAACAAGGCTGTCAAGCTGGTCTGTCAGGCCCAGAACAACCTCCGGGGCATCCACGGCCCGGTGGCGGGTCTGATGAAGACCGACGGCAAGTATTCCCTTGCCATAGAGATCGCTTTGGGAGCCGGTTTGCAGAACATCGTAGTGGACCGGGAGGAGGACGCCAAGAGCGCCATCGCCTTCCTGAAGCAGCGGGAGGGCGGCCGCGCAACCTTCCTGCCCCTCACCGCCATCCGGGGAGAGGAACTCCGGGAGCGGGGCGTGGAGAACGAGTTCGGTTTTGTGGGCGTGGCGTCCCGGTTGGTGCGCTTCGACCCCAAGTATACGCAAATTTTTAACAGCCTTCTGGGAAAAACGGTGATCGCGGAGGATCTGGATTGCGGCATTGCCATGGCCCGGAAGTACCGCAACGCTTTCCGTATCGTGACACTGGACGGGCAGGTCATTAACCGGGGCGGCTCCATGACCGGCGGCTCCACCAGCCGCAGCGCTGGTGTGCTGAGCCGCGCGGCGGAGCTGGAACGGCTGAATGGCCGGGCATCGGAGATGCACCGGAAGCTGGAGGAGGCCAAAGCCGCGGAGGAAGCCTCCCGCCGGGAGCTGGACGCGGCTCAGTACGAGCTGACCACCGCCGAGACACAGCGCCGCGCCGCTGAGGACGAGGTCCTGCGACTGCAAGGCGTGAAGAATCAGTTTGATATGCTGCTTTCTAATTTGCGGGAGAGCGTGGAAAATCTCGCCGGTGAGATCGAGGCCATCGACGGCCGTATTCAGGAAAACGAGACCCGAAACGCGGCGGCGGAGCAGATCGTGGCGGACCGGGAAGGAGAGGCGGCAAGCTGCCGCGTGCAGGCGGAGGCCATCCTCTCCGGGCAGAGCGAGCTGCTGGCCCGATCCGGGCAGCTGTCTGAGACCATCGCCGCCCACAAAGCGGAACTGGCTGCTATTGACGCAAACCGGGATGGTGCGCTGCGCCGTGCCGCCGATCTGCGAACGCTGGCAGCGGAGCTGTCCGGTGACCGAAGCCAGAAGGAAACGGCCTTGGCCCAGTATCAGCGGCAGATTGAGGCGGCTCAGACCGAGATCGGCCAGCGGAGAGCGGAGCAGGCACAGCTGAAGGTCCAGAGCGCCGTGATCACAGAGCGGCTGGCGGGGATCAGTCAGGAAAAGATCGCACTGGAGGCGGAACGCACCGCCAAGAGCCGCGCCGGTCAGGAGATGAACGAAACGCTCCTGAATCTGGAACGGGCCGCCAGCAGACTGGAAACGAAACTCACTACCTCCGCCATGGAGGAAAAGCAGATCTTGGACAAGCTGTGGGAAACCTACGAGCTGAACCATTCCGATGCCCAGGCCCAGCGGATCGAGCTGGAAAGCGTGCCCAAGGCATCCCGCCGGGTAGCGGAGCTGAAACGGGAGATCAACGGTCTCGGCGCCATCAACGTAGGCGCCATCGACGAGTTTGAGCGGGTCAATGGCCGATATACTTACTTGACGGACCAGCGGAACGATGTGGAAAAGGCCAAGGGCGAGCTGACCGGCATCATCGGGGAGATCACCTCCCAGATGACCGACATTTTCGGCCAGCAGTTCAAGCTGCTCAGTGAAAGCTTTGAGCAGACCTTTGTGGAACTGTTCGGCGGCGGTCAGGCCAAGCTGGAGCTGGAGGACCCGGAGCACATTCTGGATTGCGGCATCGAGATCAAGGCCCAGCCCCCCGGTAAGGCCCTGAAAACCATTTCGCTGCTCTCCGGCGGTGAGAAGGCGTTCGTGGCCATCGCGTTGTATTTCGCCATTTTAAAGGTGCATCCCACCCCGTTCTGCATTATGGACGAGATCGAGGCGGCTCTGGACGAGGCCAACGTGGTCCGTACGGCCCGCTATATGCGGACGCTGGCGGATAAGACCCAGTTCATCGTTATCACCCACCGCCGGGGCACCATGGAGGCCGCCGACGTGCTGTATGGCATCACCATGCAGGAGCAGGGGGTCAGTAAGATCTTGACCATCAACCTGAACGATATGGCGAAGGAATTGGAGATCCAATAGTATTGTAATATGTTTTTTGCTCCCGCAAGGGGAGTCCCAGCGGAAACATACCGATTCGGTATGCGGAAGCCAAAGGGGAAATTCTCTTTTGAAAAGAGAATTTTCCCCCCGCACCCCCTTGAAACGACACAAAGGCCGGGGGCCTCAGCCCCACCTTTGGAAACCACCCCCAAGGGGAGGGAGGATGGGAGTAAGGCCCTGCTGGAAACCACCCCCCCAAGGAGACGAGGGAGCGGCAGCGGAAAGAGGGGCAGAGAGTGTCCTGTTTGGAACACCGGTATGCGGCGGACTTTCTGGTGCGGGGACGTATTGATTTGAGATTTGAGTATAGCGCAGCCGGCAGGAGGCTTCCGGATTTAGTTGGCAGTGCGTGACGGGCAGCCCCCGTTTTAGATGATTTGACACAGAGGTGTCAAATCATCCCTGACATTTTTTCTTTTCCACCGTGCACGGCGCATTTTCTTTTTGATGTTTCAAAAAGAAAATGGGGGGTGCATCCTTGCGGCGGTTTGCCACATCCTTCCGTAGGAGCAGGAAATGAAGGTTCAAAAAATGCGGGAAACCGCATGAAAAAAGGAGTTTACAATGGGCTTTTTTGACAAGCTGAAAAAAATCACCAGTAATCTGTTCTCCGGGTTTACGGAGGCGGACGAGGACTTTTTTGAAGAATTGGAGGAGACCCTCATCATGGCGGATCTGGGCGTGGACGCTGCCACGGACGCCGTGGAGAAGCTGCGCACTAAGGTTCGTAAAGAGCACCTGCAAAGCCAGGAGGCCGTCCGGGAGGGCCTGCGGGAGATCCTGATGGCAGAGATGGAAGTGGGAGACACCGCAATGAAGCTGGACACGAAGCCCAGCGTCTGCATCTTCATCGGCGTCAACGGCGTTGGCAAGACCACCTCCATCGGAAAGATCGCCGCCAGCCTGAAAAAGCAGGGTAAGCGGGTGATGCTGTGCGCTGCTGATACCTTCCGCGCCGCTGCCGCTGACCAGCTGGAGATCTGGGCGGAGCGGGCTGGGTGTGAGATCGTCCGGCAGTACGAGGGCGCGGACCCCGGCGCCGTACTGTTCGACGCACTTCAGGCTGCTAAGGCCCGGAACGTGGATGTGGTGCTGTGCGACACCGCCGGACGGCTCCACAACAAGGCAAATCTGATGGCGGAGCTGGCAAAGCTGTCCAAGATCATCGACCGGGAGTGTCCCGGCTGCGACCGTGAGACGCTGCTGGTGCTGGACGCCACCACAGGACAGAACGGCCTGATCCAGGCCCGGACCTTCAAGGAGACGGCGGGACTGACAGGCATCGTCCTGACCAAGCTGGACGGTACTGCCAAGGGCGGCATCGTCATCGCCATCGCCCGGGAGCTGGGCGTACCTGTGAAGTTTGCGGGAGTCGGCGAGGGGATCGACGATCTGAAACCCTTTGACGCACGCTCCTATGTGGAGGCAATTATCTGACAGCGTGAAGGGGCTTTGATCTACTTCACGTGAATTTTGAAATGAGGAATGACTATGACCAGACAGGATGGACGGGCGTATGACGAGCTGCGTCCCATTAAGATTACAACGGATTTTGTGAAGTTCGCGGAGGGAAGCTGCCTCATCGAGTGCGGCGACACCAAGGTACTTTGCTGCGCCAGCGTTGAGGAAAAAACCCCGCCCCATGTGGCAGAGGGTGAGGGCTGGGTCACGGCGGAGTATTCCATGCTGCCCCGGGCCAACCGGGAGCGGAGCAAGCGGGACATCTCCAAGCTGAAGCTCAGCCCCCGCAGCGCCGAGATCCAGCGGCTGGTAGGCCGCAGCCTGCGGGCCGCCGTGGATATGAAAGCACTGGGCGAGCGGACCATCAACATCGACTGTGACGTGATTCAGGGCGACGGCGGCACCCGCACCGCCTCCGTCACCGGCGGCTTTGTGGCGCTGGCGTTGGCCTGCCGAAAGCTGGTGGAGGAGGGGTATTTAGGCACTTCACCCATCCGCCACTTCGTCACCGGCGTATCCGCCGGTATCGTGGACGAGCAGGCGCTGCTGGACCTCCAATACAGCGAGGACAGCCGGGCTCAGGTGGACCTGAACTGCGTGATGAACGAGCTGGGCGAGATCATCGAATTGCAGGGCACCGGCGAGGGCCGTGCTTTCACCCTGACGGAGCAGCAGGAGCTGGTACGGCTGTGTGCCAAGGGCAACCGGGAGCTGCTGAAGATCCAGAAGGAAGCACTGGGAGGAGCACTGTGATGAAATTTGTATTAGCGACCCATAATCCCAATAAGATCCGGGAAATGGGGGCCATTCTGGGCCAGTTCGGTGTGGAGGTAGTAAGTCCCAAGGAGCTGGGGATCACCGTGGACGTGGAGGAGACCGGGAGCACCTTCGCTGAGAATGCCATGCTGAAGGCCAAGGCCATCTGCGAGCTGGCGAAGCTGCCCGCCATCGCTGACGATTCCGGACTGTGCGTGGACGCCCTCAACGGCGGCCCCGGCGTGTACTCCGCCCGGTACGGCGGCGAGGGGCTGGATGACAAGGGCCGGTATATGCTGCTGCTGCAAAACCTCCGGGGCCAGACCACCCGGGCGGCTCATTTTGCCTGCGCCATTGCCTGCGCCTTCCCAAATGGGGACACCATCACCGCCGAGGGACAGGCTCCCGGCACCATCGCTTTTGCCCCCATGGGGGAGGGCGGTTTCGGCTATGACCCTGTATTTTTCGTGCCTGACAAGGCAAAAACCTTTGCACAGTTGACCCAAGAGGAAAAGGCGGAGATCTCCCACCGGGGCAAGGCCCTGCGGGAATTTACCGCAAAATTGGAAACTTATTTGAAGAAATAACCGTCTAATAGAAAAGCCGGGAGACCGGCGGCTTCTGGAAGAATGGACTGAACTATCAGAAACGAACGATCGAAAGGAATTTTATGGAACTGACAAGCAAACAGAGAGCCCAGCTGCGAGGGCTGGCCAACACCATCGACACCATCATCCACATCGGCAAGGATGGCATCGGGGAGAACCTCGTCAAGCAGACAGACGACGCGCTGGAGGCCCGGGAGCTCATCAAGGGCCGGGTTTTGGAGAACAATATCGAGTATGACGCCCGTCTCGCGGCGCAGGAGCTGGCAAAGGCCACCCGCAGCGAGGTGGTGCAGGTGATCGGCACCAAGTTCGTGCTGTACCGGGAGAGCCACAGCAAGCCCAGAGAGAAGCGTATCCAGCTGGTGAAGCCGTCAAAAAAGCGGCAGGCGTAAGGAAAATTGCGTTGAAACAGGAGATGGAATTTTCTTGAAAATCGGTATTTACGGAGGAACCTTCAACCCGCCCCATCTGGGGCATCTGACGGCGGCTGCGGCCGTGATCGCCACGCTGAAGCTGGACAAGCTGCTGCTGATCCCCGCCAGCATCCCGCCTCATAAGGACCTGCCCGCAGGCAGCGCCACAGCGGAGCAGCGACTGGAAATGACCCGTATGGCAGGGGAGCAGCTGGGCCTTGGAAGCAAGGTGGAAACGCTGGATATGGAGGTGCGCCGGGAGGGAAAGAGCTTCACCTCTGACACGCTGTCGGAGCTGAAAACGCAATTCCCGGAGGATGAATTGTGGCTGCTGATGGGGACGGATATGTTCCTCAGCTTTGAAACGTGGCATGAGCCGGAGAAGATCGCATCCCTTGCGGGGATCGCCGCCTTCGGCCGGACGGAGGCAGACATGGAGCCGCAGTTTTCCGCCCAGCGGGACAAGCTGTACCGTCTCTACCCGGACGCCCGGATCTTTACCCTGACGGTCCCCGGCGTCATCGACATCTCCTCCACGGAGCTGCGGGAGCGGCTGGCATCCGGGACGGGGGAGAACCTGCTGCCGCCGGCGGTGTACGGCTATATTCTGCGAAACCATTTGTACGGAACGGATGTAAACCTGAAAAGCTTGACACTTTCTCGGCTGCGTCCGGTGGCACTCAGCTATCTGAAGCACAAGCGCATCCCCCATGTGTTGGGGACGGAACAGGAGGCCATCCGGTTGGCGACCCGCTACGGCGCGGATGTGGAGAAGGCCCGTGTAGCGGCGCTGCTCCACGACTGCACGAAGAAGTTGGATATGCCGGAGCAGCTGGCCCTGTGCCGTCAATACGGCATTGAGCTGGACGAGCTGGAGCAGAAGGCGCTGAAGCTGCTTCACGCCAAGACCGGCGCGGCCATCGCGCGGGAGGTATTCGGTGTGGACGATGAGATCTACCGGGCTATCTGGTGGCACACCACCGGCCACGCGGACATGACGCTGTTGGAAAAGATCATCTATCTGGCAGATTATATCGAGCCCTCCCGGGATTTCCCCGGTGTAAACGATTTACGGGCATGTGTGTATGAGGATCTGGATCGAGGAATGTTGATGGGACTGGAAATGACCATCGACGAGATGACGGAAATGGGAAATCCCGTCCACCACGCTACAATGGAGGCGCGCGACTGGTTGAAAGGAAAGAGATAAACCCATGGCAGAAAATGTTGGAAAGCGTTTAGAACAGAAGGAATCCAAACAGAAGAAAGCAAAGAAGCCCAGCCAACTGACAAAGGGGCAGAAGTGGCTGCTGGCGGTAGCCATCGTATTGGCTGTGGTGCTGGTGGCTGTGGTGGTATTGGACGGTTTGTTCATCAAGCCGGAGCTGCCGGGAAACGGCACCAAGCCTGACGGGACCCTGACGGAAAACGGCATCGACTACGGCGACGGCGTGCAGCCCCGCGTCAGCGGCGAACGGAAGAGCAAGGATTTCTACACCGTGCTGATCTTAGGCCGGGACACCGGGGGCGGCGGCAACACGGACACCATGCTGCTGGCCAGCTATGATATCACCAACCAGAAGGCCACCGTCATGTCCATTCCGCGGGATACCATGGTCAACGTTCCGTGGGACATCAAGCGGATCAATTCCGTTTATAATTATTACGGCGGCGGAGAAAAGGGCATCAAGGCCCTCTATAAAGAAATCTCTCAGCTGGTAGGCTTCGAGCCGGACTATCAGGTGATTGTGGAGTGGGAAGCCGTGGGCAAGATCGTGGACGCCATGGACGGCGTGTATTTTGACGTCCCCCGCAACATGAACTATGAGGACCCTGTTCAGGACCTCTCCATCCACCAGACCAAGGGCTACCGGCTTCTCAGCGGCGACGACGCCATGCAGGTACTCCGTTACCGCCATGACAACCGCAAAAACGGCAAGATGCTGGGCTATCCCGACGGCGATCTGGGCCGCATCAAGACCCAGCAGGGGCTGCTGAAGGCCATGATCGAACAGCTGATGAGCCTGAAAAACATCACGAAGGTCAACGAGTTTATCAAGGTGTTCAATGAGAACGTGGAGACGGACCTGTCCCTCCAGAATATGCTGTGGTTCGCCAAGCAGGCATTTCTGGGGAACAGCAGCGGCGCCAAGCTGGATACCGCCCAGGTGAACTTTGTGACCATGCCCAATAAAAACGTGTCCTGCTGGAGCCGGGCGTATCATAGCTACCAGTCCTATGTGACGCCCAACGCCCAGGAACTGCTGGAGCTGGTGAACAACGAGCTGAGCCCCTTTGTGGAGCCCTCCACCATGAGCGATCTGGACATCATGTCCGTCAATAAGGACGGCTCCGTCAGCTCCACCACCGGCCATGTGGAGGACAGCAAGGCCGCCGTGCCGCCGACTCTGATGGGCAGCGGCAAGAAGGATGAGCCGGAAAAGGACTATATCACCGACGAAAACGGCAACCTGATCGACCCGGACACCGGGGAGATCGTGTCACCGCCGGAGGAGACAGAGCCGGGAACGGAGACGCCGTCTGAAACACCGTCTGAACCCACGCCGGAGACCCCGGCCACACCGGAAACACCGGGGACGGGGACGGAGACCACAGACCCCTCCGGCTCCACCGGGGGAGAGACGGGCACTGGCAGTCCGGAGACACCGGACCAGCCGGAAGATCCCGGCATCATCGTAGTGCCGCCGGAGGAACCTGCAACGCCCGATACGGAACAGGGCACGGACCCTGCGACCGGAGAATCGCTGCCGATGAACGGCTAAGACATTCAGAAAGGAATTAAAAAGTATGATGACACCGAAGGAACTGGCCATTCTGGCCGCCAAGGCCCTGGACGAGAAGAAGGGCAAGGAGATCTCCGCCATTGAGATCACCGATATTACGACCCTGGCGGATTATTTCGTCATTGCCACCGGCAGCTCCAACACCCAGATCAACGCCCTGTGCGGCTCCGTGGAGAAGCTGCTGGAGGAGCAGGCGGGGGAGAAACCTCTGCGTCGGGAGGGCTACCGGGACGGTACCTGGGTGCTGCTGGATTATGGCTGCATCTGCGTCCACGTGTTCAGCGCCGAGGCCCGGAGCTTCTATGATCTGGAGCGCCTGTGGGCCGATGGCAAGCCGCTGGACCTCACCGGCGTTCTGACGCAGGACTGAGCCTGTTCAGGTGCAAAAAAGGCCGCGCAACGGAAAGTTGCGCCATATTTGGTGGCCGCAACCGCCTTTGTCTGGTAGCATGACGGCATCAGATCCATGGTGCTGAAAGCGGTACCGGAGAGCAAAGGAGGACATCCATATGTCTATGGCATCGAAAACGATTATTTTACTGCTGGTGGTCACACTGGTGCGGCTGGCGATCTTCGCGTTTGTGATCTACGCCGCCGTGCAGGGCGTCAAGGCCCTGCGGAAGTACAACCGCTCCGGGGAGGTCCGAAAGGAAAAGGCGGAGACCCGCCGCTCGCTGGGGGAGGTCTTGAAGGAGCACCGGGTCCGGTGCAAGATGACTCAGGAATTCGTGGCGGAGTCCTTGGGCGTCAGCCGTCAGGCGGTGAGCAAGTGGGAGACCGGAACGGCGGACCCAAGCACCTCCAATCTGCTGGCGCTGGCGAAGCTGTTCGGCGTATCCGCGGAGGAGCTGCTGCGGCAGGTAGACCAGACGGACACGGAAGAAAACTGAATCGAACGGCGGCCCGCAAGGGCCGCCGCTGTTTTTGCATCCGCCGGGCCGCTGGGGTTTGACCCTTGTATTTTTATGGAAAAACTGCTATAATAACTTGAATCTGGGTCATTCTGCCCAGACGGTGAGAATCTGACTTCATTGGAGCGTTTTATGCTGCATTATCTGCAAAATCTGTTTCAGGCGCTGGATGTATCCTCGCTGACTGACGCGGTGCTCCGCATGGCGGCGGTGTTTCTCTGCCTGACGGTCCATGAGACCTGTCACGGGCTGGCGGCGCTGGCGCTGGGAGACCCCACGGCGAAGTCCATGCACCGGCTGTCCCTGAATCCGCTGCACCACATCGACTGGCTGGGTCTGGCGCTGATGTTTACGGTGGGTTTCGGCTGGGCCAAGCCTGTGCCGGTGAATCCAAATTATTTCCGCAAGCCCAAGCAGGGCATGGCGGTCACGGCGCTGGCGGGGCCGGTGTCCAATCTGCTTTTGGCGGTCCTTTTTCTGGGGATCGGCAAGGTGATCTACCTGTATGCGCCGTACAGCGAGGGCATGAATGTTTTCTTTGAGTGGTGCCTGTTTACGGTGGCCCCCATGTCCGTTGGTATGGGGCTTTTCAACCTGATCCCACTTCCGCCGCTGGACGGGTCCAAGGTGCTGGCGATGTTTTTGCCCAACAGCGTTTATGAAAAGCTGATGCGTTATGAGTACTACGGTCTCATGCTCCTGCTGATACTGAATTGGCTGCACTTTGGCGGGAATATTTTTCAAAAGACGATCTACGGCGTGTACGAAGCGCTGTTTCATATCTTTTTTGCTTGAGGTGTCCTGATTTTGGAAAGTCCTGTATTCAAACTGGAAAAGGTGGTCCACTCCCGGTCCGAGGAGATGCAGGATTTTGAGGGGCCGCTGGATCTGATCCTGTTTCTTTTGGGGAAGAATAAGCTGGAGATCCAGGATATCTCCATCTCGTTGATCTGCGGCCAGTATATCGCGTGGCTGGAGGACCGGCAGCGGATGGACTTAGAGGTGGCCAGCGAATTTGTCATCATGGCGTCCCATCTGGTGTATCTCAAGACCCGGATGCTGCTGTCCATTGAGGATGACGAGGCCAAAAGCGAGATGGACGCGCTGCTTCAATCCTTGGAGGAACGGCGGCGCAGCGAAAATTACGTCCGGGTGAAGGCACTGGCCCAGCGGTTAGCGCCTATGGGAGAATTCGGCCGGAACATCGTGACCCGGAATCCGGAACCGGTGAAGCGGGGCAAGGTGTTTGAATACAGCCATCAGCCGGCGGATCTGGTGCTGGCCATGGCGGAGATCCAGAACCGGGCCGAACGGAAGCTGCCGCCCCCGCGGGCTGCCTTCCGGGAGATCGTGCAGCATGAGCCGTATCCCGTGGAGAGCAAGGCGAGAGACATTCTGCAAAAGCTGAAGGAGGGCGGTATCACCCGCTTTTTGCTGCTGTTCCGGGGCAGCCGAAGCCGCAGCGAGGTGGTTGCCACCTTTTTGGCTGTGCTGGAGCTGTGCAAGGCGCGTGTACTGCATCTGGCAGGCTCCGAGACGGACTGCATCGTCCGGCAGGAACGCGACGATGTGCCTGAGAATCTGACATTTTAAGGAGAACCGTGGCTGACATGGATAGAAAGGAACTTGAATCCGCGTTGGAGGCGATCCTGTTCGCCTCCGGGGAACCGGTGCAGGTGGATCGGATCTGCGTGGCACTGGATATTGACCGGCCCACGGTGGAACAGCTGCTTCAAAAGCTGATGGACTACTACGCTTACGAGCGCCGGGGCATCCGACTTTTAAAGATCGATGACAGCTGGCAGCTTTGCTCCGCACCGGACTACGCGGAGGCCATCCGTAAGGCATTTGAGATCCGCAAGCCGGCCAAGCTCAGCCAGCCCGCACTGGAGGTTTTGACCATCATCGCCTACTACCAGCCTACCACACGGGCCTATGTGGATCAGATCCGGGGCGTGGACAGCTCCTATACCGTGGGACTGCTGCTGGACCGGGGACTGATCGAGGAATGTGGCCGGTTACAGGTACCAGGGCGGCCTCGTCAGTACCGCACCACCAAGCAGTTCCTGCGGGCGTTCCATCTGTCCAGCCTGAAGGAACTACCAGAGCTGCCGGACGATATCGGCGAGGATGGGCAGATGCGGCTGAACGAAGCCGGTGAGGTGGTAGATCCCATGGGGGACACGGAAGCGCCGGTACAGACCGGCGCCGGGGAACCTGCGGACGTGTAAAAGCTTGGAGAGGGGGCAGCAGCTGTGATCGAATGGTGGATTTTGGGGATCCTGTTGTTTGTGGTCCTGCTGCTGTGTCTGACGCGAGTGGGCGTGTTGATCCGGTTCGACGAGGAGCTGACGGTCAGTGCCCGGTTTGGCTTTTTGAAATTTCAGGTACTTCCGGAAAAGAAAAAAACGCCGAAAAACGAAAAAAAGTCGGAAGAAACGCAGAAAAAGCAGACGCAAAAGCAGGAGAAGCCGAAGAAAGCGTTCCCGAAGCCCACGCTCAGTGACATCCGGGACGCATGGAAGGCAATGTGGCCGCCGCTGAAAAAGGCGCTGCGCCGTACCCGCCGGGGCGTACGGATCGATCCGCTGGATGTGTCCATTATTTTAGGGGGACAGGCGGAACCTGCGGACGCCGCGCAACTGTACGGCGAGTTGCACGGGGCCGTCTGGACCGGGATGCCGGTGCTGGAACAGCTGCTGGTGATCCCCCGGCCGTATATCCACCTGGATATTGATTTTACTGCGGAGGAGACAAAAATCCTGGGAAGCATCGGGTTTTCTACCCGGATCGGTACGCTGCTGCGGATCGGCATGACTATGGCAGTCCCTGGGTTGCGGTGGCTTCTGGCCTATATGAAGAAGAAAAAACAAGCACCAGTCGGAAAGGATGAATCGAATGGACATGGAAAAGAAAAGCCCGCTGCGTGATGTGATGAATTCCACGATGGAGAAGGTTCGGGAGATGGTGGACGCCAACAATATTGTAGGCGCGCCCATCACCACGCCGGACGGGGTGACCCTGATCCCCATTTCCAGAGTCAGCTTCGGCTTCGGCAGCGGCGGCGGGGATTACGGCAAGCCGGGCCAGAACAATTTCGGCGGTGGCGGCGGCGCCGGTGTGAAGATCGACCCGGTGGCTTTTCTGGTCATCAAGGACGGAACCACCCGCGTGATGCCCGTGGCGGTGCCGCCGGTGTCCACCGTGGACCGTATTGTGGATATGGCACCGGATATTGTAGACAAGATCGGAAAATTTTTCGATAAAAAAGACGGGGACGAAACGGTTTGATCTGGGTATACTAAAGACATCTCAGCTTTGGAGCGTGATGCCTTTTGAACCGGCGGTTTCTTTGCTGCACCCTTGCGGTGCTGTGCCTGTATAGTATATTCCCTTGTCGGATTTTGGCTGTGGAGACCTCTGCTACCTCTGCGATTTTAATGGACGCGGACAGCGGCCGGGTGCTCTATGAGCGGAACGCGGACCGGAAAATGCTTATCGCCAGCACCACCAAGATCCTGACAGCACTGGTGGCCATCGAGGAGGGAGATCTCCACGACAGCGTGAAGGTCAGCCGGGAGGCGGCGTATACGGAAGGCTCGGCCATGTACCTTACGGAGGGGGAGACCCTGACACTGGAAACGCTGTTATACGGGGTGCTGCTGTGTTCCGGCAACGATGCGGCGGTGGCGGTGGCCCAGCATGTGGGCGGCAGCGTCAAGGGCTTTGTAGCCCTGATGAACGAAAAGGCCCGGGAGCTGGGGATGGAACATTCCTCCTTCGCCAACCCCAACGGCCTGGATGACGAACAGCACTATTCCACCGCACGGGACATGGCAAAGCTGGCCCAGGCCGCACTGAAAAACAAGACCCTGATGCGGATCGCCTCCACTCGGTCTGTCACCATCGGGGGACGGACCATGACGAACCACAACAAGCTGCTGCATTATGTGGACGGCTGTCTGGGATTGAAAACGGGATATACGAAGGCGGCTGGCCGGACACTGGTGAGCTGTGCGGAGAAAAACGGCCAGAGGCTCATCACCGTGACCTTACAGGATGGCAACGATTGGGCGGACCATCGATCGCTGTATGAGTACGGCTTTTCCACTTACCCCACCCGGACCTGTGCCGTCCGGGGACAGGCTTTGACGCAGGCGTCCGTCAGTGGCGGCGTCAGCCCCACAGTGCCGCTGATCGCGGGGGCGGGCTTTTGTTATCCGGCAGCGGAAACGGAAGGACTGACTACGCGGATCTGTCTGGATGGGCCGCTGCGGGCGCCGGTCCCTGCCGGGAAAACCGTGGGAGCGGCGGTGTTCTGCCTGAATGGGACGGAGGTCGGCCGGGTGTCGCTGGTGGCGGGGCGGACAGTAATGCCCAAGGTGTCCTCCGCTTTGGCTGGACTGAAATTGGAATTGAAGGATGAATGACCCGCCGTGAGGCGGGATCAGGGATCAAAATGAAAGAACGATTGCAAAAATTGCTGTCCGCTGCCGGGGTCTGTTCCCGCCGGGCAGCAGAAGGGTATATCACCGCCGGGCGGGTCACCGTCAACGGAGCGATCGCCCTGTTGGGCCAGCAGGCCGACCCGGAGACGGACGACATCCGGGTGGACGGTGTTCCTCTGGGACGGGAACCGGAGGCAGTGTACCTGATGCTGAATAAGCCCAGAGGCTATGTGACCACCGTGTCTGACGAGCAGGGCCGGAAAACGGTGATGGACCTGCTGACCGGCGTTTCCACAAGGGTCTATCCCGTAGGCCGACTGGATCGGGATTCAGAGGGCCTGCTTCTGCTGACTAATGACGGGGCCTTGACCCAACGACTGTTACACCCCAGCCATGAGGTGTCCAAGGAGTACCGGGTGACGGTGTTCGGGCCTGTGGAACACGCGGCAGAACGGCTGAGCCGCATCCGGGACGTGGCAGGGCTGCCTATCCGCCCTGCGGAGGTGCGCGAACTGAGCCGGAAGGGAAACCGGGCAGAGCTGAGCGTGACCATCCACGAGGGGCGGAACCGCCAGATCCGGCGGATGTGCGCTCAGTGCGATCTGGAGGTCCTGCGGCTCCAGCGGGTGCGGGAGCACTGTTTGGAACTTGGGACGCTGCCGTTGGGTCAGTGGCGGTACTTAACAGCGGAGGAGATCACGGGACTGAAAGAGGAATGACCGCTTTCCAAAGAAAGCAGTCAGGTTTTGTCACATCCTTGAAATAGCCGCATTGCGGCTATTTTTTATGAAAAACGCAGGGAAAAAAGTGAAGAAATCAGTTTCAATCCGGCGGAAAGTATGGTAGAATAGCCCCCGGAATCAAACGCGGCGTTGCGTGCCGCCGGAGGAAGAAAATCATGGCAAAAAGTGTGTTACATACGATCGAGGACAACCTTTCCACCTTTTCAAAGGGGCAAAAACGAATTGGACGCTATATCCTGGACCATTATGATCAGGCGGCGTTCATGACGGCCAGCAAGCTGGGAAAGCTGACGGAGGTCAGCGAATCCACGGTGGTCCGCTTTGCCGCGGAGCTGGGCTTTGACGGTTATCCCTCCATGCAGAAAGCATTGCAGGAGATGGCCCGGAGCCGTCTGACCTCGACACAGCGGATCCAGGCGGCGGAAAATATTTATGACCGGGATGTGCTCAGCAGCGTATTGCAGGCGGATATTGAAAATCTGCGGCAGATCTCCATGGATGAGGACCGGGACACCTTTCAGACGGCTGTGGAGAAGATCGTCCATGCCCGGCATATCTATATTTTGGGGGCACGGTCCTCTACCCATCTGGCGGGCTACCTGTATTTTTACATGCAGATGATCTTTGAAAACGTGACACTGGTACAGGCCAGCGCCGCCGGTGAGATCTTTGAGCAGCTGTTCCGTAGTGGAGAGGGGGACGTGATGATCGCGTTCAGTTTCCCCCGGTATTCCAAGGACACCATCAACGCGGCCCGCTTCGCCAGGTCCCGTGGAGCGGAGATCATCGCCATCACGGATCAGAAGCAGTCTCCGGTGGCGCAGATGTCCAGCGCGGCGTTGCTGGCTCCCAGCGAGATGTTGTCCTTTATTGATTCCATGACGGCGCCCATGTCACTCATCAATGCTCTGTTGGTGGGGATCGCCACCAAGATGGGCACGGATGTGACGGAGACCTTTACCACGCTGGAACGACTGTGGGATCAGTACGATGTATTCGGCGGTGCGGACGATGAATAAAAAGATCGTAGTCATCGGCGGCGGCGCCGCCGGAATGATGGCCGCTGTTTCAGCGGCGGAGCAGGG
Source organism: uncultured Oscillibacter sp. (assembly GCA_900544105.1). GTDB lineage: Bacteria > Bacillota > Clostridia > Oscillospirales > Oscillospiraceae > Oscillibacter. The sequence goes on along the minus strand of UQUC01000004.1, from coordinate 36,609 downwards.
GGCGCAGGTCACTCTGCTGGAACCCAACGAGCGGTTGGGAAAAAAACTGAATATCACCGGTAAGGGCCGGTGCAACGTGACCAACAATACCGATATTGAGGGGCTGTTGGCCAATATTCCACGTAATGGAAAATTCCTTTACAGTGCCTTTAACCGCTTTAATAGCGCTGATGCGATGAATTTTTTTGAGAAGCTGGGCGTCCCGCTGAAAACCGAGCGGGGAAATCGGGTGTTTCCCGTCAGCGACAGCGCGTTTGACATCAGCGCCGCACTGGAACGGCGGCTGAAGGCCCTGAAGGTGCAGGTCATCCGGGACCGGGCGTCGGCCCTGGAGATCGAGGACGGCGCGGTCTGCGGCGTTGTTGGGGAGCGGGGACGCTATCCCGCTGAGGCGGTGGTGCTGGCTACCGGCGGCGTCAGCTATCCGGCCACCGGCTCCACCGGAGACGGTCACCGGATGGCGGCTGAAGCGGGGCATACCGTCACGCCGCTGCAAGGGTCTCTGGTGCCCTTGCAGGGAATCATCGCGGCGGGGATCCCCTGTGTCCGCTTGCAGGGCTTGAGCCTGCGGAACGTGAGCCTGACGGTCTTTGAAAACGATAAGAAGATCTATACGGATTTCGGGGAGCTGCTGTTTACGCACTTTGGCGTCAGCGGTCCGCTGGTGCTGTCGGCCTCCGCCCATATGCGGTATTTTACCAAAAAGCGTTATCTGCTGGAGATCGACCTGAAGCCTGCGTTGGATGAGCAGCAGCTGGACAAGCGGTTGCTGGCAGATTTCGCCAAATATGCCAACCATGATTTCCAGAACGGTCTGGACGATCTGCTGCCTCAGAAGCTGATCCCGGTGGTCATTGAGCTGTCCGGTATCCCCGGACGGCAGAAGGTCCATGACCTGACCCGGGAGCAGCGGCAAAGCCTGCTGTGGGTTTTGAAGCATTTTCCCGTGGAGGTTTCCGCCCCCTGTCCCGTGACGGACGCCATCGTCACCTCCGGCGGGGTGAAGGTAGGGGAGGTGGACCCCAAAACCATGGAGTCCAAGCTTGTTAAAAATCTGTATTTCGCGGGAGAACTGCTGGATACCGACGCCTATACCGGCGGCTTTAACTTACAGATCGCCTGGGCCACCGGCCGCCTGGCGGGACAGTCCGCCGCGAATGAGAAGGAATAAAGGAGAGAACAGCATTGAAAACCATCAGTATTGCCATTGACGGACCATCCGGCGCCGGAAAGAGCACGCTGGCGAAAAGCGTTTCCAAAACTCTGGGTTATTTATATGTGGATACCGGCGCCATTTACCGCACCATCGGCTATGCCGCCTTTTCCAAGGGTGTGGACCCCAAGGACGGTGAGGCCGCTGCCGCGCTGCTGCCGGAGCTGGAGATCGGCCTGCATTACGGAAAGGACGGCTTGCAGCACATGACGCTGAACGGTGCGGATGTGACGGATCAGATCCGTCTGCCGGAGATTTCTCTGTATGCCTCCGCGGTCTCCGCCCATCCGGCGGTGCGGGCGCACCTGCTGGAAATGCAGCGGAAACTGGCCCGGGAAAACAACGTGGTGATGGACGGCCGGGACATCGGGACCGTGGTCCTGCCGGATGCCACAGTGAAGATCTTCCTGACGGCCTCCGTGGAGGAACGGGCCATGCGCCGCTTCCGGGAACTGGAGCAGCGGGGAACGCCGGAAAGCTACGAAAAGGTGCTGGAGGAAATGCGCCAGCGGGACTTTAACGATTCCCACCGGGCAGCGGCACCCTTGAAGCAGGCGGAGGACGCCGTTTTGCTGGATACCACGGAGCTGGACTTCCAACAGAGTGAGGAAGCGATCCTCCGGATCATTCACGAGAGGACGAGCCGATGAACGAGACCCGTACAACGCAGCCCTTTGGACCGTTTTTCCCTCTAATCTTCACGGTTGCCAAGTGGATCTGCCGTCTGCTGCATCCGGTCACGGTTCAGGGCTTGGAAAACCTGCCTCGCCACGGCGCGCTGCTGGTGGCGAATCACGCCAGCAACTGGGACCCTCTGGTGCTGGCAACGGCACTGCCCATGGATTACCGGCTTCGCGTCATGGGCAAGGAGGAACTGTTCCGGAATCCCATTCTGGCATGGGTCATCCGGGTGGGGGGCGCATTCCCGGTGAACCGGGGCGGCGCGGATATTCAGGCGGTGAAGACCGCCATCCAGACCATCCAGGGCGGCCACAATCTGCTGATCTTCCCGGAGGGTACCACCATCCGGAACGGCATCGGCAAGACAGACGGCCTGCCGGCTCACGCCCACAGCGGCGCGGCGGTGATCGGCGTCCGTACTGGCGCCATTCTGGTGCCTGTGTTCGTGGATGGAGAAAAGCGGACCTTCCACAGGACACGCATCATCATCGGTCAGCCCTATACGCCGGTATATACCGGCCGCCGGGGGACTGCTGAGGAAATGCAGAAGATCGCAGATGATCTTCTGCGGGAGGTTTACGCCTTGGGTGGGCAACAGGTAGGAGGTGCGCCGCTGTGCAAGTGATCCTGGCGGAAAGCGCCGGTTTTTGCTACGGCGTAAAGCGGGCCGTGGAGCTGGCCCAGAAAACAGCGGAGGAGACCAAGGGTTGCTGGATGCTGGGGGACCTCATCCACAACACCTATGTGGTCAATGACCTGGCGGCCCGGGGCGTCCGGAAAACAGACCGCCCTGAAACGCTGGCGGCGGGGGATACGGTGGTGATCCGGTCTCACGGAGAACTGAAAAGCGTACTGGACGGATTGGCGGCCCGGGGCGTCCGCTGCGTGAACGCCACCTGTCCCAACGTGGTCCACATTCAGGAACTGGTGTCCCAGGCGGAGCAGGAGGGACGGCAGGTGGTCATCATCGGAGAGCCGCACCATCCGGAGGTCATGGGACTTGCCAGCTGGTGCGTTCATCCGCTGGTGTTCCAGGGGCCGGAGGCTGTGGCGGAATGGGTCAAAAACGGCAATTTTCAGCCGGAAATGCCCGTGAGTATCGTGGCGCAGACCACCTGTATTCGTGAACTTTTTGAAAGTTCCTGCAAAATCCTAAAAAAAGAATGTACAAACGTAAAAATCTTTGATACAATATGTTATGCTACGCGTAAACGTCAGAACGAAGCGGCGGAGATCGCCGCGCAGGTAGACGTGATGGTGGTGGTTGGCGACCATAAGAGCGCCAATACGAAGCATCTGGCAGAGATCTGCCGGCAGAACTGTTCCCGTGTCCTTCCCATCGAAGGAGTGGACGAGCTTTCTGCCACGGACTTTGCAGGCTGCCGTGTTGCCGGGCTGACGGCCGGCGCATCCACACCCGCGGGCATCATTAAGGAGGTAAAAACAACGATGAGCGAAGAAATCAAGAGCACCGAGGCCATGGAAGAGTCCTTTGAGGAACTGCTGAATCAGTCTTTCAAAACTTTAAATACAGGAGAGAAGGTAACCGGTATTGTCACCGCCATCACCCCCACCGAGGTCCAGGTGGATGTTGGCGCTAAGCAGTATGCTTACATCAAGCTCAGCGAGCTGAGCGACGATCCCAGCGCTAAGCCCGAGGATATCGTGAAGGTGGGCGACGAGGTCGAGACCTATGTTGTCCGCGTCAACGATGTGGAAGGCTATGCCGAGCTGTCCAAGAAGCGTCTGGACGCTGTGAAGATCTGGGAGAACATTGAGACTGCCGTTGAGGAGAAGACCGTGCTGGAAGGCACTGTCACCGAGGAGAACAAGGGCGGCATCGTGGTTTCCGTCAAGGGCATCCGCGTGTTCGTTCCCGCTTCTCAGAGCGGCCAGCCCCGCGGCGCTGATCTGTCTGCCATGAAGGGTCAGAAGGTCCAGCTCCGCATTACCGAGGTCAACCGTGCTCGCCGCCGCGTGGTGGGCTCCATCCGCAGCGTCACTGACGAGGCCCGCAAGGCCGCTCAGGAGGCCGTGTGGAGCACCATCGAGGTGGGCAAGCACTACACCGGCACCGTGAAGTCCATGACCAGCTACGGCGTGTTCGTGGACATCGGCGGCGTGGACGGCATGGTCCACATCTCCGAGCTGTCCTGGAGCCGCATCAAGAACCCCGCCGAGATCTGCAAGGTTGGCGACACCATGGATGTGTATGTCATCTCCTTCGACGCTGAGAAGCACAAGATCTCCCTGGGTGCTAAGGACCACAGCGTGGATCCCTGGCAGGTGTTCATGAACAAGTACGGCGTGGGCGACACCGCTGAGGTCCGTATTGTCAAGCTGATGCCCTTCGGCGCATTCGCTGAGGTGGTTCCCGGCGTGGACGGCCTGATCCACATTTCTCAGATCGCTGACCGCCGCATCGAGAAGCCCGAGGATGTTCTCTCCGAGGGCCAGACCGTTGAGGCCAAGATCACTGCCATCGACGAGGAGAAGCAGAAGATCTCCCTGTCTATCCGCGCTCTGCTGGCTCCCGCCGCTGACGAGGAGGACGCTCCTGTTGAGGAGTAATTTCAACTGAAAAAAGGAGCAGACCGACCGGTCTGCTCCTTTTTTTGCTGTTCTGCATCGCCCTTGCATTCCCGGTGTCTTCCATGTCTGTGATTTCAATGGGGCGAGGCGCGGTGAGAATAGGAGGGAGCGGGCGTATTTTGTTATGAGTGAACATGCTAATTGGCACGTGATTTGAATTATTGTGATTTTTTTCACGTTTTGCTTGCATTGCCGGACCGAATATGATAAGATTTTAACGATACAAGGAAAACTTTGCGGATACGCAGAATAAATATGGAGGTAAAAAGACGATGAATGTTCAGGAACTGTATCAGCAGAAGCTGACTACCGCTGAGGAAGCGGTGAAGATTGTCAAGTCCGGTGACTGGGTGGATTACGGTTGGTGCTGCAATCAGCCTGTCGCTCTGGACAAGGCTCTGGCTGCCCGGAAGGACGAACTGTTTGACGTGAAGATCCACGGCGGCGTGACCATGTGGATGCCCGAGGTGTGCAAGGCGGATGACGCCGGCGACCACTTCACCTGGAACTCCTGGCACTGCAGCGGTCTGGATCGGAAGATCATTGGCAAGGGCATGGGCTATTTCGGCCCCATGCGCTATTCTGAGCTGCCCCGTTTCTATCGGGACGGCAACGCCACCACGGATGTGGCCATGATCCAGGTTACCCCCATGGATGCTCACGGTAACTTCAGCTTCGCTGTTTCCGCTTCCCACATTGGCGATATGCTGGAGCACGCCAAGAAGATCATCGTGGAAGTCAACCAGAATATGCCTTGGGTCTACGGTCTGACTGGCACCGAGATCAACATCCGCGATGTTGATATGGTCGTGGAAGGCGAGAACCCCGCCGTGGCCGCCATGGGCGCCGGCGCTCCTCCCACCGATGTGGACCGCAAGGTTGCCGAGATGATCGTGAAGGAGATCCCCAACGGCGCCTGCTTGCAGCTGGGCATCGGCGGTATGCCCAATACCGTTGGCTCCCTGATCGCAGAGTCCGATCTGAAGGATCTGGGCGTGCACACCGAGATGTACGTGGACGCTTTCGTGGACATTGCCAAGGCTGGCAAGATCACCGGCCGCAACAAGAACGTGGACAGAGGCCGTCAGGTCTATGCCTTCGCTGCCGGCACCCAGAAGCTGTATGACTACATCAAGGAGAACCCCGATGTGATGGCCGCACCTGTGGATTACACCAACGATGTTCAGGTCATTGCCAAGCTGGATAATTTCATCTCCATCAACAATGCCGTGGATATGGACCTCTTTGGCCAGGTCAATGCCGAGTCTGCCGGCATCAAGCACATTTCCGGCACCGGCGGCCAGCTGGACTTCGTGATGGGCGCTTACCTCTCCAAGGGCGGCAAGAGCTTCATCTGCATGTCCTCCACCATGACTGCCAAGGATGGTACCGTGAAGAGCCGGATCGTTCCCACCCTGACCAACGGCTCCATTGTCACCGACCCCCGGTCCTGCGCACACTATATCGTCACTGAGTACGGCATGGTGAACCTGAAGGGCATGTCCACCTGGGAGCGTTCCGAGGCCCTGATCGGCATTGCACACCCCGATTTCCGGGACGAGCTGATCAAGTCTGCCGAGGCTATGCACATCTGGAGAAAGTCCAACAAGCGGTAAGTTACCGGATCAACCGAATCATAAGAAAAGCGGGAGCTGAAAGGCTCCCGCTTTTTGGTTTGATGGAGTTAGGTCAATGCCGGAACAGGAGATTCCAGAAGCCGGTGGAAGTCAGGAACAGGATCAGCATGACCACGGGCACCACATAGCGCATCATCACGCTATACAACTTGGCCCGGCCGAAATGCTCGCCGTTTTTCTCCACCTCGTCGATGACCCACTTGGGGCCGATGATCCAGCCGATCAGGATGCTGGTGAGGAGACTGATAAAGGGCATCAGGAAGCTGTTGCTGATGTAGTCCATCACGTCCAGAAGCTGAGCGGTGCTGCCGTTGGGCAGGGGCAGCTCGAAGTAGAGCACGTTATAGCCCAGGCAGATGAGAATGGCGGTCACCAGAGAATAGACGCCCACCATGGCGCACATCTCCTTGCGGCTCTTGTGGAAGATCTCCATGCAGTTGGCCACCAGAGTCTCCATGACGGATACGCAGCTGGTCAGCGCCGCGAAGCCAAGGGCCAGGAAGAACACGATACCGACGATGCGCCCCACGCCGCCCATGGAGGCGAACACCCGAGGCAGGCTGATGAAGGTCAGGCTGGGACCGCTGGCCATGCCGTCCACGCCTAAGAACACATACACGGAGGGAATGATCATGACGCCGGCCAGGAAAGCCACGCCGGTGTCGAAAATCTCGATCTGGCCGTTGGCCTTGTTCAGATCCACATCGTCCTTCACGTAGCTGCCGTAGGTGATCATGATGCCCATGCTGACGCTGAGGGAGAAGAAGAGCTGGCTCATAGCGTCCAGCACCACGTTCAAAAAGCTCCGAAGTGTCATGCCGGTGAAGTCGGGCTTCAGATAAAAAGCAAGGCCCTGGAGACCAGTGCGGGTCACGCCGCTGTCATCCGTGTGGTTCAACGTCAGAGAGAACACGGCGATCCCGATGACGAGAAGCAGGAGGACCGGCATGATATACCGGGAATACTTTTCAATGCCCTTCTCCACGCCACGATAGACCACCCATGCCGTCAGTGCCAGGAACAGCAACATAAAGACGATCGGGGAGACCTGAGAGGTGATGAAGGAGGTAAAGAAGCCGTCCTGAGCCGCTTGGGTGCCGTCAGAGACCAGATAGACCGCGAAATACTTGGCGATCCAGCCGCCGATGACGGAGTAGTAGGTCATGATGAGGGTCGGGACCAGGAAGGTCAGGTAGCCCAGAAAACGCCACTTCTTATGCAGGGTCCCAAAGGCGTTCAGCGCGTTTTGTTTGGTCCGGCGGCCGATGGCTACGTCTGTGGTCAGCAGTGTGAAGCCGAAGGTCAGCACCAGTATCAGATACACCAACAGGAACAGGCCGCCGCCGTCCTTGGCGCAGAGATAGGGGAAGCGCCAGATATTGCCGACGCCTACGGCACTACCGGCGGCCGCCAGGACGAAGCCCAGAGAACCGCTGAAACCACTGTGTTTGTTTTTCATATTGCACACTCATTTCTATCTTTTTGTTTTCGACAAGAGAACATTCTATCAGGTTGCAGAAAAAAAGCAAGCAGCAAAAGTTTCGTATAAAGAAATATTTTCTTGAAAAATTTCTTTATATGATATATACTGATAGAAAACAACCTCGATGAACGGTGTGTCCGATCAAGAAGATGGAAATGGATATTTTAAGGAAACAAGCTGTATGAATGAGATCAATGTCTATATCGGCGGTCAGATCCGCAAATACCGCAAAGCCAACGGCATGACGTTACAGCAATTGGCGGATGCCATCCACAAGAGCCGTGCCACGGTCTGCAAATATGAAAACGGAGAGATCTCCATTGACATCGCCACCTTATATGAGATCAGTCAGGCGTTGCAGGTTTCCTTCGGGCAGTTGGCCAGCTACCAGCCGTCTCTTCCACCGTATACGCCGCCCACGGTGGGGACGTTACAACGCAGCCCGTTCTTTCAGGCGAAGCGGCTGTATTTCTATTTTTATGACGGTCGCTATCGCCGTTTGAAGGACGGTGTGATCGACATTCACGAGCACGCAGAGCGGCCTGGCACCTATGTGGCGAGCTTTACACTCTGCTCTGTTTCCGGTAATGGATGCAGCAATGAATCCTATTATACAGGGCACGTTGTTTACAGCGATATGCTGATCCGGTTCACCTTTTTCAATCAGCTCAATCCGCTGGAGGAGGACCTGCTGTATATTTTCAATCCGTTGGAGATGCGGGACTATACCGATGGCCTTCTCTGCGGCATTTCCAGCGCGGACCTGATGCCCTGCGCCTTCCGCTGTCTGGTGACGCTGAATCCGCAGGAACTGGACGAGAGCCTGCGACAGCGGTTGTTGTTCTCCAAACAGGAGATCCGGCGATGGGGAAAGCTGAATATGCTGCTGATCGGCAACCGCAGCGCGGAGGATTCCGCGTTTTTGTAATTATAAATATGAGGAGGAAAAGATCGACCTAAGGCAATCAGTAAAAAGCTGGAAACGATCTATCATAATGGACAGCCGGATGGTATCTGCTCGATTCGCCGGAACGCGCCTCATACGGGCCACGTGGATTGAACTGTCGGCAATCCCTATGCGAACGATCCCCATGCAGTCGCACCCCCACGGAGCGTGGATCAAAATTCTCAAAACAGAGCGGAAAAGGGGAGGGGCGTGAATTGAAATCGCAGCCTTATTTGACTTTCGTTTATATGGCATAAACACCCGGAAGTATCATCAGAATACTTCCGGGTGTTTTCATACTTGCGTTCCGATAAGGTCATTTCCTCTTGGGCATATCTACATGCGACAGGGGATTTGCTTTCGCGGCAACACGCAGGGCTTCGTTATCAATATGAGTGTAGATCTCCGTGGTATTCAGGTGGTCGTGTCCCAAAACCTCCTGGACCGCCCGGACATCCACGCCGTTTTGCAGCATCAGTGTTGCCGCCGTATGTCGCAGCTTATGGGAAGAATACTGGGTGGCATCCAAACCAGCCTCTAAAAGCCGCTTTTTCACCATGGCATGAACGGTGGACCGGCTGATCCGTTCGTTTTGAGAGGACAGGAACAGTGCGTTGGCATCCCGCCCGGTGATGGGCCGTCGGACCGCCAGATAGCGGTTCAGCGCCGCTTGACAGGCGTCATTGAGGTAGAGGATCCGCACTTTATTTCCTTTGCCTAAGATGCGCATGGTCTCGTCCTGAATGTCCTGCAAATTCAATCCTACCAGCTCGGAGATCCGGAGTCCGCAGTTGAGGAACAGGGTCAGGATGGCGTAATCGCGCTCCTGATTTTTACCCTCCACAGCGCTGAGCAGATCCTTGCTTTGCTCTAATGTCAAATAGCGTGGCAATTCCTTTTTCAGTTTAGGCGCATCGATATCTTTGACAGGATTTTCACGAAGTAGGTGGGCTTTGTTGGTCAGGTAATTGTAAAAGGAGCGGATCGTGGCGATTTTTCTGGCACGGGACGCGGCGTTCAAACCGTAGTCCGAATGGGAACTGTTCTGAAACCGGACCCGATCCCGGCTGAGATAGGTCATATAGCTGTAAATGTCCGACAGCTTGATGCTGCCAACAAATTCCAGATCTACGTCCATAATACTGATCTCATCCAGAGCCTTGTCAGCCAAGTCGGGATCACGGATCTGTTTTATATAGCGGAAGAAATTCCGAAGATCCAAGTAGTATTCGTCTACGGTACGCTGGGAATGAGCCTTGATGGTTTCGTGATAAGAAAGGAAATCCCGCAGGATCTCCGGTGCTTCAGTACGATAATCAGACATAGCTGGCTGGCGGGATATTTGCGCTAAAGAGCGGTCAAATGTCGAGGGAGGCTGAAAACGTCTCCCCTAAATTGAACAAAATTTTTATTTTGTTCAATTTACTGTATCCCGCTAACGTCTCCTCTCCTCAGTCATTCAACATAAAATCCGGCGGATGGGTCATGCTACAAGCAAATCAAGCAGAAATGAGATGATATTATGATCCCATGTACCAGCAAATGCGTCTATCAAAGCGACGGGCTCTGCACGTTGGACAGCGCCGCCGCTGCGGGACAACCGGCCTTGGGCGGCGCCTGCGTACACTTCATTCCGCAGGACGCAGCGCGGCTCGGATCGCCTCACCGATATTCCGGGCCGGGATCACCGTCAGACCGGTCGGCACCTTTATGGTACCTGCCCGATGAGCCGGCACCACGCACCTCCGGAATCCCAGGCGCTGAATTTCAGACACCCGCTGATCCAGCTGATTGACGCTACGCAGTTCGCCGGTCAATCCCACCTCTCCGATGGCCACCAGATCGCTGGGCACCGGCCTGTCTAAATAGCTGGACGCCAATGCGATCACAGCCGCCAAGTCCGCGGCAGGCTCGTCCAGCGATAGACCACCCACGATGTTCAGATAGGCGTCGCAGGTGGAGACCTTCAGCCCGCCTCGCTTTTCCAGCACCGCCAGCAGCATGGCCGCCCGGTTGTAATCAAAGCCGTTGCTGGTTCGCCGTGGATTGCCGCCGGCGGAGCTGACCACCAGTGCCTGAAGCTCTGCCAGAACGGGCCGGACGCCCTCCATCACACAGGTGACACAGGTGCCAGGGGCGTCCTCCGGTCGGCCGGAGAGCAGCATTTCTGACGGGTTCTCTACCTCCGCCAGCCCCTCGTCCCGCATTTCAAAAACACCGATCTCGTTGGTGGCGCCGAAGCGGTTCTTCGCTGCCCGCAAAATTCGATAGCTGGTGTGCTGGTCGCCCTCAAAGTACAGCACGCAGTCCACCATGTGCTCCAGCACCTTGGGGCCGGCTATGGAGCCTTCCTTGTTGACGTGGCCGATGACAAAGACCGTGATCCCCTGCCCCTTGGCCACCTGCATCAGAGACAGGGTGCAGTCCTTCACCTGACTGACGCTGCCTGCGGCGGCGTCCAGCGCGTCGTTATATAAGGTCTGGATGGAGTCTACGATCAGCACATCCGGCTGTTCCGTGTTCACGGCCTCCAGCACGTCCCCCAGATTCGTTTCCGAAAGCACCAAAAGCTGCTGGCTTTCCACATGGAGCCGCTTGGCCCGCAGCTTTAGCTGGTGCTCAGATTCCTCGCCGGAAATATACAAAACCTTGGAAAATTCACATAATTTGCTGCAAATTTGCAGCATCAGAGTGGATTTGCCGATACCGGGTGCACCGCCCACCAGTACCAGTGAGCCTTTCACGGCCCCACCGCCTAAAACCCGGTCCAACTCCCCCATGCCGGTGGGAAACCGGATCTCCTCGTCGGTGGTGAGATCCGTCACAGGGCAGGCCCGGCGGCGGGTCATGCCCACCCGGACAGATGTGCCCTTCCCCGCTCCCTTGGGGCGCTCCGGCTGCTCCACAATGGTGTTCCATGCGCCGCAGGCGGGGCACTTCCCCGCCCATTTTGCGGTCTCATTTCCACATTCCGTACAATAAAACAGCGTTTTTGCTTTCATTTCATATCCTCTCCGGCACTCCATCGCAGATACCCCACCGCGATGACCGCCGCCAGCGTTTTCTGATAGTCCGCCTGTTGGAGCCGCACGGCTTCCTCCCCGTTGGACAGAAAACCGCACTCCACCAGCACGGCGGGAACATCCACATGGTTCATCAAATAGATGCTGTCCGGGATCTGTTTCGGTTCCTTGGCCCGGTGGGTGTTGACCACCGGATTCAACCCGGCTTGCAGGGTCCTGGCCAGTGCTTCCGCCCCCTCCTGCCGGTTCCAGAAGGTCTGCGCCCCGTGGGTCACAGGCGAGGACGGCAGGCTGTTCTGGTGGATGCTCAACAGCACCGCATTAGGGATGCCGTTGACAAACGAGGCCCGGTTGTGAAGGTCTGACACCTTCCGCTGCCGCATGGTTTCCAGCCCGGGGTCACAGACCATGACGTCCTCTCGCCGGGTCAGCTCCGTCCGAACACCGGTGAAGCGCAAAAGCTGTTCCAGCTGCAAGGAAATCGCCAGATTGATCCGGCTTTCCTCCGTACCGTCTCCGGCGACGGCGCCGCCGTCCTGCCCGCCATGGCCCGGGTCGATGACCACGGTTTGAGCGCTGCTCCCCTGCCCCATCGCCCCGGTAGGTGTGAAGGCCCGACGGGATCCTGCCAGAAAAATAGCGGAAAGGCCCATTATGCAGACCGCCAGCCATGTATACAACAGCGTTCGTTTCTGAATCAGCAGGATCATGCCCATCACCTCGGCCCAACCTATGCACCGCAGCTTATCCAATATGTCATTATAGCGGCTTTCCGTCGGGAAAGCAAGTTCCCTACTCGCCCCTTCCGCATAGGATGGGGTACGCGCCGAAGGGCGCTATTCAATAAGGAGGGGATCACGAAGCTATGGAAAAACCCGAAGTGAAGCCCGCAGCCTGCGAGGTCGGTCAGGGTACTCTGCCCGGCTGTGCGGCGTTGGCTTTCCCATATATTCCCATGCAGAGCAATAATCCTATTCGATACAGCCGGACGGAGGCTTTGCAGACCGGCACCCTGTTTCCGGGGCTGGACCTGCCGTTCAAGGCGGCTATTCAGGCCCGGACCAAGCTGCCAAACACCGCACTGGTGGAACTGATGGCCCTGGATTTTGCCGTCACGGAGCTGAATCTTTATCTGGATACACACCCGCAGGACCAGGAGGCTCTGGGGCTGTACGCCTCCTATATCAAGCTGGCCAAGGAGGGGCGGGAAAAGTATACCGCCAAATATGGCCCTCTGGACAGCACGGAACTGGTTCTGGAGGACGGCTACACCTGGCTCAATGACCCGTGGCCCTGGGAGTTAGGAGGAAACGCCTGATGTTTGTTTATGAGAAAAAGCTGCAATATCCTGTGAAGGTCGCCACACCCAACCCCAAATTGGCGGCGGCGATCATCAGCCAGTACGGTGGTCCCGACGGCGAGTTGGGCGCATCCCTGCGCTATCTTTCCCAGCGCTACTCCATGCCCTATCCGGAGCTGAAGGGCCTGCTGACGGATATCGGCACAGAGGAAGCGTCATGGCCCCCAATTTTGGCACGGTATTTTTCCAGTCCGTCCAGCACATAGACCCATTTGGCGGGCAGCAGATTGAGCGCCACCTCTACCCTGCCGTCCCGGTACACGGTCATTTGCTGGAGGAGATGCCCGTAAAAGTTGTCGTCCGCCGTGCGCCCGCTGATGATTCCCGTGATGGCGGTGCGAATGTCCGGTTTTAGGGTCTGCGTGTCGGTGTTCAGCGTCTGCCGCTGTTTGATCGCGGCAATTTTCTCCTGCACCCGGTTCATTTCGCTTTCACAGCGGGCTTTGGCCCGCTGATAGTCAGCCTTGGTGATGCTCTCGTCGAAAAAGCGGTCATGGATCGTGTCATTGCGGGCTTGCAGCTTTTCAAACTCCAGCTCCAGCCGCCGCAGCTCCTGCTCACCGCTGTCCTCGCCGGACGTCAGAACGCTTTCCACAATGCGGGCGAGATTCGATATGATCGCTTTCTTATCCAGCGTCACGTCGTTCACCGAACGCCGCAGAAGGTCCATGGCGATGTCATCCCGGATCTGCCGCCCAACGCTGCATCCGATGACATTTCCCGCGCCGTCTGTGCGCCGCAAGCCCTCGTTGGTGGCGGTGAAGCAGCACCAGCGATAATAGGAGCTTCCGTCCTGCCGCTTTTTGGTGCGGTGGGAGAAGCTCTTGCCGCACTCACCGCAGCGAATTTTACCTGAGAGCGGATAACGGTTGCCATGTCCGCCGCAGCCTGTCGCACGGTTGCGGCGGGACAGCTCCCGCTGCACCGCCTGCCACGTTTCGCGGTCGATGATGGCCTCATGGTGGTCTTTCAGCGCTACCAGCGGTTCCTTGCCGTGGTTGTACTTCTTTTCGTGCGTCAGATAGTCCGGCGTGTAGGTCTTTTTCTGGATCAGGTCACCGCAGTATTTTTCATTTTTCAGGATCTTTGTCACTGTGGCAGACGACCAAAGGCAGTTGCCCTTGCTGCTGAGAATCCCAGCCTCCCGCAGTTCCCGCGCGATGGTGCTGCACCCTTTGCGCTCTTGCAGGTACTTATGAAAGATGAGCCGGACAACTTCCGCGCCCTCCGGGTTGACGGTCATCTTGCCGCTGATCACGTCGTAACCCAGCAGCGAGCCGCCAAAAACGACACCCTTCTCCATGCTGCGCATCTGCCCCCATTTGGAGCGTTCAGAGGTTCTTCGGCTTTCGTCCTGTGCGAAGGAACTCATGATCGTCAGCCGCAGCTCCCCATCGTTGGTTCGGGTATCCAGGCTGTCATTGAGAAACAGCACGCCTACGCCCCGCCGACGCAGCTCGCGGGTGATTTGCAGGGCGTCCACCGTGTTGCGGGTGAAACGGCTGACCTCCTTGGTCACGATCAGGTCGATCTGCCCCAGCTCCGCCGCGTGGAGCATTTTATTGAACTCCACACGCTTGTTGGTCGATGTGCCGGAAAATCCTTCGTCAGCATAGATGCCTTGCAACTCCCAATCCGGCTGGCGCTGGATGTACTCGCGGAAATACCGCTGCTGCGCTTCAAAGGAATTTGCCTGGTCTTCCTTATCCGTGGATACGCGACAATACGCTGCTACTTGTAACATAAAAACTCCTCCTTTTCGTGGTATCATACGGCGAATCACATGCCTTTGCAACTGTGCGGAAACTGAAAGGCACTATTGCTTTACAGCTTATTGATTGCAAAAGATATTTCACTGTGTTGCTTCGTGAGAACTAAATTGCCAACGTAAAATATTCTTCATTTTCCGAAGTTCTTCCTGCCGAGCGATATTTTCTATAATGAGATGGGTTTGCAGTTGGGAAGTCGGTTCATCGGTGTACTCATCAAGTTCAAGCATATGTTCGTTCCAGTAAAAAATCCGGACACCTTGCTTTTTCATCGCCCGAAGCACCTTCTGTGCGTCCATACAACAGTTTGTAAAATCCGACATCCGCTCGATAATCAGAATGTCAAATTTTCGTTCAGACGCATCCTCCACCATTTTCCGAAGTACGCTGCTGGGCTCGGAAAGATACCACGGCTTTGGAGAATCCATGTAAAACGCATGGAATCCCAACCCAACATCAGCGGCGAATTCCTGCATTTCTGCTCTGATTTCCTCTGGCGGTTCTTGGCACTGTTCTACCTGATAGAATGCTGCTTTTAACATTATTCATTTCCTCCATTCATTCGTGTATATTTCTCCAATTTCTGTACGCAGTCTTTAAACTGCGTTTCATTGAGGACACCTTGCTGCTGTAAGGCGAGCAGGACGGCTCGCTGGTACGCGAGAAGAAAGTCCTGCCCGATCTCGTCTGCCGCTTGATATTGTAAAAGTTCCGGCTTGCTTGCCATCCTGCCCCCTCCCTTCCTTGGAGATTATGCGGAGAGACTTCAGAACTTGCTGCCGTTTTCCCAGAAGCGGTTTCCTGCCTGACGGAAACTCGATTTCTGTTCCTTGGCACGCTCGCGTCATTGACGGTCATGGCCTGCTTCCCCGAAAGAGAAACGCTCCGGCGGTCATTCATTTTTGTGGAAGATCGTTTGTGCTGAATTTCAACTTCCACAAAAATGATAGCAAGCGTTGACGGAGATTTCAATATGTGGTAAACTAATTGCGTTACAAATGATATACCACACGCATTGCACAGCTGTGTCCACGAATGGAGGAAAAGCCTTGAGAGCCTTGTATTGCTTGAGTTTTGGCCCCAAAAAGGAATATGTAGAAACGGATTTCAAGCCCGTGGAATATCGTCTCGGGACAACCCTTATTGCCTTTTTGTCCACAGATTTCGCTTCTTTACGGGCGAAATTACTGGTGCGAACAACGCCCATGATGGAAAATCAAGCCATTACCGAGATCAAAAATGCGCTGAGCGCGATCCATCCTTTCGGGGAACGCTTTGTGCAGTCCCTCTTTTTTGAAGAAAAGCTGGCAGACGTGCTTGATGAACGCTTGGAAGGTTTTGAGAAACTGCAAAAGGAACTTTCCGCCTTTGCAGATGCCGTGCTCGTGCCGGACAGATCTAAGTTGAGCACCAAGCAGCGTTTGGCGCTCTATATGAGCCGCGATTTTCAAGCTGCCACAGCGATCGCCGGTTTGGACCTGAAGATGCGCGCAGAACGAAAGCTGTATGTAGATGAGCAGAATTTTGATCCGGTGTTGGCGGCAGACCGCATTTCGACGCCACCAAAGTCCGTCCGGTTTGCCCGCATCGAGGGCTCGGACGATTTGGGCGCGACGCTGCTGACAGAACTGCTGGAGATGGTCGAGCAAGGAATTGAATTGAAAAAGTGTGAATATTGTCATCGTTACTTTATCCCGTTCTCTTCCAAAGCTCTTTATTGTGATCGGTCAGTCGGTGATACCGGAAAAAGCTGCAAAGAACTCGCAGTCAAAGAGAAGCATGAAAAGAAAATCGCTGCCGATGATGGCTTAAAGCTCATCCGGCAGCGGATCAAAACCTATGATATGCGTGTTCGCCGTACTCCGGCCATTTACACAGATGCCGCATTTCAAATCTGGAAAGCACAAGCGGAGAATGCACGAAACCGCTATGTGAACGGCGAATTGACCTACGAGGAATTGGACGCCCTCACACAGCTCCCTAAGAAGAAAGGCGAATAATAGACGAAGAAAATGCGAAATATTTGCGTATTTTTCTTGTCCTTTGCGTATACTGTGATATAATAAAGGCGAGGTGATGAGTGTGACCTTAAAAGAATTGCGTATTTCAAAAGGGTTGAATCAGGCCCAATGTGCGGAATACCTCGGTATGTCCACGCGCAACTATCAGAATTACGAAAACGATGCCGCAAAAGCAAACACGGCCAGATACCATGCGATTTATCAAAAGTTGGAAATCTATGGTCAGCCTGTTGTTACGGCCACTGTATCCTCACAAACGCCTGAGTTTTACACGAATGTTGTCACGAGTGCGGGCTTGCAGGCGTTGGCAAACAGCGTGGCAAAATACGGCAAGCGGGACTGTTTCAGCATCTTACAGAAGTTTGTGACCGGCTCCTACGATGGGAAAATCTGTATTTTATACGGTCTCCGCCGGACCGGAAAGACAACACTTCTGTTTCAAATGCTTTCCGAACTGCCCATAGAAAAAACGGCCTACATCAAGGTGCAGACCACCGATGATATGTCACGGCTGACAAAGGACTTGAAAGCTCTGTTTGAATTGGGCTATCGGTATGTGTTTATTGATGAAATTACGCTCCTGAGCGACTTCATCGACACCGCTGCCGTGCTTTCCGATGTGTTCAGCATGATGGGCATGAAAATCGTTGTTTCCGGTACGGACTCTCTTGGTTTCGCTATGGCGAACCGCGATGAACTGTACGACAGAAGCGTGACGATCCACACCTCTTTTATTCCCTTTCGGGAGTATGCGCGGCTCCTGAACATCTGTTCTGTCGATTCTTATATTGAATACGGCGGAACGCTGAAAATGGAAAATATGAGCTTTGACGATCCGGATGCCGCCTTTGACGAGGTCGCGTTTCGGGATGACGAAAGCACACGGAAGTATATTGATACCGCCATCAGCCGTAACATTCAGCACACGCTGAAAAATGACCATTACGGTGAATATTTCAATCAACTGCGGGAACTTTACGAAAAAGGTGAGCTGACCAACGTCATCAATCGCATTGTGCAGCACATGAACCACCGCTTTGTGCTGCGCGTGGTAGAGGACGAATTTAAGTCCCATGATTTTGGCTCCGCAAAGGAACTGCTTTTACATGATCTCCCTGCGGAACGGGCGACCGTTCTCTATGATGTCAATGAAAAGCAAATATTGGAGCGATTAAAGGCCATCATTGAGGTCAAGGAAAAGAGTGAAACAACCGTCCCGATCACGCAGGAGCATATCGACAAAGTGAAGAAGTATCTGCTTATGCTGGATCTGATCGTCAACTGTCCGGAACGGTACGAAAGCGGTAAGCAGGCGGAGCATATCGTCTTTTCCCAGCCCGGTATGCGCTATGCCATCGCAAAGGCTTTAGTCTACTCCTTGATGCAGGATGCCTATTTCGCATCGATTTCCGAAGCAGATAAGGCATATATCACAGGAAAGATTCTGGACGATGTAAAGGGCCGGATGCTGGAGGACATTGTTCTGCTGGAAGTCCGCAAAACCGCGCCCAGTACGATGGAAGCGTTCAAATTCAAGTTCGATGCCGGCGGCGAGTTTGACATGGTGATTTACGATAAAGCGAGTCAAAATTGCCGCATCTATGAAATCAAGCACAGCACCGAGGCCAACGAAAAGCAGACACTTCATCTGCGTGATGCAGAGAAATGCCAAATCGTTGAAAAACGCTTTGGCCCGATCAGCGGTAAATTCGTTCTTTATCGCGGAAAAGATACGTTTGCTGAGGGTGTTCAGTATTTGAATGTAGAAAATTTTCTGTGTGGTCTGAAGTAACTTTTGAGGAGGATTTATCATGAACTATATTTTAAAGCAGTTCGATGAACCGCTCGTTAAATTCTCCGCAACGACGGATACCAGTGAGCCGGAGATCCAAATTCTTTGGACAAATGAAGAAAAAGCGGCATTGCTGCCGCTTGATCTGACGCTGACGCCGGAGGGAGTAAGCCGCTGGCTGCGCCGCCGCACGATCCCGAAGAATCGCGCCTATGTCCATAGCCTTTTGGCAAAATGCGGCTTAAACCTCAACCGTCCGCTCGGTATTATCAGCGTTTGTAAAGGACTATCCCTTAACGATTGCTATTGGGTCGTCGAGGACGGTGACACCGCTTCTTTCGGCAAGGTAAATCTCTACGACAACCCATTCAGCAATGTTCTGGCCGAACTTGCCTTTACCGGCTATGGCAGCAGCGTCCGCACTTCCCTACTCTCCAGCCCGGAGTTTACCACCAACGGAATGCTCCGCAAATGCTGGCGGCGCATCGGCGGTAAGGTGTATCTCTATAAGGGCGGTACGGAGGGCGCGGCCAATACCGGCAACGAGCCATACTCTGAGTTTTACGCCGCACAAATCGCCGCCGTCATGGGCGTTCACGCGATCCCCTACGGCTTATCCCGTTGGAAAGGCGTTCTCTGCTCCACCTGTGAGCTTTTTACCAGTAAAGAGTATGCCTACCTCCCTATCGGTCAGCTTGTTTCTAAGGGCGGTATAAAGGCCGTGAAAGCATACTACGAAAAGCTGGGAGCCGAGTTCGTTAATGCACTGAACGAAATGCTGGTGTTCGATGCAGTGATTTGCAATGTTGACCGCCATTTTGGAAACTTTGGTGTGATGATCGATAACCGGACGAATACCATCGCCGCCCCTGCTCCCCTGTTTGACCATGGCAATTCACTGTTCAATTATGCAGGCGCAGACACATGGACAGACGAGGCCGCGCTGGAGGAATATATTGAAACGCTCTACCCCAGCACATATGATGATTTCCTTGGCACGTCGGCAAGTATCCTGACGCCTGAGCTGCGCGAGAAGCTGCGGCATCTGCTGAACTTCAAGTTTAAGAAGCACCCGCGCTATAACCTGCCCGAAAAAAGATTGCGGATGATGGAGCGGCAGGTGCAGAAACGGGCAAGAATATTATTGAATATGGAGTAAGCAAAATGGAGAGGTCCTTGCGCTCCGGAAACGGCTGAGGGTATGCCGCCGGTAATTTCTTCGGCTTTTGCCTCGGATTGAGCACCACAAGAATAGCGGTGCATAGACAGATTTATAAAGTTAAGAGAGAACAGCGTGGCGGAAGCCGCGCTGTTTTGCTTTTTGCTGCGTGAGTGAGCATTACGACAATAGCGCCACTATCAACGTGCAGCTTATTTCAATCCATGCGCCCCTCGCGGGGCGCGACCACGGGTGGCGGCCCACCTCCGGGACCTCCTTGGTATTTCAATCCACGCACCCTATGCGGGGCGCGACGTACTGCTCCAGCGCGGAGATAAACTCCATGGGATTTCAATCCACGCGCCCCGTGCGGGGCGCGACAATACCGGAGGACGCTATACCGTCATAGTTGATCTATTTCAATCCACGCACCCCCTCGCGGGGCGCGACAGACTCAGAGCCAGCAGAGCCGAAGCCGGAAAGATTTCAATCCACGCACCCCTCGCGGGGTGCGACGTTGCCATGGTCATAAGGCCACCCCCTTACAGGCATTTCAATCCACGCGCCCCGTGCGGGGCGCGACCCGCTTTTATCGTCTCCGGCAACGTC
Organism: uncultured Oscillibacter sp.; assembly: GCA_900544105.1. GTDB lineage: Bacteria > Bacillota > Clostridia > Oscillospirales > Oscillospiraceae > Oscillibacter. The sequence goes on along the minus strand of UQUC01000004.1, from coordinate 16,324 downwards.
CAGACGGATTTCAATCCACGCGCCCCATGCGGGGCGCGACGTCATCCTCAATCCCATCCCGCAGGAAGTGGCGCTATTTCAATCCACGCGCCCCGTGCGGGCGCGACGTTTGAATACACGATCCCAGCGCTCACCATAGGTATTTCAATCCACGCGCCCCGTGCGGGGCGCGACCAGACAAAGGGCGCGAATCCCGCCACTCCCCCGGCATTTCAATCCACGCGCCCCGTGCGGGGCGCGACCCCGCCGAGGTACTACGACAAACTCTTCGACGTCATTTCAATCCACGCGCCCCGTGCGGGGCGCGACAATGCGACAGCCTACACACTGACCACAAGGCAGTGATTTCAATCCACGCGCCCCGTGCGGGGCGCGACGAGCAGACCGTCAGCCTGAACGCCGGTGACGAGGTATTTCAATCCACGCGCCCCATGCGGGGCGCGACGGGTCAACGAGGACAAGAACAGTTAAAACCGGTTATTTCAATCCACGCGCCCCATGCGGGGCGCGACGCGCGGTGGACGGAAATGAGAACCAGAAGCCCATATTTCAATCCACGCGCCCCATGCGGGGCGCGACAGTTTGAGGTTTATGACAGGTGGCTGAAATCTAAATTTCAATCCACGCGCCCCATGCGGGGCGCGACTGGTAGCAATAGCGACAGCAGTAGGTTCTTGCAATTTCAATCCACGCGCCCCATGCGGGGCGCGACTGTATACTTTACACTTATACTTTCTTTGTAACTTATTTCAATCCACGCGCCCCATGCGGGGCGCGACTCCTCGATTCCGGCTATTTATATTCTTGCGTTACATTTCAATCCACGCGCCCCATGCGGGGCGCGACTGAATGGGACGGCACAGAGACAACCAAGTGGACACATTTCAATCCACGCGCCCCATGCGGGGCGCGACCGCTGCCCCAGGTCCAGAGGTATTGCACCACGGCAGGTGATTTCAATCCACGCGCCCCATGCGGGGCGCGACCAACCCACCTCCAGATCCAGCGCCTGACACTCCAATTTCAATCCACGCGCCCCATGCGGGGCGCGACCCCACATCTTTGGTGGAGATCCACTGGTTTAGACATTTCAATCCACGCGCCCCATGCGGGGCGCGACGGGTCAACGAGGACAAGAACAGTTAAAACCGGTTATTTCAATCCACGCGCCCCATGCGGGGCGCGACGATGGACGAGGGACGGGGGATAAGTACGGTTTATGATTTCAATCCACGCGCCCCATGCGGGGCGCGACTTATCCGCTGGACGGCGTTGTTCATTTCGAATTGATTTCAATCCACGCGCCCCATGCGGGGCGCGACTATTACAAATAACACGTTACCTATGCTTAAACTATATTTCAATCCACGCGCCCCATGCGGGGCGCGACTAGGTGCCATCCGCGCCGGTGACGATGTCCCTGGAATTTCAATCCACGCGCCCCATGCGGGGCGCGACGGCCTCGGTTGACCGCATGCCCCCCTTCACGCGATTTCAATCCACGCGCCCCATGCGGGGCGCGACGAGCAATATACCAGCTTGTTTTTGGCATCCAGGATATTTCAATCCACGCGCCCCATGCGGGGCGCGACGCCCCTCTGGTACTCTGTGGGTGTTGTGGGATTGTATTTCAATCCACGCGCCCCATGCGGGGCGCGACGAGACGTGGCTTAGTGCGCTTGATATAGTTCACAATTTCAATCCACGCGCCCCATGCGGGGCGCGACTGACTATCCCACACCTAATGCCGATGCTCCTTACTGATTTCAATCCACGCGCCCCATGCGGGGCGCGACCAGCGTTTTCAATCAGTTGATAACCGGGAATAGAGATTTCAATCCACGCGCCCCATGCGGGGCGCGACCAGTGATCCACGGCATCAACACTCACCTACTCATATTTCAATCCACGCGCCCCATGCGGGGCGCGACAGCAAAAGTATACAAAATTACTTTACACACTTTTGCGACAAAAGGCAATTTTTAGACAATTTCACGCAAAACGCCGCCTTTTAAAGCGCTTTTCTACATATAAATACAGGAACACCTTTTTGATTTGCAGTGCGAACCGCATGGGAAAAATCTGTACGCTTCCCCTTCGCACTACAAGATCATTGGATCTTCCGGAAGGTATGTCTGCTTGCAGCCAAAGTGCTCGATTTTGCTTTCGTACTTTTTTCCCAAGTAGTAAAACCGCAGACTATCCCGCTCCGGATCCATGAGCTTGCAGAGCTTATTTTGCAAACTGCGGCACTGAGCCGTGTCCAACAGACACTCAAACACGGAATTCTGCACTCGTTGACCGTAGTTGACACACTGCTTGGCGATCTGCCGCAGACGCCTGCGCCCAGCGGCATCTTCTGTATTGACATCATAGGTGATGAGTACCAGCATACGCCCCTCACTTCCACAAAAACGGCGGATATTCCTCCAGATCGCCCCGCAGATACCGCGCCAGCAGCAAGCTCTGTACATACGGTACCAACCCCCACGGCAGCTTTTCCTCTAAAAACGGGTGGGTGATGGTCTCCCGCTTCCGCTCCTGCCACTTTTGAAGAAATGTTCTGCGCCCTTCCTCTGCCAGCAGCACCGCGCCGCTTTCCCGAAATTCAAAGTTGGAAGGTTTTATTATGCGGTTGTTGATAAGCGTGAGTACAAAGCGGTCAGCAAAACAGGGACGCAGTTCCTCCATCAGATCCAGCGCCAGCGATTCCCGCCCAGGCCGATCCGTGTGAAGATAGCCCACATAGGCGTCCAGTCCCACGCTTTCCAGTGCCGAAGCGCAGTCATGGGCAAGCAGGCTGTAAGCAAAGGACAGCATGGCGTTAAAGGCGTCCAGCGGCGGACGGCGGCTGCGCTCACGAAAGAAAAAGGTTTCCTTTCCCTGCAAGATCATTTCATCCAATACGCTGAAATACGCCGCCGCGCCAATGCCCTCCAACCCCCGCAGACTGTCCGGAGAGGTCTCCGCCGCGATTTGCGGCAGCAGTCCTTGCAGCTGTTGGGATACGGCGGAAAACCGCTGACCATCGACACGCGGAGCATGATCCCGCCGGGTACGCTCCACGCTCCATCGGGCATTGTAGACCTTTCCGAAAATCATATTCCGGGCTATGCGACAGCTTTGCGATGGGTCATCCGCCACGCGGTACTGCATCCGCCGCAGCAGGACATTTCCCTGCATCTGCCCGGACACGCGGGCAAGGAACTTCCCGCTCTGCGAGCAAAACGCCAGTCCGATCTCCCGCTGCGCACATTTTCCCATCAGGGCGGGTGACGCTCCCGCATAAGAAAAGGTGACGATGCTTTGCAGCGTGTGCAGCGGATACCGGGCAACGGTTTCCCCGCCCCGGTTCGCCACCACATTTTCACCATCCAAGGAGAGGTAGATATTCTCCGAGGTGACAAAAAGCGTATTCAATAGCTGTCTCATGGCTCGTCCTCCATGGCGCCGCGCAAATACGCGGAAACAGATCTGCTCCGCAGCAGTTTTGGCAGACACAGTTCCTTCAGGGAACAGGCATTGCAGGACTTTGACGGCTTCACCTTAGGCGTGTAGCCGCGCCGGTAAAGCTCGTGCATTTCGGTTAAGAGATCTGTTACCTCCTGACGCAGCTCCGGTGTAAAATCTACTTCAGTGCGGCGGTGAGGCTCGCCGTAATACAGCGCACCCTGCGGAATTTCGCAGCAGAGCATTTCCTCCAGACACATAGCCTGTCCACAGAGTTGGAGGGCATCTGCCGTGTTCTCTTTTGGTTTCCCCCGCTTATATTCCACGGGATAAGGCTGCCACAGCCCCTCCCGGCCTTTGAGCGGAATACCGATCTTGCCCCGGTGGAACTCCAACACATCGCAGGCGCCGGACACACCCAGCGTCTGGGAAAAAATACGCATATCACGGGTGATGAGGAGGTCTCCCCGGCTCTCGGCAAACCCGCCGTTGTGGGCGTTTTCGTGAAGGATTGCCCCGTCGGTGGTGCGGGAATTTTCCGCCCACTGATTCTCAACATGGATGAGCGCCCACTGGCGGCGGCAGAACTTGAAGTGCTGCAAACCGGAGAGTTGAAGGAAATCATCCTCGGAATAGATCACCCCATCCGCGTGCAGGTCACGCCCTCCGGCAGTTTCTCTTCGTCTACGGTGACGGTATAATCTTCATAGCTTCTGGGCGTAGTCACGCCGTCCTTCCGCACCGCTTTCACCAGTTCAAAGAGCTTATGGGCCGGGGCACAGCCCAACTCGCAGTCATGCTTGAAAACGATCAGTTCCCGGACGGCCATCTTACCCCGGGCGGCGGAGTGGTCGTTCTCGAACATATTCAAAATGGCCGTCCACAGCAGGTCAAGGTCCTCCTGAGAAAAGCCGGTGGTCTTGCGGGCAAGGTTGGCGGAGACATAGCCCTCTGCCCGGTACAGGCCGTAGGGTACGATGTACTTGCGGCCCATCTCCGTGCCCTTCTTCTCTGCGTCCGCCTCGGTAGTGATGGCCACGCGGGTGATGGTCACCTCCTGCGGCAGAATAGGATCGACGCTGCGGGCAAAACCAAGCTGCACTGGTCCCCGCACCTGACCGCAGTTGAGAGCTCCCTTCACAAAGGTGGTCATCACCGCGCCGAAGGTACGAATATCGTAGAAGTTGTCGCACATGAAGTCCCGGAGCTTTTCGTCCAGATGCTCGTCCTTTTTCTTTGCATCCTTCAGCTTGTCCGGGTCAACCCCCACATAGGCGCAGGCCTCCTTATCGCTGGTGTTCAGAGGAACGCCGTCCTTAATGTAGATGCGATAGCCGTTCTCCCCTTCTTTAGCCATCTCCACATAATTACGGATCTTGCGCTTGAGGCACACGTCCGTCACAAGGCCGTAGCCGATCTCGGGGTCCACGCGGGGCATATTGCCCGCATCAGGGTCGCCATTGGGATTGCCGTTCTCCACATCGAACAGCACCACAAATTCATAGCGGTTTTTGATGGGTTCAGACATTGTTCTCTTCCTCCTTTTTGGTAAAACGCTTCTGCGTCTGATGATAGTAACCGAGATCAAAAGCCCCCTGCTGTGCCAGCGTCATGCGGGCTGGGTAGCTTTCGCCTAAAATGCCCTTGAGTGCCATGACCTGCTTGTCATAGTAAACGCGCTGTCCTCCCTCCAGCTTGCGCAGATGCTTCTGGTACAGGTTGTTCAGTACTGGAAAGATGCTGGCGGGCATCGCCGCCGCGGAGTTGAAATACTTATCCTTGATGGTCGCGTTGATGCCGGGATTCGCGGTCTGCTGCACCGCCTCGTAGACAGAAAACAGGCGGCCCAGCGTGTAGGCGGTATCGGTGCTTGCTTCGTTGAGACTCACGGTCAAAACCTCCTTCGGACAGTCCTCGTGTGGATTTTTCAGATAATAGGCTTTGATGATCGCCGCCCGCCCCCATGTAATATGGCGCTCCGCGCGGATGCGGAGCATGGTTGCCTCCAGCAGCGAGGCGGGGTAGCGCCCGCCGGAAAAGATGGCACGGGCCGTTGCACCAGCCATAGAGGGAGATGGCACTTTGTCACGGGAATTCAGGTTCACCGTCTCCCGCAGCAGTGCCCACAGCGGCAGATAAGTGAATTTTTCGTAGGCAGGACGCACGATCTCCATGCGCTCGTAGTGGTCATTGACATTCTTCATCAGCGCGCCGAAGCTATCCCGCAGAAAGAAGCGGACGGAGAGCCGGGCCGCGTTGGGAGCCAGCCCCAGAATGTAGAACGGGCGATTGGGGTCAATGCCCAGATCGTCACAGGGCAAACCGTTTGCTAAGCGTTTGAGAGCGGCCCGAAGGTCATCGTCCGACAGTCCCGCTTTTCCGCCGCCGAACAGCGCTGCCACGCCGAAGGTCTGGTAGATGTCTTCCGCACCCTCCGCCCAGCAGATGACCGTGGTGTCGCCAATGGTCTGCACATTTTCCTTATCGGCAAGCAGATGGTTCAGTGCGGCTGTATAGGCAAAGGCAGCGTATTTCCCCACTGGGGCGTTGAAATTCTGCTCGTGTCCGTAGGAACAGAACGCCGGCGCATTGAAGGAGACCAGCGCCGCGCCGCTGGACTGCGCGTCCCGGACGCCCTTCACCGACGGATGTACGGCGGCGATCTCATCTTCCGTACCTGTTACAAGGCACTGCATTCGCACCGCGTCCGCACCGCCGCTCTCCCGATACCGCTGCCACGCCTCTCGGATGGCGGCGTCCTCCTGCGGGTAGATCCCGGCAGCGCGGAACATGAGATTTCCGCCTGCCGTTACTTCGTTGAGCTGTCCGGCAAGGGCCGTGTGCTCCACTGCGTTTTCCGGTTTCCAGTTGTCGAAAAATGCCAGAATTGAGCGAGCGGCGGGGGAATCAACACCATCCAGCACTGCGTGGTGCAGCTGCGCCGCCGCGGCGAAACAGTCTCGGCTGCGCTCCGGTTTGCCCTTTTGGTCGATACCTAGCAAATAGGAGGAATTGTCCCACAAAAAGTTCGACGCAATGCCGACTGTGCGCTTTACCGCCGCAGGCAGTGCCATGGTCTGCGGCTGCCGGACGGTTTTCTTTCCCTTCGTTACGTCCTCCATTGTGGGCACGACCTGTGTTAGTTCGCCGGTTTCATCCAGATACAGCGCAAAGCTGATCTTTGCGGGGGCCCAGCCGGGAGCATCGATCTTCCCCTGGGCGAGCAGATCCTCATAATACCGCGTCAGTGCTTGTAGGATCATCCCCTCACCTCCCCGCTGTCCGGCGGAGGGACGATCATCACGCCGTCCACCAGCTCCGCCCGGAAGAATTTTGGCGTAATGTTCTCCGGATCACGATAATCCATATCCCAGAGCATCCAACCCAAGTCCCTTGTGCCCTTCAGTTCATCGGGACAAGGCGGCAGCTCGGCGCAGCGGCGAAAGTGGGCGGGAAATTCCCGTGTACCAAGGTAAGGCATACTGTAACACTGCCCTCGTTCCAGCCGCCGCTTGACGATGTCCTGAAATTTGCCGTGGTTGTCCCCCGGTGCGGCGGCAGGTGTCATCTCAAAGTGGGCGTCGATGACATAATGGACGTCTCGCAGCACCATGGCCGCCCGCTGTTGAATACTCTCTGAGGCAGCCAGATACAGTTCTCCCGTCCCGCCGTTCATCACCGCTTTCACCTTATTGGCGCTGATGACATCCTTCACCTCGTTGCGGCGGATGTTCGTGAAACGGATGGGACTGCACACACGGATGCGGTCGATCATCCATCTGAGGCCGGGGTGCCAGTAAACGCTCTCTAACAGCCCCCGCGCCGCCGAAGGCGTCATCACATCGTAGCTGACGCGTTCTGTCTTCATCTCCGGACGCGTGAAGCAGGCATAGTCGCCCCATACCTCTACTTGGATCGGCATTGGATCACTCCTCTCTTCTCTATTCCTCTGGTTCTTATTAGAATATAAACAATACTGTGTCCCATAAACCGGACTATACGAAATCAGCTTTTCCCATTTCCGGTTCCAGCGTGAGACCTGTCCTCTCGTCATATAGCGTCAGATCCGCAAGAATAGCACTGTCTTCGTCCAAAGCAGGAACATCCCGCGCGGTCAGCAGCGCACCGGCGGCATACAGCGCCTTGAAATGTTGGTCATACACAGAAACGGCGTATCGACCCAGTGCGCGATAAAGTTCCTTAGAGCACTCCCCCGCCTTCAGCTGTTCCACCAACGCCGCACCCTCGCCGACGGGCACATAGACGGTGCGCGTATTTTCGTCGATGAAGTGAAATCTCTCTGCCACGGTGCGGAAGGGTAGCGTACAACCGCTGATACCCGTTTCAAAGGCCTTGACAACGCCATACTTGTCAAGGGTTTCCCCACTCAGTGCGCGCAGTTCGCAGAAATACCGCTGCATGGTTTCCTGTGCGGCGGGGTCACGCCCGTCCTCCAGTGCATAGCGCGTTGCGCCCACAGCCGTGCGGAATAAAAGCGGCGGCAACTCCGTCCGCTCGAAGACCGTTACGACACTTTCCTCCGCTGACCGCTTTCCCTCCCGGTTGCAGCGCCCTGCCGCTTGCAGAATGGAATCCAGTCCCGCCAGTTCACGGTAGACCGTAGGAAAGTCCACATCTACACCTGCCTCGATAAGGGATGTAGACACCACGCGGCACGGCTCGCCATCCTTCAATCTCTGCCGAATTTCCTCCAAAATCATCTGTCTCTGCGCAGGAATCATCAGCGTTGAAAGATGGAAGCTGCCCTCTTGAGGTAGGCGGTCAAAAATCTGCTGTGCCGCCTTTCGGCTGTTGACCACGCAGAGCACCTGTTTGTATTCGCCCAACTGTTCTGCCAGCGCTTCATCCTCCAAAATCCCGGCCTGCCGGAAGGTCACACGGCGAAAGCGATCATATACCTCCTCCGTCTGGGGGCACAACTCCGTCACGGTATGCTCCGGCGCATAGGTGCGCAGCAGATCGCCCAGGGACGGCTGCGTGGCAGTACACAACACCAGCGTGGAGCCGACATGCTCCGCCAGCGATGCCATTGCCGCCACACAGGGCCGCAGGTGGCACAGGGGCAGCATCTGCGCTTCGTCGAAAATGATAACGCTGTTTGCAAGGTTGTGGAGCTTGCGGCATTTGGAGGAACGGTTTGCGTACAGGGAATCGAAAAATCGCGCCGCCGTTGTCACCACCAACGGCATATCCCAGTTTTCTGACGCTAGCGCCCGGCGTATCTCCTCGGGCGACGCACCATCGGAGAGGTCGAACTCCACGCCGGAGTGGTGCTCCAGCACATTGCCGTCTCCCAGAACATTCCGAAATACCCCCGCGTTCTGTTCAATGATGGAGGTGTAGGGAATGACATAGATTACCCGCTTCATGCCGTTGGCCACTGCATGACGCAGGGCAAAGGCGAGGGAGGCTACTGTTTTCCCGCCGCCGGTGGGCACCGTCAGCGTGTAAATGCCTTTTGGCTTACTGCCCGCATCCATGCAGGCGTTTAACATTTTACAGCGAAGTCGGTTCAGCTCTGTTTTCGGATTCTGCCACGGTGCGATATAATCCTCCAGCCGCTTGAGAAGCGTCGGCAGGTTATCGTAACCGCCCCGGCCCCGCTCGCCGTTCATGAACCGCTCCGTGTCTAAAAAATCCGCATCAACCAGACAGGAATAGAGCATTCGTGTCCGGAATGACAGTTTCCACAGATCCCGTTCCGGCGTTTCCGGCGGGATCTGCGGCAGCGCCGCACCGCTCTCGCCGCAGCGGTCCAAATACCGATCTTCCAAGCCTTTTTTGAGCCGCCCGTAGAGGGTCGCGTCCCCTGCTCGGTCTGTTCGCGGGTTTCCGAGATCAGGAAGTCCGCTATGATGTCCAGCTACACAGGCGGCGGCACAAGTGCGCAAAAGCTGCGCGCAGGCCACCGCACCGGCGGTGGCGTGGTCCACAATGGGGCCGTCCTCCAGCAAGCGTTTTTGGAAGCTATCGGTGCATTTGCCAATATCATGGGCGAGACCCATCAACTCTCCCTCTGCCTCCGCACCGAACGCACCTGCAAACGCGCGGCACAGCGCTGCGGTTCCTGTCAGATGCTCTGCCACCGTCTGTCGGCGGCCATCGTCTGAAATATGGGCGTAATATTCCAACTTAACACCTCCCAAATAGCAAAAAATCAGCCCTGTAACTTTGCAGAGCTGACTTCTTGGGGCCGAGAAGCAGCCCTTATCTTATTCATATGATACAATTATCTGCCTGTTATGTCAACAAAGTATAGTCTAATTTACCGGAGTATTCGCTAAGGCAGGTTCTATTTCATTTAAGAGACTTGATCCCAAAGGGCTCCTAATCAGCCAGCACTTCCCATTTGCTGTATCTCTTGCCGTTCTCTCTGCGGATATAGTTCTTATCCTGCAAGGACGTTATGATCCGCTTCACGGTTGCGATGGATTTACCCGTTGCGCTCACAAGTTCCTGCTGCTTGATGCTTGGGTTCTGTGCGACCCGCTCCAAAACAGCCAGTTCCTCCAGCGAGCAGTTCAAAGTATCAAATTGATACTTTGAAACTTTGGGGCTGATACTTTTGGAAAGCGCTTTTGTCCGCAAAATCAATGTGCACCTCATTCCTTACTCAGATCTTCCGTCTTGAAGGTCGTATACCCCTCATAGTAGTAGCTGTGGTCGATGCCCTTCATAAAAACTTCACGGCTGTTCACGTCATCGGTCAGGGCCGCTTTCAGCAACACCTTGATCTCCACGTCCTTGATGGGGCTGCGCTCCATGGCCAGCAGGTAGTCCTCCTTATCGACACGGCTCCAATCCACCACCTGCCCGATGCCGGCTTTCAGCATCTGGTCAAGCCACAGGCGGGTGCTGCGGCCGTTGCCCTCTCGGAACGGGTGGGCGATATTCATCTCCACATACTTCTCGATGATCTCGTCAAAGGTGGACTGGGGCATCTTGTCGATGTTTCCAAGCGCCGCCTCCAGATACATCAGCGGCGCAAAGCGGAAATTGCCCTTTGCCAAATTCACCGTGCGCAGTTCACCGGCAAAGTCATAAATATCCTCGAACAGCGCCTTATGAATGGCTTGCAGTGACGTGAATCTGCCGGGTGCCAGCTTGTCCAGAGCGCCGCTCTCAAATAGTTCTACAGCCTTCTTTTTGCTGATGCGCTCCTCCTCACGGGCAAGCTCGGCGGAGTTGGTGATGCCAAGTTTATTCTCAAGTGCCATCGTGGGCCTCCATGCTTTTATAGAATAGTTCCTCAGAGCGTATCCAGAAGATCGGCGTATCGCTCACAGATGCTTTTTCCCAGCGTTTCAAAGGCCGGAATAAAGCGGTTGATGATCTCCTGTGCCAGTGCTTGCGCGGCATTTCCATCGTAAATATGCGCCATATTGTTGCGCTGGGACAGCATATCCAGCCACACATCTTCCTCTATGCAAGGGTAATACTGGTACGCCTGCTTGATAATTTCACGAGGGGAACCCGTTTTAGCGGCATCAATGCCTTCGTAAGTCAGTAGCTCTTTTAAGACCTTCCAGCCTAATTCAAACTGAATGGAGAACTTATCAATAATGCCGCTAATGATAAATTCATTGTTGAGATCCTGTTGATCAGAGCGCCGCAGAACGTCTAAATTTTTACGGTAGTTATCAAACTTTTTCATAGAGCAATACTCCCTCCTTGCTGATGGCTTCCCGCAATTCTGGGGACAAATCAGAACATAAATCTATCACATCAAAGGTCAGCAATGTATGCGTTTCTTCCTCAACATCCAGTCTGAAACGGCATACATCGCCTCCCTGCACAGCTAAATCAATATCGCTTGTGCGGTGGAAGTCCCCTCGCGCGCGGGAGCCGAAGAGAATCACCGTTTGGATGTGATGCCTATTTGCCAGATTAATGATTTGGTGAATAACCGTTGAATCAATTCCGTACTTTGTCATCACACCAACTCCTTTGATAAGCCTTCAAGCTCACTGACCATTCTGGTTATAATCTCACAAAATAATTATACCATAAAACGCTGTATCCACAAGCAATATTTCGATGCTTGCGTCCCAGAAGCGGGATATAACAAAAACGGGCGCGCAGCCTTGAGAAAGGAGGCTGCGCGCTCTGCTTTTTGTCGTTGGCCTTGTTCAGACGGCATATATCTTGGAATAAGCTATCTCAAAGCCGCTTTGCGATCTGCCAGATCACCCGCTGTGCTGTCGTGACTGCGGCAATGTCTTCCTTCGTGGCAAAGCCGCGGGTGTTGACAACATGAGCAATTTGATTGATGTTATTTCCAATGCCGGCGAGTTGACGCCGGATTTCGGCGTATTCAGCGAGTGGTCGGGATCGGAGGTTCATGCCAGAGATCAGCGCACGGAGGAATACTTCCATTGGGAAGCCAGAGAGCATAGCCTGCTGTTTCAAATGTTCATGCTCCTGCTCATTCAAACGGAGCGATATTTTGATTGGTCGTTTTCTCATGATCGTTTTTCCTTTCAATTCATAAGGGGTTATAGGGGAATTGCTTCCCTTAACAAGCGCATTTGGACGGCCAAATGCTATGCTTGCGAAAGCAGCTTCCGTATAGCGGTTTCATTTTCGTGACAACGCTGTTGTAAAATTAACTTCTTGATTTATTGGTGTCCAATTTGTATAATAATTGCAAGAAACTTTTGAGGTGAATGACCGTGCTGCACGAGGAACGAACTGCAAATATTCTTATCAACAAGGCGGGTGGAAACGCCGGTCCTGATGCCAAAGGTTACCGCATGGCGCTGCCATCTGTTTGGATGAAGGCCCTGGGTATCTCTGAGGACAGCCGCACCGTAACGCTGCAATTCGATGGGGAAAGCATCACCATCCGCCGCCCTGCCGTGTCTGATTACGATGACTTTCTGGCCAATGCCCGAAGCAGCGCTCACGCCCTCCTGATCCTGTACTACTACGATGGGAACAAGCTCTGTACGAAGATCTGCGCTGACCAAACCACTCATCAACTTGCCATCGAAAACGAGGCCAGTTCTCCCCTTTCCACCGCTTTCGGCGTGAACCGCAAGCCCACATGGGACGATCTGCAAATCTTCTTGAAAGACCGCTGTGTGCCGCAGGAGCGGGACGGTTTGAAATATTACCTGTCTGACTTGGGACTGGACTGCTATGACCCGCTGGCGATCATCCGCAAGACCGAAGGGCGCATGGCAGAGGATTCGTGCTGGATCAAAATTGTGGAGGGCTGAATATGTCGATCAGACTGACAACGGGAAGCCGCATCGCGGAAACCTCGTCTAAGGGCAATCAGGAAAAATGGCTGGCAGATGGCCGCTGGTACAAGCTGGATCTGTTCGGCTACGAGGGACTGGCTGAAGCCGTGACCTCTGCGCTGCTGGCACAAACCAATACAGATGCGCTGGGCTTTCGCTATGTGACCTACCGCATGGAGCGGATGCAAGTCCACGGACACATCCGAAACGGCTGTTCCAGTGCCAATTTTCTACGCCCAGGCGAGGCCATCCTGACCCTTGCGGAGCTGCTGAGAAAAGGCGTTGGCCCGGACTGGCAGACCGCGGTAAACCGCCTGCCCAATCTTCAAAGCCGCCTTGCGTGGTTGGTGGAGCAGGTTGAGCGGCTGACGGGACTTGACCGCTTCGGCACCTATCTGACGCTGCTGTTCGAGGTGGATATGCTGTTCGGCAACGAGGACCGGCATCTGAACAACATCGCTGTGCTGCGCTGCGGTGATGGCTTTGACTACTGCCCCATCTTCGACTTTGGTGCGGGCCTGCTGTCCAACACACGGGACTATCCCATGGAGATCGAGCCGGACGCATTGGTGCGGCAGCTCAAGGCTCAGCCCATGAAAACGGGCTTTGTCCGACAGGTCCATGCGGCCCAAAATCTCTATGGGCCGCAGCTTCGCTGCGACTTTGCCGAAAAAGAGATCAGGGCGGCCCTTTCAGAGCCGCTGGAGTTTTACGCCAAGCGGGATGTTCCTTATATCCGTGACCGTGTGACGGCCTGCATCAAATTCCAGCGGAAAAAGTTATTCTGATTTTCTGCCGTCCTCCCGCAGCCACGCGCCCCGCAGCACCATGCGGAGATACGCCGCCCGCCCGATGCCGTGGTCCTGCGCGGTGCGGGTGAGCCGCTCATATTCTGCCTGCGTCAAGCGGAGATTTACCTGCTTTTCTCGTAAGTTCTCTTTGTTCTTCATCTGATGATCCTCCCTATTATTCTTTTTTCGGCTTGGTATATATTTATCTCAGTATCGCTCTACTCAGTCTTATTAGAAGCTGAAAATCAGCGTTCAGGTGCGCTGATTTTCAGCGTTCTTGAAATTCGAAAATCGAAAGTCAAGAAATTCGGTTTTCGAATTTCAGGGGGTACAGTGCAGACGGCTTCCCCAACCCCTGCCGTTTCCGGCGCAGCAGGCCAGCTTGCTTCAGTTCGGATAGCAGCTTCTCCGCCTTGCTGTGGGCGCAGCCCAAGTCCTCCATAATGTGGCTGATGCCATAGTAAACAAAGGCGCGCCCTTGCTTATCGAACCACCCGCTTTTGCGGGAAAGTCCCATTTTGTCCAGCAATAACCCGTAAAGTAATTTTGCTTCACAATTCATGTTTTTGAATGGTTCCTCCGTAAACAGCACCTTTGGAACACGGTAAAATGTAAATAGCTCTGATTCATGCTCATAGAAATAATCCATATTGTTCCTCCTTGCCCATTGGGGCATAAAAATAGCGGAGGCAGGCATTTGACCTGTCTCCGCTTGCGTTGATTTTTTGCTTTTGTTTCCTTCTTGGGGCGTTATTTGGACTCTCGCAGGATCTCGAGCGCGGCGCTTTTGATGTTGTTCATCGCACCTACCCACGCCATTTGATCCCGCGCCTTCAAGTCCTCGTCGATGCCCTGTGCTTCCGCCATCTGGCGTATGATGGTTTCCAGGAGCTTGTCCTCTGTGGTGTCCGGCTCCGGCGGCAATGGCGGTAAATTCTGCTCCATAATCCTCGCTCCTTTCTGCCGCTATTGTACGGAAGAAATTTGTATAGTGCCAGTATGCGAAAATCATCGCTCTCCCCTGTTCTTTGCGCGGTAACGGGCCTCCAGCAGCTTGATGATCTCCCGCTCCATCTGCTGCGCAGAGTAATTGCGCGGGAAATACTTCCGCAGCGACTCGGTTTTGATTCGGATTTGCTCTTTCTGATTGGGCTTTTCCTCGGTGAGAATGGCGTACAGCACCTCCGGCGTCAGCTTTGCCTCGCGGGAGAGCCGCTTCATGCGGAGTGACTGTGACAGCGACGGTGTGGCATCCTCCCGCCCGATCAAGTCCCACAACTCCGCCTGCTCATCTCGGGTAAGATAGGACAGCTCCACGGCGGGAGAAAAGGCGATGCGTCCATCGTCCACCATCTGAAGCAGCGGCGGAACAAGGTTGGTCAGGCGGATATAGTTCTGAATAGTCCTTGCACTAACAGATTCGTGTTTCCCAATCATTTCATCTGTTCTTGACTTCGTGCAGACTTTGCACGAAGTTGATTTCCCTTGATGTTTCATTGCCTCCAGCTTCATTTGGTAAGCAAATGCCTTTTCGCTGGGCAGCAGGTTTTCCCGCTGAAGGTTGCTGTCCACCATCAGGATCACCGCTTCATCGTCGGTCATTTCCCGCACCAGCACCGGCACGGTGGACAGGCCCAATTTCTGCGCCGCCAAGCGCCGCCGATGCCCGCTGACCAGCTCATAGCCCTCCCCTTTTGGCCGGGCCAACAAGGGCGATAGAATGCCGTGGACACGGATGCTCTCCACCAGCTCGTCCATAGCGGCATCCTCCCGCACCCGATAGGGGTGCTTTGCAAAGGGCGACAGCTTGTCCGGTGGAAGCTGCGAGATAAATTCCTTCACCATACCGCCCCTCCCTCCGAAAGCGCGGCGGACATGTTCACATGGTAGTGAAGGTCGGAGCCGCGATAGTGGTAGTCCGCGTCAAAGGAATGGAGCCAACCGGCATTTTGCACATTCGCGTTTTCCCTCTCTTTTTCGGCCTGTAACCCTTGCGGCGCAAGGCTTTTTCGTACTTGTGGCCCTTGGGCTTCCACGGTCGGCACAGAGGAACTGGGACATTTGGAGATGATCGGCACGCTGGTTCACCAGCTGACTCGAAACCTGACCGAGGAGCAGATCAAGACCGCTGGCTTTGACGCGTATTTTGTGGATCACACCACCGGCGTGTTTCCACAGTTTGCCTCCGGCTGCCCCTGGTCTGCCTCCACCATGCAGGTCACCGGTGATACCATCGCGGATCTCACCGAGGACCTCGCCGCCGAGCAGAAGGCCCGCGTCACCTACGACAACATTCTGCGCCTTTCCGATGATCCAGATGTCAACGACGCCATCAAGTTCCTCCGGGAACGAGAGGTGGTCCACTTCCAGAGATTTGGCGAAGCGCTGCGTCTGGCTAAGGAGCGGATGAACAGCAAAAACGTCTATTACCTGAATCCCAGCTTTGATATGCCATCCAAATAAGAAAAAAGACCGCCACTCAGATGTGAGTGGCGGTCTTTTGTTACGCTGCATATGAAGATTTTCTCAGCATAGCAAAGGATGCTCTGAGTCTTGCCACGGAGAAGATCTCTAACGTGGCAAATTCTTTCAAGAAGGCATTCAGTGCAGGCGTTGACGTGATTCGACAACACGAAAGCGATCAGGCGGACGCGTAGCCTACGCAGGAGGTGCGCCCGGAGGTACTTAATATACCCCTGCCACGCTAGCGCTCACTCCGCTACGCGCCCCTTCTTCGTTTTCTCCATCTGCTTGATGGTATTTCGTAAGTGCTCAATAATCATCCGGTAACAAGAAGATGCCCGAGGGCCTCGCGTC
>UQUC01000003.1 GCA_900544105.1 uncultured Oscillibacter sp. | reverse complement strand
TCCGCTCCAGCACCTTTTTCATCAAGGACAACGGCAAGCTCATCGGCCTGCTGTGCATCAACTTTGACGACAGCCGCTATCGGGCCATCAGCGACCGTATCCTGAAGCTGTGCCACCCGGACCTGTTCGTAACCGATGTGCTGGCACAGCCGCTGCCGGAGAACGAAGATGGTGTATCCGCCCGGTCCTCCCCGGAAAAATTCCGCAACTCCGCAGATGCGGTGGCTTTGGACGCCATCAATCGGGAGTTGGAACGGATGGGGGTCACGCCGGAGCAGCTGACGCCGGAGAAACGGCTGCAAGTCATCGCAGCCCTGGAAGCCGGCGGGCTCTTTCTGCTGAAAGGCGCAGTCAAAAGTGCCGCCGCCAGTCTCCACTGCTCTCCGGCCAGCGTATACCGCTACATCACTCAAATCAAGAATTCGGACAGCGGGCAGATCTGAAGTCCAGTCTTGCGGGCCGCAAGCTGCCGAATTCCCATATCTGTGCCAATCATCTCATATCAAGGGCTCGACCCGCAGAAGGAGGCAAACCATGTTTCAGGAATATCTCCGCAGGATCGGATTGCTTTTGGTCGGTCTGTTGGTCAGCGCCATCGGTATCACGCTGATGCTTCAGGCCAATATCGGCTTGGAGCCTTGGAGTGTTCTCCAGCAAGGCATGTCTAAGACCTTCGGCATCACCTACGGCACCGCCGCAAGCATTGTCGGAGCAGCGGTCATTGCCATTGCCTATTTTTGCGGGGAAAGCTTCGGCCTCGGTACGCTGGCAAATATTTTCGTCTGCCCGGTATTCATTGACATCCTGTTGTACCTGAACTGGATCCCCTTGTTTGAGCGCTTCTCGACCGGTTTGGCTGCGCTGCTGATCGGCATGGAGCTGCTGGCTCTGGGTACCTGGATGTATATGAAAAGCACCCTGGGCTCTGGCCCT
This sequence comes from uncultured Oscillibacter sp., assembly GCA_900544105.1. Lineage (GTDB taxonomy): Bacteria > Bacillota > Clostridia > Oscillospirales > Oscillospiraceae > Oscillibacter. The sequence goes on along the minus strand of UQUC01000003.1, from coordinate 62,746 downwards.
CGGGATGCCCTCATGGTGGTGCTGGCTCGCAAAACTCACCGGACGGTGGGCCTTTGCCGGGCTGCCGTAGAGGTGGTCATTGTATGGATCGGTTGGTGGCTGGGCGGTCAGGTGGGCATCGGTACCATCGTTGCCGCAGTGGGCGTCGGCTCCCTGTTCAATCTGAACTTTGCTCTGCTGCGCTTCAACCCTGCCCTGCTCCATCAGGAGAATCTGCCGGAGACCCTTCAGCGGTTCCGTGAGCGGAAAACCATCGCCTGAATGTCCGGTCAAGATCACCTGTGGGGACAAGCATACCGAATGGATTCACACCCTAAGCAAACCCGGAGTACCGTGCCAATAGCGGCACAGTACCCCGGGTTCTTTTTAGAGATAGCCTTTGAATACACGCTTGAAATCACCTTGTGGATCTTTGGCGGCCTTTATTATGACAAGCAATATTCAAGGGGCACGATTTATAGTAAAACGTGCCCCTTGCTCTTCCCTCGTAAACAGGTCATAGATCAACAATCTGCTCTACCGCGTACAGCGGCAAATTTACAAGCCGGTCTTCCTTTTTGAAATCCGCCATCGAAGCGCGGACAGCTATTTCGGGCGCGAACTTCTCCTGATAGGTTTTCAGGCTTTTGGCCCGGAGATTGGTTTCCGCCTTTACTTCTACCGGAATAATTTGTTCGCCCGTATCCACGATGAAGTCAATTTCGCAGGAGCCTCTATCGTTGGTATAGTAGTAGACCCCCAGATCCTCAATGGTTTTCAGCTGCTGGCAGACATACTGTTCCGTAAGAGCACCCTTGAATTCAACAAAGAGATCATTTCCGTCCAACAGGGTGCGCTGGCGGAGCCCCGCCATGCACCCAAGCAATCCCACATCCACAATAAACAGCTTGAACGCCTTTAAGTCCTCATATGCTTTCAGGGGAATTCCGGCGGCATTGACGCGGCTGATCTTATGCACAAGCCCGCAGTCGGAAAGCCATAGAATAGCCGTTTCATATTCCTTGGCCCGGGCGCCTTCCCGAACAAGACCATAGATGAACTTTTTGTTTTCTCTTGCCAGCTGAGAGGGGATGCTGTTCCAAAGCATACGGATCTTGGGAACGATCTCATTTGGCGCGTGCTTGGAAAAGTCCTGCTCATAAGCGGCAAGTATCCTCTTTTGTATCTCACGGGCCTCATTAAAATCCTTGTTCTCCGCAAAGCTCTGTACTGCCTCCGGCATACCGCCTACAAAATAGTACTGCTTGAGCGCGTCGATGTAGGTCTGCTTAAAGCTCGTGATCATTTGATGATCCCACTTGTTGAGCAGTTCCGCGAAACGCTCCTTTCCGGTGGCCATCAAAAACTCCTTGAAAGAAAGCGGGTACAGCTTCAGGAAGTCCACTTTGCCCACGGGAAAAGAGGTACCTTCATGCAGGGCAATACCCAGCAGAGAACCCGCGCATACAATGTGATATTCGGGCGCGTTTTCGTAAAAATATTTGAGAGAACTGAGCGCTCTCGGCACCTCCTGCACCTCATCAAAAATCAGAAGCGTATGTTCGGGATCGATTTTCTGTCCGGAATATAATTCCAAGCCCATGATCAAGCGCTCGGTATCCAGATCGGAGGCAAACAGCTCGGCCATTCTGGAATTGGAATCAAAGTTGATATATACGGTGTCGGTATAATAGAGCCTTCCAAATTCCTTCATCAGCCAAGTTTTCCCGACCTGCCGCGCGCCTTCGATGATCAAGGGCTTCCGCCGCTTGCTTTCTTTCCATTTCAATAACTTCTCGATTGCGATTCGGTACATACGTGCGCCCCCCATCTCATACTACAAGTATAATATACCACTGTATCACAAAATATGCAATGAACTTTCGCTGTTGTATTGCATTTTTTACAGTGAACTTTTGTGATACCGCTACATATTTTTCGACGTGTTTCGAATATAAGGGCCTAATCAGCGGGGGTGGTGTAAGTGTCCATGATCAGCTTCTCCACCGCCCGGCTGCGTTCCAGTGCTTTTTCCAGATCCTTCGCGATCATCCAATTCTTTGCGCGGGCGGTCACCAAAAGCTGGTCGATGTTGCAGCCCACACGCCGCACCTCCCGGATCAGCGTGGGTACATCGGCAGGCGGGGCCTCCTTGACCTCCGCGCCGTTCAGGATATGACGGCAATAGCTCTCACGGGAAAGACCGGCTCTCCGTGCTTTTCCGTTCAGAGCGTCAAGCTCTTCTCTGGTAAAGCGAATCTTCATTTCATGTGTTCTTTTCAAAAAAATCATCCTTTCTCAGTGGGGGTCATAGGGGCATGGCCCCTGTCAAGCTGAATTGTGGCCCCACGATTCGTTGCTTGTTAGGACAATACCGTTCTTAGTTCGATAGGGCAAACGCTCTTGAAAGCTCATTACTGGCTGAAAAGAGAACAGAGAAGTTTTTCTCTTTCAGCTGGTATAATAATTCAGGGGGAGAGTGTGAGAGGGGGAGCACGGCAGAAGCATTTGCACCGCGAAAGGATAAACTTCCCCCTTGGCGTATGCTCGCGGATCATTTACCGCTCCCGCCTGCGGTACAGTTCCAGCGCCTTTACAACGGTATCCTCGATTTTCCCCACAGGCGTCCCCGTGGGGAAAAATCTACCGATCAGTTCCGTGCGGCCTTCGCCTGCTCCGCCTGATTCGGTTTTCCTTCTGCCATCAGATAGAATTTGTAAGCACGGGCTTTGAAGGACGCAAAGCAAAAGAAACGTCCGCAAATGCAGACGTTTCTGATGTAAATGAGTGTTTCCGGCTCTGTTATGTTGATTTTTCTTTGAGGTCTTTACACACCAAGGTCAGCGGCGGCTTCCATCTTAAACTTATCCATAGCGGCGCGGGCCTCGGGAACGTTGATCTTGTTGGTGTTCTTACTGGACATAACAGTTTCTCCTTTTCAATCTCTTACATGTGTGGGTCACTTGGGTATCGCAAGCATAGTTTGACACGAAAAGGATCGGCTATACGAGAATAAAAGCGGTAAAATCTGTGTTTTTCTCAATTTTCGCCAATTTTGATGCACACAATGAAGGCATCCTCTGGAAAGAATCGCTCCGCGTAACAGTTCGAACCTGGCATATCCTTGCCAAAGTGGGAATGGTCTTTTGTGATGACCATAATGACCTTGCCCGCAAAAGATGACCCAGCATGGCTTGAAAGCCGGAGCGTTCCAAATTGCCGCCGGACTAATGTTGTCCATCCATCGTTTCTTTGCTCATGGCCCGCATGATCTTAATTTCTTTCAACCGATAACAGGGCAAGCTATTCTCAACGGTTCGCATCTTCCTGTTTCCGCCGTCAGAAGCTTCTCGGAACAGATCATTCTTTGATTATACCAAGCCTCGCCCAAACGTGCAGCGTCACTTCCGAAAAGCAAAAAAACGCTGGCCCAGATAGTTCAGTGCGGTGTATAGGCACATTCCCACCAGCATGGCCGCATTTTCCTGAAAGGCAGGAGGCTGGCCAGCCAAAGCCCGCAGCGTCAGCGGCTTGGCCGCACCATAGGCGATGAGCCAACACAGCGCCACATTCACTCCGAAGCGGAGCACCTCTCCCCAAGACCAGGTCTTTTTCCGAAAGGTGAAGTATTTATTGAGGAAAAAGCTGACCACGCCGCCCAATATATAATTCGCCGCAGAAGAAAGCCAGTAGGACCAGTGGGCCAGGTTATAGAGCAAAAACATCGCGCCGCAACCGACCAAGGTGTTCACCACGCCCACCAGCAAAAAGCGGACCACGGTCCCATCAAGCCTCATTTGTTTCATGGCCAGTCTCCTCGTCGGTCTCCGCCAGAATATAGATGGGGCGGTGCTTGCTCTCCAGATATGTCTTTGCTAAATACTGCCCCAGGATTCCCATACAAAAGAGCTGGATCCCTCCCATAAACATCACCATACAGGCAAGGGACGGCCAGCCACCCACCGGGTCACCGAAGAGCAGGGTCTTGACGATGATATAGAGGATCATCAAAAATGAGACGGCGCACAGCGCAACGCCCAACACAGACGCCAGGGCCAACGGAGCCGTTGAAAAACCTACGATCCCCTGGAAAGAATACAGCAATAGTGACCAAAAGGACCACTTGGTCTCCCCTGCTACCCGCTCCACATTTTCATAGGGCAGCCATTTTGTCCGAAAGCCTACCCAGCTGAAAATCCCCTTGGAAAAGCGGTTGTACTCCCCCAAGGACAAAATGGCGCGGGCCATCTGCCGTGTCATCATCCGAAAGTCGCAGGCTCCATCTACGATCTCCGTATCGGAGATCCGGTTGATGAGCCGGTAAAAGCGCCGGGCGAAAAAGCTGCGCACCGGCGGCTCGCCCCGCCGACTCTCCCGCCGGGCGGCCACGCAGTCAAACTCTCCACTCTGGAGGCCCTCATACATTTGCAGCAGCAATGCCGGCGGGTGCTGCAAGTCTGCGTCCATGATGGCGATATACTCGCCCCTGGCGTGTTGCAGTCCTGCGTACATGGCGGCCTCCTTGCCAAAATTCCGGGAAAAGGAAAGATAACGCACCAGGGGCGTTTCCTTGGAAAAGCGCCGAAGCACCTCCAGCGTGCGGTCCTGGGACCCATCGTTGACAAAGAGCAGTTCCACGGAACAGCCATAGGCCCGATGCATTTCCTCCTGGGTCTTTTGCATTTCCCGCAGGAAAAAGGGCAGGGCCGCCTCTTCATTATAGCAGGGTACGATGATGGAAACCAGCATTCCGCAGGCCTCACTTTCTTTTGTCTCATTTGCGGCGGGCTCCCCGCCCTCACGGTAATTCACGACAGCTTGACCACGACCGTCCCGTCAATCATTCGGACTGATTCCGCCTGAGGGAAGGCTGGCATAGCCTGAGTCTCGGGATCCTGAGAGAAATCTGTCTGCGTGTCCCACACCAGCGGATAATTCAAATAATCTGTCAGATACCGTCCGAAATTGTAGGTGGCGGCATAGTCGCGCCATAGTCCCACGGTCCCCGTCAGGTCCGAAAAGGCATCCCGGCCCCGATTGAGAAATCCGTTTTGATCCAGCCGCCCCACAAAGGCCACCGGCGTCTCGCCGGGGACATAGCCCTCTGTTCCCTCGATCCGCTCCAGCACACGGGCGGCCAGAACCAGCGTTGCATTTTTTTCCAGGTCTTTTTTTATGTAGCACTGGTTGGCAAATACGATGTGCTGCCACAAAACGCACACCAGCACCACCGCAGCAGCAGCTCGGAGGCCCTTGGCCTCCCGGCCGCCCCATGGCTCCAAGCAAAGTGCCAGTAAGAGGTACCAAAGCTCCCAGGCAAAGGTCATAAGGCCCGTCGCCCCACCGTTCATAAGCAGGAAAACGGCGTTGAAGGCGGTGGGTGCCAAGGCGGATAACAGCAGCAAAAGCACCTTGTTCCCAATGGGCAGGCGGCGGTCCGCCAACAGGCAGGCAAGCCGCGCTGCCAGAACTGCCAACGCCAGTATATGCACCGCTGCCAGCAGCCACGAGAGAACGCCGTCCGGTCGCAAAAGAGCTTGGACAAAGTCCCCATTGGCCTCCCACAGCAGCTGGGGCAGCCGCCCCAGCCCCCCATGGAGCAGCGATTCCTCCACCCGCCGCTTCCCGATGTGGCTCAGGGCGCAAAGCGCGGTCCAAAGACCGTAGTAGAGGGCGAATCCCGCCGTCAGAAGGCCCAGATACCGCATTCCCTCCCGGATCGTCCCGATGAGGCTCTGTCCCTGGGCCGCATGCTTCAAAACCACCAAAAAGCAAAGACCGATGGCCACGGTAAAATAGGCCTGATAAAGTGCAAGGGACGCCGCCAGCAGCCCCAGTCCAGCCAAAAGCTGCCGCCAGCCCCCCTTTTGAAAACACCACACCGCCCCCACGGACAGCAACAGCGCCAGAGCGTATTCGTCCATGCAGTAAATATAAGTCGCCCCGGTCAGCGTCACAGCCCGGTTCGTACAAAAAAGGGCGCAGACCAGCACGACCCCCAGCGCCTGGCGGATGTGCAACAGGTGCAGGGTCAAAAAAGCGCCGGCCGCCGTCCAAAGTGTAAACAGCAAACCGATCAACCACGGGGCCGCCACCGCCCCTTTGAGGGCTTCGTAAAGAGGAATGAGGAAACGGCCAATGCCGATATAGAAGGACGGTGTGCCGGTAGCGTAGGTAAAATAGGAGATCGAATCATGGGAAAAGCACTCGTTGGCAAAAAGAAACCCGTGGGTGGCGAACGAGAATACCACGGAGGCACAGAGCACCAACAGCCCCAATTGCCGCAGCTCCCGATCTTCCCACGGTGCGGATCGCGCGCCTTCTCGTCCCAGTCTCATCCCGCTTCTCCTCCCAGTGTTTGTTGCAGAATCAATATACCATCTCCCTATGAATTTTTCAACCCCGGAATCGCCCGGTATAGTCTCTCCTGCCTTCCTGATATTTATTGCATCAAGACGACGGCAAATTCATGTTCACTTCCGCATAAAGAACACGGGGACTGCTCAAAAGCAGTCCCCGTGGCGGGTTATTCAGCAGTATTTGTCATCGAGGCGATATAGTCCTCGTAGGTGCCAAGGCGGTCAGTCAGCTTGCCGTCCTCCAGCACCATAATGCGGTTGGCGATGGTCTGCACGAACTCGTGGTCATGGCTGGAAAACAGCACCACGCCCTTGAAGTCCATCAGGCCATTGTTGACGGCGGTGATGGATTCCAGATCCAGATGGTTGGTGGGCTGATCCAGCACCAGCACGTTAGAACCATAGAGCATCATGCGGGAGAGCATGCACCGGACCTTCTCACCGCCGGAGAGGACCTTCACCGGCTTGAACACATCGTCGCCGGAGAACAGCATCCGCCCCAGGAAAGCTCGCTTAAAGGACTCGGTGTTGGCCTCCGGGATCTTGGGGGTGAACTGGGCCAGCCAATCCACCAGATTCAAATCGCAGTCGTTGAAGAAAGCGGAGTTATCCAGCGGGAAATAGCTGGTGGTAATGGTGGTGCCCCACTTGTAGGTGCCCTCGTCCGGCTCCAGCTCGCCCATGATGATCTTGAACAGGGTGGTCTTGGCGATCTCGTCCTCGCCCACAAAGGCGATCTTATCTCCCTTGTTCACCCGGAAGGACACGTTATCCAGCACCTTGCGGCCGTCCACGGTCTTGCTCAGGCCCTCCACTGCCAGGATCTCCTTGCCGCACTCCCGCTCCATGGTAAAGCCCACGAAGGGATACCGCCGGGAGGAGGCGGGCATTTCCTCTACCGTCAGCTTGTCCAGCAGCTTACGGCGGGCCGTGGCCTGCTTGCTCTTGGACTTGTTGGCGGAGAAGCGCTGGATGAACAGCTGCAATTCCTTGATCTTTTCCTCGTTTTTCCGGTTCTGATCCTTCATCATCCGCTGGACCATCTGGCTGGACTCGTACCAGAACTCATAGTTGCCCACATACATCTTGATATGTCCGTAGTCCACATCCACGATGTTGGTGCAGACGGTGTTCAGGAAGTGACGGTCATGGCTCACCACAAGGATCAGGCTCTCGCAGTCCATCAGAAAGTCCTCAAGCCACTCGATGGCCTGAATGTCCAGATGGTTGGTGGGCTCGTCCAGCAGGATGATGTCCGGCTTGCCGAACAGCGCCTGGGCCAGCAGCACCTTCACCTTTTCCTTGGCGGTCAGGCTGGACATTTCGCTGTACAGAATATCGTTGGAGAGGCCAAGGCCCTGAATGAGCCGGGACACGTCGGATTCGGCCTCCCAGCCGCCCATTTCGGCAAATTCGGCCTCCAGCTCGCTGGCCTTCACGCCGTCCTCGTCGGTGAAGTCCTCTTTTTCATAGAGGGCGTCCTTCTCCTTCATCACGTCGTAGAGGCGCTGGTTGCCCATCATCACCGTATCCAGCACGGTGTAGGCGTCATACTGGAAGTGGTCCTGCTTCAGAATGGACATCCGCTCTTCCTTGGGAATAATGACCTCGCCGGTGGTGGGCTCCAGATCCCCGGAGAGGATGCGGAGGAAGGTGGACTTGCCGGCGCCGTTGGCGCCGATAATGCCGTAGCAGTTGCCGGGAACGAACTTCAGCTCCACGTCCTTGAACAGGGTCTGGCCGCTGAAGTTCATGCTTACATTGTTGACTGTGATCATGTCGGTATCCTTTCATCACGGAGCCGCGATTCTCCCGCAGGCTCCTTTTATTATCCGTCATAGCCGGGCAGCGGTCCAGACGGCAGACGGTTTCCCGCCGCCGCATAAAAAAGCGACGGCCAAACGGTCGTCACAGAACATTGCGCTGCCCAAAACTGGTACTATTATGTTGCTTTTTCTCCCTTTTGTCAAGTATTCTTCTGCATTTGTACAGAAATATACGGACATTTCTTTTTTCATGCCGCTCCCCCGGCGTTTTTTCCTTGAAAGCCCCTTGACAATTTGGTTTACACATTGTAGACTGCAAGTAGAAGGTCTACACGAAGTAAACCTCGGAGGTGAAACCTATGCGTGATTTGAAAATGGGGCCGGTGGAGACTCGGTTCGCGGAGATCATCTGGGACAGGGAGCCGGTCGGCTCCACGGAGTTGGTCCGACTGGCGGAGGAGGCCCTTGGTTGGAAAAAGTCCACCACCTACACCGTTCTGAAACGGCTGTGTGACCGGGGCATCTTCCAAAACGAGGGCGGCACCGTCACCAGCCGGCTGTCCCGGGCGGACTATGACACCGCCCAGAGCCAGCAGTTTGTGGAGGAGAGCTTTTCCGGGTCCCTGCCTGCGTTTATCACGGCGTTTACCCGGCGAAAAAAGCTGACAGAGGACGAGATCGCGGAGCTGCAAAAGCTGATCGACCAGAACAGGAGGTAGCGTATGGGCGAGTTTGTAATGCACCGGCTGTTTCCCATTGTCTGCAACATGAGCCTCACCGCCAGCGTGGTGATTCTGGCGGTGCTGGCAGTCCGTCTGCTGCTGCGGCGGGCTCCCAAGGTCTTTTCCTATGTCCTGTGGGCGGTGGTGCTGTTCCGGCTGCTGTGTCCGGTATCCATCACCTCCGCCGTGTCCCTGCTGGGGGCGCTGGGCGCTCCGGCCCAGGAACGGACCGCCGTTACCAGCGTGGTGGAGTACGTCCCGGCGGATATCGTCCGCAATATGGCCCCCGCGGTGACGCCTTTGCCCCAGGAGCCGTTCCCGGCGGAACCCGGCGAGAGCATCATCAGCGCCGTCCCCAGCGTGACTCCGCCTGATGCTGCCCCGGTCTCACCCCTCAGCGGCCCGGTGGCAGTCCTGACCCTGACGTGGCTGACGGGCATGGCCCTGCTGCTCCTTTACAGCGTGGTCTCGCTGCTGCGGCTCCGCCGCCGCCTGGTGGGGACCGTGCGATTGGAGGACAACATCTATCTGGCGGACTATATCCCCTCCCCCTTTGTCATGGGCCTGTTCCGGCCCAAGATCTACCTGCCCTCCACCCTGACGGAAACGGAGCGGGGCTACATCCTGCGGCATGAGCAGTATCACCTCCGCCGCCGGGATCATGTGGTGAAACTCCTGTCGTTTCTGGCTCTGTGCGTCCACTGGTTCAACCCGCTGGTGTGGGCGGCGTTTATTTTGGCGGGAAAGGACATGGAGATGAGCTGCGACGAGGCGGTGGTAAGAGAACTGGGCGAGGACATCCGGGCGGACTACTCCGCCTCCCTGCTGAGCCTTGCCACCGGTCGGCGCATCGTGGCGGGGATGCCCCTTGCCTTCGGCGAGGGCGACACCGGCGGGCGCATCCGGAACCTGCTGAACTGGAAACGGCCTCAGCCGTGGATCATCGCCGTGTGCGCCGTGGTCTGCGTGGGTCTGATCGCCCTCTGCGCCGCCAATCCCAAGGGGAGCGGCACCCCAACGGAAGATCCCCCGGCGGACCGGACGGAAACCGGCCAGTGGCCCAGCGTGGCGGCCTACGTCCAGCAGGTAATGCTGTCTCAGACGGAGGCACGGTATTACGCGGAAAACGCCGACGGCACTGTCAGCGACCAGCCTCATACCGCCGCGGTGACGGATCGAAAGCTGGAATATCTGACGAAGGGCGGCGAGCTGGCCGGACTGACTCCCGACGGCGTGTTGGAGGAATGGGAATATTTCTATCTGGTGAAGCTGGATGTGGACACGGCTTCGGTGGCGCTGGTGGGCGGACAGTATTATGACAACGAGGAATACTTCTCGTTAGATGATCGTCATGTAATAGTGGCCCTGCGGCACGATGACGGCAGCTACGACATTCTCTGCGACAACCCCATCAATGACGGCGGCGATTTCTTCGGCTATCACAACACCATGGAGGAGGCCCTTTACGACTGGTATGTGACGGATCGAAATTTGGATCTGCCGCTGTATGTGGAGGACTGGCGGAGCCAGATCGACCTGCCGGAGCCGGGCAGTCTGGGGAACTATCCCGTCCACCGCTATGATGTGGACGGTGGCTATCTCTACATTCCCATCAGCGGCTGGACAAAATCCGACACCTCGGACAGCGCCTCCCCCTACTGGGAGTGGACATCCGCCTACAATACCGGCTCCATTTTCTCCATCGTCTATGACGAGAAGTCTCTGGACGTGCAGCGCGCCGAAGCGGAGGAGATCGGCTTCACGCCGGTAGATGAGGAAAAACTGGTCTGGCGGCTGGACCCGCCGGCGGAGGGCACCCACATCCGGTACTACTTCTACCCTGCAGCCGGCGGTGGCTGCTGGACGGTGTTTACCCTCTGGACGGATACCGGCATCAGCAATTACGTGCATATCTTCATCGAGCCTCAGGTGATGTATCTCATGGCGGAGAGCTTCACGCCGACGGAGAGCCTTCCCGCCGCCGGCGCATCCACCCGGACTACGATGACCTCCACCTACCGGGCGGAGGTGGACGGGCGCGCCGCAGATCTTACGGTCTCCTACACGGTGGAGCAGAAAAACGGCGAGCCGCGGCTCTGTTCTCTGGACAGTGCCCGGGCCAGAAACGTTCACGGCTGGGAGCAGGTGCATCTGGCAGCCACGGTGGAGCAGCATCAGTCGCTGTTCGGTTCGGGCCTATATCAGTACCTCGTTCCAGTATCCTACGAGGCCGACCGGGGCAATGGCTGGGAAACCTTTCAGGCCGTGGTGGAGATCTCGCTGACAGGGCAGTACAGTCCCCGGCACACCCTGACGCAAGAGGAGCTGGCCGCCTACAACGCCATTATGGACCCTGCGGTCCGGGATGAGAGCGGTGACATTGTGGACTTTCACATCCAGCCCTTCAGTTACTTCTTTTCCTCCTATTATAAAAATGTCAGGAACCTGAATTTTGAGGAATTTATCCGCTATTTCCCGGACAGCGGCCAGGCGACTGAGGCGGAATTTGAGGCGTTGAAAAAGCTGGATAACTGGCCGTTCAAGCGGGTGGAGCGCATGGAGGATATGCCGGTACCCATCCACCGGCACACGGTTTCCAGCATCAACGAGGTGCTGACCCGCTGGGGCAGCATTACTACGAGCAATCTGGACACCTCCGGCGTCTGCTACCTGGATGAATACGACGCTTACTATACGTATACCTCAGATTTCAATATGTTCCATTTTATAGCGGAATCCGGCGAACAGGTCGGAAACTACGTTTATCTGCGTAAATCTGTTGAAAACGGAAATATCGCAGTCCTGACCCTGCGCCTGATGCCGGGAACGGACGAATGGCAAATTGTGTCCCACTGGCGCTCGGGCAGTTGAACCACATAAAAAGTCAGGCGTTGGAAAACCAACGCCTGACTCAGCGTGTCGAAAAGTCTTTTCTCCCCGCTGAGCAAGTTTTTAGAGTTTTATAAAAACTCTGAAAACTAAGGATTTCAATGGCGTAGGACACCCTTCCTGGGTTTCCCGCGCACACCCTTCCTTCCCGTTGCGGAAAAATTACCACTTCATTGACAAACTCAGTCAGGCGTTGGAAAACCAACGCCTGACTTTTGCAATTTCTATGTCCTTTTTATTTGTCAGTCCTTCCGGTACTCCGGCTTCCAGAGCAGTTCCTCAAAGCTCTTGATATACACGTCGCAGAAGGAGCGCATTTCCTTCTCGTCCCCGGCAAAAAAGCTGTCGTAAACCCCTACCACCCGCATTTTGGCGCTGCGGGCGCCCTTGCAGGCGGCAAGGCTGTCGTCAAACAGGGTACAGGTCTCCGGCTCTACACCGTACCGCTCCGCCACCCCCAGCCACAGACGCTTGTCCTTCTTCTCAATGCCCAATTCCTGAGCAAAGGTGACGGACTCGAAGTACTTCATCAGATCCAGCTTTTCCATGGCGGTGTGGCAGTGCACCGGCACGCTGGAGGTCACCAGCGCCATCCGTCGGTTTTCCGCCTTGCACTGCTTTAAAAACGCCCGGACGCCGGGCTTCACCGTCACATGAGCGTAGGCGTCCTTGGCCAGCTCCATCCACTCCGCCATGATGTCTTCCTCGCTGTCGGGCAGATTGCAGAACTCCTTGGTGAACTTAGCCGCCAAGGGGAAAATGGTGTGGGCCACCCCCTCGTAATAGGCTTTAGTGTAGGGCAGACCCCTCCGGGCCAGAAATTCCCTGTCCACGTCCTTCCAGACATCGTTGGAATCAATGAGGGTGCCGTCCATATCAAATAAATACATATCAGTTCTCCTTTTCCAGCCAGAATCGCCACGGGAAGTCCTTGGCTTCTTCCGCATAGTCCACGCCGATCCGGGAGCCGGCGCAGATGTGCTCCGGTCCGATCACCGGGTCCGTCAGCCCCACATCCGCCATGGAATCGCAGAGAAACAGAACATCTCCCTCCAGATCCAGCTTATTCTGGGCCGTGGTGAGGTCCAGCGCCTTACAGACCTTGCCGGGACCGTTGAGAAAGTTCTTTCGCCGGTAGGCGTTCATGGGCGCGTCCCCGAACCGCAGGTGCTTCATGGTCTCTGCCCCTGCCGCCGGGTCCAGTCCCCGCAGCAGCACGGCAGAAGGTTCTCCCTCCGGCTCTGTGACGAAGTTCAGACAGTGGTACATCCCGTAGATGAAATAGATATAGGCATGGCCCGGAGCCATGAACAGTGTTTCCGTCCTGGGCGTGCGGCGGTAGTTGTAGGCGTGGCAGGCCTTGTCGCATCGGCCCACGTAGGCCTCCGTCTCCGTGATGCGGCCTGCCAGCAGCTCGCCGTTCCGGTTCCGCACCAGATACTTTCCCAGCAGCGCCTGAGCGATGGCAATGGTATCGCCATTGAAGAAATCATGGGACAGCTTCGCCATAGGGCCTCCTTTATCAAATATGCAGAATTTCGCAGAAAAGCAGTAAAAATCCACAAAACCAGCCGTGTTTCCAGAACTTCCTTTGCGGCCTTCGGAGAAGTCGGCCCGTCCCTCTTGCGGCAGCGTCTGTTTTCCACTATAATCGCTACATTCGCTGTCTCTGCGCCAACCTTCGCGCAGGGCTGATCTGATGGGTCATTCCACGCTGCCTGCCGTTCAAAACCGGCGGGGGAAACTTTTTATCATCATACCACATCCGGTAAGGAGGAGCAAGTATATGAAGCAGGGTTCTCTGCGTTCGTCCGCCTATGCGGTTCTGACGGCTTTGATCTGGGGTACCGCCTTTGTAGCCCAGAGCGTAGGCGCGGACTATGTGCCGCCGCTGGCTTTTAACGCCGCCCGGTCGGTGATCGCTTTTGTGTTTTTGCTGATGCTGTGCGCCGTCATGCGATCCGGCCGCCGCCGGAAGGGACAGGCTGCCTCCGTCACCCGCTCCCGGAAGGATCTGCTTCTGGGCGGCTTCTGGTGCGGCCTGACGCTGGGCCTGGCCTCCTTCCTTCAGCAAAAGGGCCTGGACACCACCTCCCCCGGCAAGGCGGGCTTTATCACCGCCCTTTACATCGTGCTGGTGCCCATTTTCGGCATTTTCCTGAAAAAGCGGGTGCCCAAGGCGGTGTGGGTCAGCGTGCTGCTGGCAGTGGCGGGACTGTACTGTCTGTGCATCACGGAGAGCTTTACCGTCGCCCCCGGCGATCTCTGCGTGATGCTGTGCGCCTTTGTGTTTACAGCACAGATCCTTCTGGTGGATCACTTTGTCACCGTGGTGGACGGCGTGGAGCTGTCCTGCTGTCAGTTCTTCTTTGTCACAGCGTTTTCCCTGATCGGCTCCCTGCTTTTCGAGCACCCCACCTGGGCGGGTCTGACTATGGCGGCGGGTGCTATCCTGTATGCGGGTCTCTTTTCCAGCGGCGTGGGCTATACACTGCAAATTCTGGCTCAGAAGGGCTCCAACCCCACGGTGATCTCCCTGCTGTTAAGCCTGGAATCCGTGTTCGCTACTATTTCCGGCGCGGCGATCTTGGGAGATTGCCTCAGCGGGCGGGAATATTTCGGCTGTGCACTGATGCTGGCAGCGGTGGTGCTGGCACAGCTGCCGGACAGGAAAAAAGCATAAGCCCTGCGTGCTTTTTCAGAAGCGGAGCCTGTTGGCTCCGCTTTTTTCGTGGACATTTGCAAAGGGGTGTGCTATACTTTAATCTGTATGAGTATGGAATCTATAACCGAGGTGAACTATATGCGGATTGACGTATTAGGCGTTGGTTTTGATAATCTGACCATGACGGAAGCCGTGTCCCGCGGAGCGGCACTGCTGGAGGAACCGGGGGCCCACTATGTAGTGACCCCGAATCCGGAGATCGTAGAAGTCTGCCGGGAAAATCCGGAAGCTATGCAGGCGGTCAACGGTGCGAATCTCGTGCTGCCGGACGGCATCGGCGTGATAAAGGGAGCGGCCATGCTGGGAACGCCCCTGAAGGAAAAGACCCCCGGCATCGAATTTGCCGCAGGGCTGATGGGAAAAATGGCCGAGAGCGGGAGATCCCTCTATCTGCTGGGCGCCAAGCCCGGTGTGGCGGACCTGGCGGCGGAGCGGCTGCAAAAGCAGTACCCTGGTCTGAAGATCGCCGGAACTCATGATGGCTACTTCAAGGAGGACGCCCCCGTGGTGGAAGCCATCCGGGAAAGCGGCGCGGATTGCGTGTTCGTCTGTTTGGGTGCACCCAAGCAGGAGCTGTGGATGGCGCAGAATGGCCCCGCCACCGGTGCCCATTTGCTGTGCGGCCTCGGCGGAAGTCTGGACGTGTTCGCGGGCACTGTGGAGCGGGCCCCAAAATTCTGGACCGATCACGGTCTGGAATGGTTTTACCGCCTGTGTAAGGAGCCGAAGCGCATCGGCCGGATGATGAAGCTGCCGCTGTTTTTGATCCACGTGCGGCAGGAGAAAGGAAAGTGGAAATGAGCGGACGGCTGATCGTATTTGAGGGGACCGACGGTTCCGGCAAAGCCACCCAGTCCCGGCTGCTGTGCGAGCATTTACAGCGAGAAAGCATCCCCTATAAAAACATCACCTTTCCCCGGTACGGCAAGCCCTCCGCCGCCATGGTGCAGGAGTATCTGGACGGCAATTTGGGTAAGCGTCCCGGCGATGTGAACGCCTACGCAGCGTCCCTGTTTTACGCCATGGATCGCTACGCCTCCTACAAGCAGGACTGGGGCGCTTTCTACGAAACCGGTGGGCTGGTGATCGCGGACCGCTACACCACGTCCAACGCCGTCCATCAGGCGTCCAAGCTGCCGCCAGAGGAACGGACTGTCTTTTTGAACTGGCTCTTTGATCTGGAATACGGCAAGCTGGGCCTGCCGAAGCCGGATCTGGTACTCTATCTGGACATGCCCACGGAGATCACGGAAAAGATGATGCGCAACCGGGAGGCTGCCACAGGCACCCATGCCGACATTCACGAGCAGGACGAGGCTTATCTGAAAAGCTGCCGGGAGGCCGCCCGGGAGATCGTGAAGGACTGCGGCTGGACCGTGATCCGCTGTGCCAGGGACGATGCGCCCCGGACGGTGGAGGATATCCACAATCAGGTTTACCGGACGGTTAAAAAGCTGCTGTAAGGGGCTTGTCCCGCAGGGACGCTTCGGCGTCCCCGCTGTCAGCAGCAGTTTCCGCAGTTGCAGTTATTACTGCACCCGCATCCGCCGCAGCATACCAGTACCACGATCAGAACGAGAATGATCCAGAGCCAGGAGCTGTCATTGTTGTTGCAGCACATACCACTACCCCGCTTTCCGTTTGATAGGTTATCTTATGCCGCTGTCACCGGGAACCGGGCTTGGACCGGTCAAAAATCCGGAAATTGTATTCCCACTCCCTGATGGGGATCGGGAAAGCAAGGAGGAACCAATGTCTGAATACAGAAGAGATGATACTGCCAGCTGGGACGCGCAGGAAGTCCGGCAGGCACAGGGGGCGCGGCGTGAAGCGGTGTCTACCCACCACAGCAAGAGCCGTCCCCGCAGGCGTAGACAGAATTCGCTGGCGGTGCTGGTCGGTTACCTGATCTTTGTCCTGCTGGCTTCCGCTATCCTGGCGGGTGTTGGCTGGATGCTGGGCTCGGATTTCTGCGCCTTCAACCGTGGCGCTCTGCGGGAGACCTCGGTGGAGGTGACGGCAGAGGATAGCGTGTCCACCGTGGCGAATAAGCTCCAGGATGCGGGACTCATCAAGTACAAGTGGTTTTTCAAGCTCTACGCCGGGATCTCCCATGCCGATAAAAAGATCGGCATCGGTACCTATACGCTGAATACGGAGATGGATTACCGGGCGCTGATCCTGGGAATGCACAACTCCTCCGGCAACCTGACGGCGGAGACCGTCACAGTCACCATCCCCGAAGGCTATACCGTGCGGCAAACCATCCGTCTGCTGGCGGAAAAGGGCGTCAATACGGAAGAAAATCTGCTGGAGGCCGCCAGGACCGCCACATACGATTACAGCTTCATCAGCAATAATTCTGAAGACCCCAGCCGTCTGGAGGGCTACCTGTTCCCGGACACCTATGAGTTCTACAAGAATCACAACGCCAAGAACGCTCTGGGTAAGCTGATCGACGCCTTTGCCGACCATATCGACGAGGATGCGTTCGCCTCCTCCAAGGCCAAATCCATGGGTTACAGCATGAAGGATGTGGTCATCATCGCCTCCCTCATCGAAAAGGAGACGGACGGTACGGATCAGCGGGATATCGCCTCCGTCATCTATAACCGTCTGCAAAAACCCGGCGAGACCGCAGGACTGCTCCAGATCGACGCGTCCCTGCTCTATGGTCTGCCGGATCACACCGGCGCCATCACCAACGCGGACAAGGCGGTCGATACCCCCTATAACCTGTACCTGCACAAGGGGTTGCCGCCTACGGCTATTGCCAACCCCGGCAGTGTGGCTCTGAAAGCGGCCATGGATCCCAACGACACGGACTATTATTACTACGCATTGGGCACCGACGGGAAGCACCACTTCTCCAAGACCCTGTCTGAGCACAATGCCTTTGTAGGGAGCAGTTCCTATGGTGGATAATCAGAAAAAACTGCCGGAGCTACTGGCTCCGGCAGGAGATATGGAACGGCTGAAAATGGCCGTGCTCTACGGCGCGGACGCTGTATATCTGGCAGGTACGGACTTCGGTATGCGGGCCTTCGCCGGAAACTTTGACCCGGATGAGCTGAAGGCGGCGGTGGCCTATGCCCATGCGCACAATGTACGGGTCCACTGCACCATCAACACCATGCCCCGGGGGGATGAGATCGTCCGCCTGCCGGCGCATCTGGAACGGCTGAATGACGCCGGTGTGGACGCGGTGATCGTGGCGGACCTGGGTGCCTTTACGCTGGCGGGGAAATATGCCCCCAACTGCCAGCGCCATATCTCCACTCAGGCCAGCATTTCCAACTATGTCACCGCCAACGCCTGGTATGATCTGGGCGCTTCCCGTGTGATTTTGGCCCGGGAGCTGAGCCTTGAGGAAATTCGGACCATCCGGGAGAACACCCCGGCAGAGCTGGAGATCGAGGCCTTCGTTCACGGGGCCATGTGCGTCAGCTATTCCGGGCGGTGTCTGCTGAGCAATTATATGACGGGCCGGGACGCCAGCCGCGGTGCCTGTGCTCAGCCCTGCCGCTATCATTACGCCCTGATGGAGGAAAAACGCCCCGGCGAATATTTCCCCATTGAGGAGGACGAAAAGGGCAGCTATATTTTAAATTCCCGTGATATGTGCATGATCGACCATCTGGATGACCTGCTGGATGTGGGGCTGTCCAGTCTGAAGATCGAGGGCCGGGCCAAATCCGCCTATTATGCCGCCATCGTCACCGGCGCTTACCGGCACTGTCTGGACGATGCCGCTGCGGGCCGCCCCATCGACCCTGTGTGGCGGGATGAGGTGGAGCACGTCAGCCACCGGCCCTATGCCACCGGCTTTTACTACGGCTATCCAGGCCAGTATTACGAAAATTCCCGCTACATTCGGGAATGGCAGGTGGTGGCGCTGGTCACGGAATGTGACTCCGACGGCAACGCCGTCATTTCCCTGCGGAACAAGTTCCGCACCGGTGACACCGTGGAACTGGTGGGGCCGGATCTGCGTCCCTTTTCCATGACGGTCCCGGAAATGCGGGATGAGGCCGGGACCGTGATCGAAGAACCCCGAAATCCCCAGATGCTGCTGAAACTCCGGCTGCCTCGGTCGGTGCCGCCGATGACGCTGGTACGTCATCAGGTAGAACTGTCAGCAAAGTAACAAGGTAAAGGAGAGAAAAAGCTATGCACGCAGATGTTGTTATTATTGGCGCCGGTCCTGCCGGCATTTTCACCGCGCTGGAAATGATCAAAAAGGGCAGCAGGCAGAAAATTATCATGGTGGAAAAGGGTCAGGCGGTAGAAAACCGCCACTGCCCCAAGGACAAGACGAAGAAGTGCGTCAACTGCAAGCCCTACTGCCACATCACCACAGGCTTCTCCGGCGCCGGTGCGTTTTCCGATGGCAAGCTGTCTCTCAGCTATGAGGTAGGTGGTGATCTGCCTACCCTCATCACCCCGGAATTGGCACAGGAGACCATCAACTACGCTGACCAGATCTATCTGGACTTTGGTGCGGACGCGCACATCGAGGGTCTCGGCAATGATGAGGAGCGCAAGGAGATCCGCAAGCATGCTATTCAGGCGGGCCTGAAGCTGGTGGACTGCCCCATCCGTCACATGGGCACGGAAAAGGCCCAGGGTATCTACTACGCCATCGAGAAGTACTTACAGGAGCATGGCGTAGAGATGTACTTCGGCTACGAGTGCAGCAACCTGATTCTGGAAAATGACGTCTGCAAGGGCGTATCCGTGTCCAACGGCAAGGTGGACATGGAGATCTACGCCAAGCACACCGTGGTCGCTACCGGCCGCCGGGGTGCCGACTGGCTGGAAAAGCTCTGCGCCGAGCACAACATCGCTCACGCCCCTGGCACTGTGGATATCGGCGTCCGCGTGGAGGTCCGCAATGAAGTCATGGAGACCGTAAACCGGGTCCTGTATGAATCCAAGCTGGTAGGTTATCCCCGCCCCTTCAAGAACAAGGTCCGTACCTTCTGCCAGAACCCCGGCGGCTTTGTCAGTCAGGAAAACTACGACAACAACCTGGCGGTGGTCAACGGCCACTCCTTCAAGGAGAAGAAGAGCGACAACACCAACCTGTCCATTCTCTGCTCCCACAACTTCTCCGTGCCCTTCAACCAGCCCATCGCCTACGCTCAGAAGGTGGGCGAGCTGACCAACATGCTGGCAAACGGGCAAATTCTGGTGCAGCGCTTCGGTGACATTCTGGACGGCAAGCGCACCTGGCAGAAGGAACTGGCCCAGTCCAACATCCGCCCCACTCTGCCGGACGCCGTGGCCGGCGACATTACCGCCGCCATGCCCTACCGGGCCATGACCAACATCATCAACTTCATTCAGGCTATGGATTATGTGGTGCCCGGCTTTGCCGCCTACGAGACCCTGCTGTATTCCCCCGAGTTGAAGTTCTACTCCAACCGGGTGAAGATGGACACGGATTTCAACACCAGCCTTCAGGGGCTTCACTGCCTGGGCGACAGCTCCGGCTGGACCCGCGGCTTGATGATGGCCTCCGTCATGGGCGTCCTCATGGGCCGCAAGATTGCGGAGGAGGGCTGAGTTCTCTTCCGTCCGTAATATTTTCCGAACAAACGCGCCCCGCCGGATTCCGAAAGGAATCCGGCGGGGCTTTTACCATGTATGAACGGCTCTGCGCTTATTCCCGCGGCTGATCGGCGGCGATGTTCACGCCGATGCCGTTGACCTCCACGCCGTCATCGGCGGGGATCAGGAGATACTTGCGGCCATCGATGATCCGGGTCTCGATGAGATAGCTGTTTTCCGGGGCGATGGAGATCTTCACCTCCGGGGTGGTGACCTGAAACTTGCGGCTCTCGATGATATTCACAGGGTTCAGCTGGGCGTTTTCGCCGTACTGCTTTTCGCAGTTCGCCTTGAACGCTTCCACCTTTTCGGTGTCCACGCCACTGTTGGCCAGTATGCAGCCCACGTCGGAAACCGTCAGTTCCAGCGGTTCCGGATCGTGGCTTTCCTTGTGGTCCTCGATCTTCGCCCGGATCTGCTCATGGACGGACTGCACCACGTCATAGCTGCAAGCCTCATCCAGCGCCTCCGTCAGCGCCGTATCAAAAACGTTCTTCTGTTCTGCCGCAGACATAGGCGGCTCCACCCGGAACAGCGCGTCAATGACCTCCTGATGCAGCTCCGCCGGGTTCTTGGCGTAGAACAGCAGGTCATAGATGTTGGCGGCGCGGCTGTCAAAAGCGGGGTACAGGAAGCCCAGCTCCGGGGCCAGTGCGATATGCCCGGTGGAGCCGGGATGGAATTCATTCAAATCGTGATCGTACCGCAGCTCCAGGGTAGGGGCCTTTACCGGGCAGACGGCGCAGACAAAGTAGCGATACACCGTGTCCCCCGCGTCCGCCTGAAATTCATCGTCCCGGCTCTTGTGGGGCACATCGTAGGTGTCCGCAGCCAGCAGGATCAGGTAGTTGGTCTCTCCCATGTTCAGCGCGTCGATCAGCCGGCGGCAGAAATTCTCCCGGGAGGCGGGGTCCTTTAACTCTGTCTGCCGCATGGTCTGCAACAGGCGGTGCTCGTCACTGTCCGCCACCTGTGCCGTGGAAAACGTGATATCCACCAGATTTTTGCCCAAGGCCCCGGAGAGGGCCTTTTTCAGAAGGCCCAGATACATTTCCTGCTCCTCCTGCTGCATGAGGCCCATAGAGGCGTCGATCCAGGATATGATCTCCTTATTGCTGTTGACATAGCAGCCAAAAATCTTGGAAATACTGTTTTTATCCAGTTTGAAGCGCCGGCGGATCTCGTTAAGTTCTTTTTGATTCATGGTTATCCTTTCTCTTCGGTCAATGCTCGTACAGGAAGAAAGTGTACCACGGAACCGGCCGGAGGGCAAGGAAAAACCGCGCAAATCACACGCAGAAAAACCGGCGGATACGCATACGTATCCGCCGGTCGTTTATTGTTCGGTCAGCCGATCAGTCATTCTTCTTGCCGGTGCACAGCTTTTCCGCAAGGACGCACAAAAGGATGGTCAGGACCATATCCGGCAGGGTGTAGCCCACTGGGGTGTCCACGCCCATAAGCCAGCGGTAGGCGATGAAGCCCACCAGCCAGATCACCAGATTCCGGCCGTCCGCCGCCACGGTAAAGCGATCTCGCTTGAGGAGGAAATGATCCGCGATCTGCACCGCGATCATGGGTGCAAACACAGAGCCGATCAGATACAGGAAGCCGGTGATATCATCCATGGGGAACAGGATCGCCCCCGCAGCGCCGATGACCGTCACCGCAATGGCGGTCTTTTTCCCGTTCAGCTTCTTGGTGAGGGACTCGGCAGAGATACCGGCGGACCAGGCATCCAGGAAGGTGGTGGTGACGGTGGAGAACACCAGGATCACCAGCGCGGCAATGCCGAGACCGGCCTTCACCATGATAACGGCAATGTCATACTCTCCGGTAAAGATCGCCGCGCCCATGCCGATGACATACATCCAGCAGGACACCAGTCCGTACACCAGAACACTGACCCAGGTGGCCTGTACAGGCTTTTCCGCCTCGCGGGTGTAGTCGCTGATGAGGGGCAGCCAGCTCAGGGGCATGGCCACCGCCAGCTCCACCGCCGCGCCGAAGGTCATGGCCTCGCCGGAGGCCGCCATAGCGCTGCCGGAGAAAAAGATCACCTTGCACAGCACCAGGGTCAGGAGAAACAGCGCCGCCATGGTAAGCTTGTTGATCCAGCCCAGATCCGTGATGCCCACAGCGATCCACAGGATGATGAGGACGCCGATGACCAGACACCAGACCCAATGACCGAGGTCGAAAATACCACTGATCGCCAAGGCTCCATCATAGATCATGATGGCAGTCCAGCCAACCAACTGAAGCACATTCAGGAAGGCGAACAGCAGGCCGCCCTTCTGTCCAAAGCTCATTTTCACGGTCTCCATGGCGCTGCGACCGGTGCGGCCGCCGATGAGACCCGCCAGAAGCATCATGGCGCAGCCGATGATGTGACCAATGACGATCGCCGCCAGGCCCTTGGCCATGCCCAAAGGTGCAAAGGCAGTACCGGTGAGGATCTCCGCCAGAGAAACGCCTGCGCCGAACCAGATCAGTCCGTTTTGGAAGGTGGACGTCTTTTTCATGCCTGCACCCCGCCTTCCGTTCCGAAGCGGTCCGCCATATCCCAGAAGGATGCCTCATAGCGGGAACACGCCGTAAAGATCTCCTCCAGATAGCGGAGCTGCTCCTCGGTATAGTCCTTGGTCAGCCGCTCCAGCATATCCTTCAGGATCACGTTGTTGCCTGTGTAGCGGGGAGTGATGTAGCCCCGCACCCAACGCCCGTACATGGGGTGCTCGGGAGCGGAGGGGCACTCCTCCACGATCTTGCGGGCGATGACCTCATAGCTGTAAGCACAGGAGAAGATGGCCGTCAGAATTTCCGCCTCACCGCCCCGATAGGCAACGCTGAGCATATAGGAGGTGTAAGAGCGGTTATCCTGCTGGATAGGCGTGTGGTCCAGTTCCTCCTGGGTGATCCCAAAATCGGCCATATAGCCGTTGTGAACGTTGACCTCGCCGTCCAGGATCGCCTGGATGTACTTGGCAAAGAGTTTCATGACCTCCACGCTCTTGCTCTTGGCTACGCCGATGGCAAAAACCTTGGTATAATCCATGAGATACCAGTAATCCTGAATGATATAGCTGCGGAATTTCTTCTGATCCAGCGTGCCGTACTTCAATCCCTGCACAAAGGGCTTTTCGTGGTAGCTGGCCCAGATATCCTCGGTGGCTTTCAGAAGCCGATCAACAGTACCCATCATTTTGCCTCCCTTCTGGCAATGGCCCGCCGCATAAGCGTCAGCGGCAGCACCGATACGATCAAAATGCTCAAGATCCCCTCCGGAAGCCGGGAGGACAGGTTAAAGGCCAGACTGTAACCCCAGGCGCCCCAGCCGTCCCATGCGTTCTGGGAATAGAAGATCACACCGCTGATCACATGACCGAAGCAGCGGATCGCCACCGCCAGCGCCATGCCGCAGATGGCCTTCCAGCGCTTGTCGCTGCCGAACACGCCGGCATAGCCCAAGCAGGAGAAGCAGACCAACTGCTGCACAAAGATCTGCGCCCAGTGGACCGCCTGCCAACCGGGGATCAGGAGCATTGCCAGAATACCGCATACCCAGCCGCTCAGCATGGACAGCCGGTAGTCATACAGCAGGGCCAGCAGCATCAGCGGGATCCAGGAGCCGCAGGTGATGTTGGAGCCGGTGGGCAGGGGAATGCGGATCGTGGCCAGCACCAGCGTCATAGCGCAGACGATACCGCCCAGGCACAGGTCCCGGGCCGTCAGCCGGATGCCCCTGCACAGCCAGACTGTTGCCAGCAGGTAACCCACAGCGAATAAGATCGCAACCGTAGAGGTGATCATTCCGTGAACGCTCCTTTCAGAGCGAACATGTGGTTCATGGGACCGGAACCGTGGCCCAGATCCAGCATGGCCGCCAGTGCGCCGGAGATGTATTCCTTGGCCCGCTCCACGGACTCGTCCAGATCATAGCCCTTGGCCAAATTGGAAGCAATGGCGCTGGAGAGGGTGCAGCCGGTGCCATGGGTGTTGGGATTGTTGATCCGCTTGCCGTGGAACCACTTGCCAAAGCCGTTCCGCCACAGGAGATCGTCGGCATCATTGACCTTATGGCCGCCCTTGCACAGCACGGCGCAGCCGTATTTCTCGCTGATGTACTTGGCGGCGGCCTCCATGCCGGTGGCATCGGTGATGGTCATGCCGGAGAGGATCTCCGCCTCGGGGATGTTGGGGGTCAGGACCGCCGCCAGCGGCAGCAGCTCCCGGCACAGGGCCTCCACCGCGTCGTCCCGCAGCAGCTTTGCCCCGGAGGTGGCCACCATCACAGGGTCCACCACGATGTTCTCCGCCTTGTACTGCTTCAGCTTTTCCGCGATGACCACGATGAGGTCAGCGGAGGAAACCATGCCGATCTTCACCGCGTCGGGGAAAATATCGGTAAAAATAGCGTCCAGCTGCTCACCCAGGAAATGAGGAGTGGACTCCAGAATGTCTGTGACGCCGGTGGTGTTCTGGGCGGTCAGGGCCGTGACTGCGCTCATGGCGTAAACGCCGTTGGCCGTCATGGTCTTCATATCCGCCTGGATACCGGCGCCTCCGCTGGAATCGCTTCCAGCAATGGTCAATGCTGTTTTCATGTGAATACTTCCTTTCTCTTTTACAGCACGTTTTATAAAGCGATACAAGGTGGTGCCCCCAATGTACCGCCTGAACACAGGGCAAGGCCCTGAGCGTTCCGAATTTACTTGTTGAGCGGTTCCCAATGGCCGGGAAACTCCGTCAGGGACGTGAGATAGACCTCCGCCGCCCGGTTCAGCCCCGCCTGATCTGTTTCCCCGTGGGCGTCCAATACGCCGACAGTGCGGAAACCCGCCGTCTTGGCGGTTTTCAGGGCGTAGAGGGAATCCTCGAATATCAGCGTTTCCGCCGGAGCCGTCCCCAATGCTTCCGCCGCCAGATGGTAGATCACTGGCTCATGCTTGCTGACGCCCACCTCGCCGGTGGTGAAAACCACTTTCAGGTGGGGCAGCAGGCCCAGCCGATCCAACGCGGCGGTCACGTGCTCCCGCGGGCTGGAGGTAGCCGCTGCCATGGAAACGCCCCGATCCGCCAGAAATTCCAGCAGCGCTGCCGCGCCGGGCTTGGCAGGGACCTCCTGAGCATAGTAGTCCTTCAGCATTCGGGCAATGCCGTCGCAAATTTCCGCCTCGCTCGGTTGAAGCGGGTAATGCGCTTTCAGATAGGCTGCCCCCTGTTCCATGCTCATGGGAAAGAGGACCTTATTCAGTCCCGGCTCCGGGGTGATGTGCAGCCGCCGGAGATACCGGGCGCCCAGATCTTCCCAGATACCCATAGAGTCCAGCAGGACGCCATCTAAGTCGAAAATGGCCCCCCGGATCATGCCCGCAGCATTTCTTCCACGGTGGCTTTCAAATCAGCGGCGGCAGCTTTGACGTCCTTGGCGGCGTAGATAGCGCTGATGACCGCCACGCCGCAGATGCCGCTGCCCGCCAGCTTGCCTACATTCTCGCCGGAAATGCCGCCGATGGCCACCACAGGAATGGACACGGCCTCGCAGATAGCCTTCAGGGTCTCGTAGGACATCTCCCCCACATCGCTCTTAGAGCTGGTGGGGAACACGGCTCCCACGCCCAGATAATCCGCCCCCTGCTTCTCTGCCAGCAGAGCCTCCTCCACCGTGTGAGCGGAGACACCGATGAGCTTGTCCGGTCCCAGCTTGGCCCGGGCATCCAGCGCCGCCATATCGTCCTGCCCCACATGAACGCCGTCAGCGTCCATGGCCTTGGCGATGTCCACGTTGTCATTGACGATAAAGGGAACATGCCGCTCCCGGCACAGGGCTTGCAGTTCCTTGGCTTCTTCCAGGAATTTGCCCTCATCCAGAGACTTTTCCCGAAGCTGAATCATAGTAACGCCGCCGTCCAGACTCTCCTTGACCACGTCCACCAGTGTCCGACCGTTCAGCCAGTGACGGTCGGTGACGGCATACAGCAGCAGATCTTTGGGATCACATTTCATATTGAACACCTCTGCATCTTTTGAAATCCCGGCGGGCACCGCTCTTGTCTGTCCGGCACAAATGACCGGATAGAAAACAAAATGCGGATATGCCTGAAAGACATATCCGCATTACGAGCTCCATGAGCGTGTCAGCGACGGTATCTCCCTACGTTGGCATTATCCAAATCAGGTTTACGGGTCTGGGCGATACATCCCACTCTCAGCCTGCTTGCGCAAGCTCCCCTATTGACAAAGGGTATCATAGCACTATTCGCCCCGGTTTGCAAGGGATTTTTCCGGATACGGGGGAAATCGGTCAATTTTCCCCGCTCTGCGCGGACTGCACAGAAATTCTGGAGAAAATGCAGTGCGTTTCACAAAAGCTCCGCGCATCGAGGACATCTGTCTTTTTGATGACCGCCATGAAAAGACCCATTTGTGATCCTGCACGAAGTTTGTTCGGAGGGGTAGACAAGTTTTCGCCACAGGTGTATATATGTATACAAGTATACAGCAAACGTATCGCTGGAAAGGAGCCTGTCATGCTTGAATTATCCGCCAAAACCAATCTGCTGGAGGAAAATGACTACCGTTATTCCCTTCAGGATGTGAAGGACCCGGTGCTGTACCGGGATGTATATAACTACGATGAGGTCCCCAAGGTGGCCTTCAACCACCGGCGGGTGCCTACATCCATGCCTGCCGATATCTGGATCACGGACACCTCCTTCCGGGACGGCCAGCAGTCCATGAACCCCTACACCCCGGAGCAGATCGAGCACCTGTTCAAGCTCCTCAGCAAGCTGGGCGGGCCTTACGGCCTGATCCGCCAGACAGAGTTTTTCATTTACAGCAAGCGGGACCGGGAGGCCATCGAACGCTGTCAGGCTTTGGGGCTGCGCTTCCCGGAGATCACCACCTGGATCCGGGCCACCCGGGAAGACTTCCGGATGGTGAAGGATCTCGGCATCAAGGAAACCGGTATTCTGGTGTCGTGCAGCGACTATCATATCTTTAAGAAAATGCAGATGACCCGCCGGCAGGCGTTGGACTACTATCTGGCCACGGTGAAGGACGCCTTTGACGCCGGGGTCATGCCCCGGTGCCATCTGGAGGACATCACCCGTGCGGACTTTTACGGTTTCGTGGTGCCCTTCGTCAACGAGCTGATGGAGCTTTCCCACCAGGCCAAGATCCCCGTCCGTATCCGGGCCTGCGACACCATGGGCTACGGTGTCCCCTATACAGAGGTGGCCCTGCCCCGCAGCGTCCCCGGCATCATCTACGGTTTGCAGCACTATTCCGGCGTGGAGAGCGAATATCTGGAATGGCACGGTCATAACGACTTCTACAAGGCCGTTGCCAACGCCGCCACCGCCTGGCTGTACGGTGCCAGCGGCGTGAACTGCTCCATGCTGGGCATCGGTGAGCGCACCGGCAATGTGCCTTTGGAGGCCATGGTGTTTGAATACGCTTCCCTCCGTGGCTCTCTGGACGGCATGGACCCCACCGCCATCACAGAGATCGCCGACTACTTCGAGCATGAGATCGGTTATCACATCCCCCCCATGACGCCCTTTGTGGGCCGGAACTTTAACGTCACCCGTGCAGGCATCCACGCTGACGGGCTTTTGAAGGACGAGGAGATCTACAACATTTTCAATACAGAAAAGCTGCTGGACCGGCCCGCCGCCGTAGCCATCAGCAAAACCTCCGGGCTGGCAGGCATTGCCTACTGGATCAACCAGAACTACCGGCTCCGCAGCGACCACCAGCTCAGCAAGCATGACGCGCTGGTGGAAAAGCTGAAAGTCTGGGTGGACGAACAGTATGCCGGAGGCCGCACCACCGCCCTTTCCAATGAAGAACTGGAAGAAAAAATCGCAGAACTGTCCGGCGGCGTGCTGAAGCCCCGCCATTGAGGAGGAACCCACCATGATGAGAGATCATAAGCCCATTTCCATCGCCGATCAGGTTTTCGAAAAGCTGGAACGGGATATTCTGTCCGGTAAATACCCTCAGGGCGAGATTTTGAGCGAGCTGCGGCTGTCCGGCGAGCTGGGCGTCAGCCGTACCCCCATCCGGGAGGCCATCCGGCGGTTGGAACAGGAGCGCATTTTGGACGATACCGGCCACGGACTCGTTGTGGTAGGCATCTCCCGGCAGGATATGCTGGATATCTACGAGATCCGACTTCAGCTGGAGGGTCTGGCCGCAAAGCGGGCCGCCGCCAGCATCACAGACGATGTACTGAGTGAAATGAAAGAGGTCCTGGACCTGCAACGCTTCTACATTGAAAGTGAAAAGGAGCCGGGTGAAAATTCCGATCAGGTCAAAAATCTGGATTCCCGATTCCATGAATTGCTTTACAATAGCTGCGGCAGCCGCCCCTATGCGGATACGCTGATCTCCCTCCACAAGAAGATCATCAAATACCGCAAGGCCTCCGTCACCCACCACAGCCGGGCGCTCCACGCCTTAGAGGAGCACATCGCCATCTACGAGGCCCTTGCCGCCCATGATGGGGACCGGGCCGCAGAGACTGCTCTGCGCCACGTGGAAAATGCCCGGACCAATCTGGCGGACATCATTCAAAAGGAAGGCTGAACCATGGGAAAGACATTGACAGAAAAACTGATCGCCGCCCATCTGGTCAGTGGCAGCATGGAGCCGGGGACTGAGGTGGCTCTGCGCATCGACCAGACCCTGACGCAGGACGCCACCGGCACCATGGCCTATCTGGAATTTGAGTCCATGGGCATTGACCGGGTCAAAACCAAGCGATCTGTGGCCTATATTGATCACAACACCCTCCAATCCGGCTTTGAAAACGCCGACGACCACCGATACATCCAGTCCGTCGCCGCCAAGCACGGCATCTGGTTCTCCCGCCCCGGCAACGGCATCTGCCATCAGGTGCATCTGGAACGCTTCGGCGTACCAGGGCAGACCCTCATCGGCTCCGACAGCCACACCCCAACCGGCGGTGGCATTGGGATGCTGGCTTTTGGCGCGGGGGGCATGGACGTAGCCGTGGCTATGGGCGGCGGAGCCTACTACATTACCATGCCCAAGGTCATCAAGGTCGAGCTGACCGGTGCGCTGCGCCCCTTCGTCACCGCCAAGGACATCAGCTTGGAGGTCCTGCGGCTCCTCTCCGTCAAGGGCGGCGTGGGGCATGTGATGGAATGGGGCGGCCCCGGCATCGCCGGGCTATCCGTTCCGGAGCGGGCCACCATCACCAATATGGGTACAGAGCTGGGGGCTACTACCTCCATCTTCCCCTCCGATGAAGTGACCCGCGCCTTTTTGAAGGCCCAGGGGCGGGAAGCCGACTTCACACCCCTCTCCGCCGATCCCGACGCGGCCTATGACCGGGTCATTCGCATTGATCTGGACACGCTGGAGCCGCTGATCGCCTGTCCCCACATGCCGGACAAGGTGGTGCCCGTCCGCAGTCTGAAGGGCGTTAAGGTGGATCAGGTCTGCGTCGGCTCCTGCACCAATTCCTCTCTGTACGATCTGCTGAAAACCGCCGCCATGCTGAAAGACAGGACCGTGGCCCCCTCTGTCAGTATGTCCGTGTCCCCCGGCTCCCGGCAGGTCCTGACCATGCTGGCCAACTGCGGCGCGCTGTCGGATATTCTGGCCTCCGGTGCGCGGCTGCTGGAATGTGCCTGCGGCCCCTGTATCGGCATGGGCTTCTCCCCCAACTCCGGCGGTGTGAGCCTGCGGACCTTCAACCGCAACTTCGAGGGCCGCAGCGGTACGGCGGATGCCAAGGTGTATCTGGTGTCCCCGGAGACCGCCGTGGCCGCCGCCCTCACCGGGGAGATCACCGATCCCCGCGATTTGGGGCTGGACGCTCTCCATGTGGATCTGCCAGACCGCTTTCTCATCGATGACAGCGCTGTGCTGGCCCCTGCCGCCCCGGAGGATGCGGCCCAGTTGGAGGTGCTTCGCGGTCCCAACATCAAGGAATTCCCCCAGGGCAAGCCGGTGGGCGACACCATCACCGCCAAGCTGACCCTGAAGGTAGGGGATAACATCACCACCGACCACATCATGCCCGCAGGCTCCAAGATCCTCCCCTACCGCTCCAACATCCCCAAGCTGTCGGAGTTCTGCTTCGCCGTGTGCGACAAGGAGTTCGCCAAAAACGCCAAGGCAGCCGGAGAGACCATTTTAGTGGGCGGCAGCAACTACGGACAGGGTTCCTCAAGAGAACACGCGGCGCTGGTGCCCCTGTACTTAGGCGTCCGGGCGGTCATCGCCAAGAGCTTCGCCCGCATCCACGCCGCCAACCTCATCAACGCCGGTATCCTGCCCCTGACCTTTGCCAACCCCGATGACTATGACGCCTTGACCCAAGGCGAGACCCTGACCCTCACCGGCATCGACACCGGTCTGGACAGCGGTACCATGACGCTTCACGCCGGGGACCGGGAAATTCCCGTCTGTGGCAGCTTCACCAAGCGGCAGGCGGCGATGCTCCGGGCGGGTGGTCTGCTGAATTACACGAAAGAAGGCAATGACTGATGGATCAGAACGCATATATCGAACAGGCGGCGGCACATTTCCGCACCTTACTGACCGAGCAGTTAAACCGGCAGGAGCGCATGGCCCAAGGCTCTCCCGCCAAGGACTTTTCCCGCATGGAGTGCATCGTCATCGGCCTGATCCCCGGTGACGGCATCGGTCCCATCCTCATGGCCCAGGCCCGGCGGGTGTTGGAAAAGCTGCTGGCGGAGGAGCTATCCAGCGGCCGGGTAGAACTGCGGGATATCGAGGGGCTGACCATTGAAAACCGCACCACTCAGGGCAAAGCCCTTCCTGACGAGGTGCTGGCCGCCATCAAGGACTGCGACGTGCTGCTGAAAGGCCCCACAGAGACCCCCAAGGGCGGTACACTGGAAAGCGCCAACGTAGCCATGCGCCGGGAGCTGGACCTGTTTGCCAATGTGCGCCCCGTGTCCGTTCCGAAGCTGGGCATCGACTGGACCTTCTTCCGGGAGAATACGGAGGGCGAATACGCTCTGGGCAGCCGGGGCGTTGAGGTGCCCGGTATGCTGAGCATGGATTTCAAAGTCACCACCGACGCCGGTACCCGCCGGATCGCCAGAGCCGCTTTTGATTTCGCCCGGGCCAACGGCAAAACCAATGTGGCGATCGTCACCAAGGCCAACATTATGAAAAAGACCGATGGAATGTTCACCCGCATCTGCCATGAGGTTGCGGCGGACTATCCGGAGATCACCGCTGAGGACTGGTACATCGACATTATGACCGCCAATCTGGTGAACCCGGAGATCCGGAGCAAATTTCAGGTATTCGTGCTGCCCAATCTGTATGGTGACATCATCACCGACGAGGCCGCCCAGATCCAGGGCGGCGTGGGCACGGCGGGCAGCGCCAACACCGGCAGCCAATACGCCATGTTCGAGGCCGTCCACGGTACTGCGCCCCGGCTCATCGCCGACGGTGAGGGAGACTACGCCAATCCCGCCAGCATTTTGAAGGCGGCAGAACTGCTGCTACGGCACATTGCCATGGCGGACAAGGCAGCTCAGCTCGCCGCCGCTATGCGCCTCTGCACGGAGACGGAGCGGCGGGTGGTCATGACCGGCCACCGGGACGGGGCCTCCTGCGCCCAGTTCGTGGATTATCTGCTGGAAAAGCTGTAAAAGCAGCATCCAAACGGTTCACTGTCCATATCGTCAAAATGCGGTCCGCAGATATCAGCGGACCGCATTTTAGTATGTTAGAACAAATCAGTCAACATGACAGAAAACCAGGACGCAATTTGCACGGAGGCACATTTCTCTTGTTTTCATGCAGATATATCTGATGGCGAATGTGGATGGGACACACGGAACGCAAAAAAGAGGGGGAACCGGTTTCCCGGTTCCCTCTCAAAAGATTTTGGTTTTTGCGGAACTTACTTGTTGAAGTAGCGCTTCAGCATGCCCTCCAGAGCCTTGCCGTGACGGGCCTCGTCGCGGGCCATCTCATGGACAGTGTCGTGAATGGCGTCCAGACCGTTCTTCTTGGCGCAGGCGGCCAGCTCGAACTTGCCGGCAGTAGCACCGTACTCGCAGTCCACGCGCCAAGCCAGGTTCTTCTCGGTGGAGGCGGTCATGTTGCTCTCCAGGTCGCTGCCCAGCAGCTCGGCGAACTTAGCGGCATGCTCGGCTTCCTCATAAGCGGCCTTCTCCCAGTAGAGGCCGATCTCGGGATAGCCCTCACGGTGAGCGATCCGGGCCATGCACAGATACATACCCACCTCGCTGCACTCGCCATTGAAGTTGGCCATGAGCTGATCGAAGATGTACTTCTTATCCTCCTCGGAGATGTCAGCGTTGTTCTTCACGGTCTCTGCGTAGATGCCGAACTTGTGCTCAGCAGCCAGCTTCATCTCGCCCTTGACCTCTTCAAACGCATTCTTGGCGTGGCAGACGGGGCACTCGACGGGAGCCTCGGGACCCTCATAAATGTAACCGCAAACCTTGCAGACCCACTTCTTCATAGATGTATCCTCCTTAAATAATTACCTTATCTTTGCTCTTTCCTTGAGCGTTTTTTGCTTTGTGAGTGTAGTATATCAGGAATCGTTTCTGTTTGCAAGTTGCAAATGCAACTTTTTGAAAGAACCTAAAATTGTTCACGCTTTGTTAGAGCTATTAAACTGCCCTGGGACTATCCCACACAGATACAGCGGCCGGGGAAGCGATCGCTTCCCCGGCCACACTGGTTGATCTTATTCCTCGTTCCGGGCCTTGGCCTCGGCGATCGCCTTCTCCTGCGCCGCGGGAGGACAATCCTCATAGCGGACAAAGTGCAGGGTAAAGGTGCCGCGGGACTGGGTCATGGAGCGGAGGTCGATGGCATAGGTGCTCATCTCGCCCATGGGGACCTCAGCAGTAATGACCTGCTCGCCATTGCCGGCAGGGTCCATACCCATGACACGGCCCCGGCGCTTGTTCAGGTCACCCATGACATCGCCCATGTAGCTGTCAGGCACGGTGACCTTCAGCTCGCCAACAGGCTCCATCAGGCAGGGGTTGGCCTCGGGCAGAGCGGCCTTAAAGGCCAGCTGGGCCGCGGTCTTGAATGCGATTTCAGAGGAGTCAACGGGGTGATAGGAGCCGTCATACAGGACAGCTTTCAGATTCACCACAGGATAACCGGCCAGAGGACCGTGGGCGCAGGCCTCCCGCAGGCCCTTCTCCACAGCGGGGAAGTAGTTCTTGGGCACAGAGCCGCCGAACACTTCCTCGGCGAAGATCATATCATCCTGCTCGGTCTGGGGCTCGAAGCGGATCCACACGTCACCGAACTGGCCGCTGCCGCCGGTCTGCTTCTTATGACGACCCTGCTTCTGCACGGTCTTGCGGATCTTCTCACGGTAAGCCACGCGGACAGGGCTCAGCTCCACTTCCACGTTGAAGCGAGTCTTGAGCTTGCTGACCAGCACATCCACCTGCATATCGCCGGCGCCGGAGAGGACCATCTGATGCGTCTCAGCGTTGTTGACCACGGAGAAGGAGGGATCCTCCTCGTTGAGACGGTTCAGGCCCTGAGCCACCTTATCGTCCTGACCGCGGGTCTTGGGAGCGATGGCCACAGAGTAGCAGGGTTCGGCAAAGGGGATGCCCTTCAGCGCCACGACCTTACGGCTGTCGCACAGGGTATCGCCGGTCTTGACCTTATCCATCTTGGCGATGGCGCCGATATCGCCGCACACCAGCTCCTTGACCTCGGTGGCCTTCTTGCCCCGCATGGTATACAGGCGGCCCAGCTTTTCATTGTCGCCGGTGCGGGCATTGACCATGGTCATATCCGGCGTAATGCTGCCGGAGAGGACCTTCACGAAGGAGTACTTGCCGTACTGGTCGGAAATGGTCTTGAACACGAAAGCCGTGGGCACGCCGCCGGCGGACACCACGAATTCCTCGGTGGTGCCGTCAGCCAGAGTGGCCTTATGATAATTGCCCTGCTCGGGAGAGGGCAGCAGCTCCATGATGTTGTCCAGCAGCATCAGAGTGCCCATATCAGCCACGGCGCTGCCGCACAGCACGGGGAACACGCTCAGCTCACGGACGCCCTGACGCAGGCCCTGAGCCATTTCAGCGTAAGTGAAGTCCTCGCCGTTAAAGAAGCGCTCCATGAATTCCTCGCTGGTCTCCGCCACGGATTCCTTCAGCGCATCGTTGAACTCGTTGATAACGGCCACCTTTTCCTCAGGCAGCTCGACCTCCACACGCTTGCCATCCTGCATCTCATAGGCGCGCTTATTCAGGATGTCCATGAGGCCGGTGACTTTCTTGTTTTCGTCCAGCGTAGGCACCACGACGGGAGCGATCTTGTTGCCGAAGCGCTCACGGAGCGCATCAAAGGTGGCATTATAGTCGCTGTGGTCCTCGTCGATCTTAGAGATATAGATAAAGCGGGGCATATTCCGCTCTTCACAATACTTCCATGCCTTCTCAACGCCCACGGACACACCGTCCTTGGCGGAGGCCACGATGATGGCGGCGTCGGCGGCCCGGAGAGCCTCCATCACTTCGCCGGAAAAGTCGAATGCGCCCGGAGTATCCAGCACGTTGATGCGGCAGCCCTTATAGTCGATAGGCGCCACAGCGGTGGACAGAGAGATCTGGCGCTTGACCTCTTCGGGATCGTAATCACAAACGGTATTGCCGTCCGCGACTCTGCCCATACGGTCGATGGCGCCGGTCATAAACAGCAGGCTCTCTGCCAGAGAAGTCTTACCGCTGCCGCTGTGACCCAGCAGGCAGACGTTACGGATGTTCTGTACTGAATAGCTCATGTTTGTTCCACTCCTTATGTTGATGCTGTTGACACGGCTCTAATGAGCCGATAAAAGATCTGTCAACCATTGAGACTCACTCAATGTGTTAATTATACCGCTTTTTCATAGGCAATACAACAAGAATTTTGTGAGATCTTACATTTTGGAGGGGTAGGCAAAAAGGGTCGCCTATTTTTGTGGGGTCCCGCAAAAATCATTTTTCTTTAAAAAAAGTCTTTTGATCCCGGACAGCGCGAAAAAGTACCGGGAGGCAGGGAAAAAGTCTGCCTCCCGGTACTTTATTCTGTCAAGTGTCAATATCGGCCGGTCCAGTCGCTCATCAGCAGCACCGGCAGGGTCCACAGCAGCAAAAACACCGTCAGGGACAAGGGGGTGAGCAAATCGAACTTCCCCAGAGACACCAGATACGCCGTCAGCAAAACGCCGGCGGCGCTGCCCGCCAGGGACAGCCAGGTAGCCCGGCGCACCGCCGTTCGCAGACGGCGGCTGCCCACCACTGCTTCGGCGTAGGGCAGCAGGCCCTCCCGCAGCAGCAGCGCCCGGGGCAGGCCCCGGTCCTCCTCCGCTTCGCTGAGGGCCACCCGGTCCGTCAGCTGCGGATACTCCACCTTGATCTTCTTATAGAACTTCCGCTTCAGCAGCGCCGGGGTGATGTTGGGGTCCCGCACCGCCAAAATCGGCGTGATCCGGCTGCGGCGCAGGGTCCGCAGCGCGTAATCCACATTTTCTGACGCCTCATACTTCACAGCGAACACCGCCGCCAGCTGATGATCGATGGCCAGAAAAATGCCGGTTTTCAGGTTGATGTTGCTGGGCAGCCGCACGTCCTGCTTCCGCAGGAAGGAGGCAGTCCCCAACAGGACGGATTCCCCGTGGATCGTGCAGCCAAAGCCACCCTGCTCATAGAAGCTCAGGTCCTGAGCCGTTTCCCGTGGGGCGTTCTCCCCCACTGCCAGTCCCTCAAAGATCCGCTCCAGGCCGCAGCCCGCCGCACGAGCGGCTGCCGCCGCGTAGGACGACACCTTGCCCAATTCCTCGCCGTAGACCTTCACACCGTTGAGCCGGATGGTCCCCGGCGGGAACAGGTCGGTATCCGTCAGGATCATGCCCCGGCGCTTTCCTACCCGGGCCGCGCCATCCCATCCCGCCACGGCACAGCCGCTTTTCTGCTGTCGGCGGGTCAACCGGGACCATGGCAGGCTCCAGCACAGTGGCAGGGAACAGGTAGCTCCCGCCGTCAGGATCACGGACCAGTTCCGCAGGAAGTCGATTCCGTGTCCCCGTCCCAAAGAGGTCAGGCCCGCGAACACCAGCGCGGCCATGAAGATCAGGGGGAGAAATACCGTCTGGAGGCGGGAGGCGTAATCGTCCCGCATGGCCGTGGTATAAAAGCCCCGCAGGTCTCCCCGCTGCTTGCAGGCGCCCCTTGGAGTTTCCGTGACCAGGTAAGGGGGGTGATCGTCCAGCGATGCCAAACGGAAGCTATCATAGCTGCCCCGGCTTTCCCGGCTGATGCCCCACTGGGCAAAGCACAGCGCCAATCCCGCCGCCGCGGTATAGGGCAGCGCTTCTCCCCGCCCCGGAACAAACAACCACAACGCGCAGTCCACCGCCGCTGCCAACACCGCTAACGATACCAGCAGCGCGCTGACGCAGCGTTTTTCTTTCAGCTTCTGGATCGCGTACACCGGCACGTGCCAGCACAGCACCAATTCGATCAGCAAACAGGTCAGCATGGCAACGCCTTGGATCTGCCGGTCTCCGGTCCAGAAGGGGACTATCACGCCGTACTGCCCCGCCGTCATAGCGGCGAGGGGTACCAGCGCCATGAAAAAAGCAAAGCCCAGAGGTCGGTGACGGCTTTTATAGGCTTCCCGCTCCTCGGACGCAACCTCGCTAAGCTCCGGCTCCTCTCCGATGCTCTCCGCCTCAGTAAGAGGCTTTACCGGTTCCTCAGGGGCTTCCATGGGATCATAGAGCTGCTCCGTTTCCTCCTGCCGTTTCCGGGAGAACAGCCCCCGTTTCGGTTTCAGCAGCGTTTCGTGGTGCTCCTCCATCACAGCCCCTACCGTTGTCCCCACCAGTTCTTCCAGACTCAGGAAGCGGGTGGCCTCCGGCTCTGGGCCGTCATCCGTTCCGGCTTCTTCCTCCGGGTCCGAATCGGCAGCAAAGGGGTCCTCCCCATCCTGTTCCAGCGCTGCCGAAGCGATCCGTTCCTCCCAGCGAGCCATTGCTGATTTGGGTGTTGGGGAAGGGGCCGTCTCTGTCGGTTTAGGGGCGGAAGGCTGTTCAGAAGCCGGTGCCTCGGGCGTTTCCGGCTTCGCCGGAGCGGTCTCCCGTTCCACCTCTTCCATAATCTTCTGCTGGCGGCTGGAGCCGTATTCCGCCAAGATCTCCTCTAAGGTGTAATCCTCGTCAGACGGCGGCGTATCCCAGGTGCCTGTGCCGTATTCTGTTTTCTCGACATCCTTTGACACCGTGTTCTCTCCAAACTTCTCAGTTCATCCGCTGACGCACGGCCTCATACAGCAGGATCGCTGCCGAGGCACTGGCGTTCAGGGAATTCAGATCACCCTTCATGGGGATGCTCACCAGAAAATCGCAGTTTTCAGCAGCCAGACGGGTCATGCCGTCCCCCTCGCTGCCGATGACGATGGCGGCGGCACCCTTCAGATCCGCGTCATACAGGCCGGTGGTGCCGTTGGCCGCCGTGCCGAATACCCAGACCCCCTGCTTTTTCAGGTCCTTCAGCAGAGAGGGGATGTTGGGCACACGGGCCACCTTCATGTGAGACACCGCGCCTGCGGAGGTCTTGGCCACCACGCTGGTCAGGCCCGCACTGCGGCGCTTGGGAATGACCACGCCGTGAGCGCCGGCGCAATAAGCCGTCCGGATAATGGCGCCCAGATTGTGCGGGTCGGAGATCTCGTCGCACACCACGATCAGGGGTGATTCGTTCTTGGAGGCGGCATCCGCCAGAATATCGTCTACACTGACGTATTCCCGCACCGCCGCCAGCGCGATGACGCCCTGATGGGCGTGGGTGCGGCTCATGCCGTCCAGCTTTCGCCGATCAGCCTCCACCACCACGATGCCCGCTGCCCGGGCCTTGGATGCGATGTGGCCCAGGGTCTTGTCTACCTCACCCTTCTGGATGAAAATTTTGTCAATGCTGGCCTCTGTCCGCAGGGCTTCGATCACCGCGTTGCGGCCTTCAATGAGGCCGTCGGCCTCGGCGGTCAGCTGGTCTTTTCTTTCGTCTGTCATATTGAAATCCTCTCATGATCGGAATTTGTCAAAATCTGCGGGGGTATACTTTTTACAGTATATCACAGAACCGGTCCACAATAAAGATGAATTTGAAAAAACGTTTCCGCTCAGGACGTCCAAATTTACAGAAAGTTTATGAAAAGGCAGTCTCTTTTCCTTGTGGTTTCAAGGAGGTTGTGCTATACTGCTTTTTAATTTCACACACTCTGAAAGGAGTTCTCAATGGACCAGAACGATAAAAACAATAAGAACCGACGGAGCAACCGCAACCTGCTGGGCGCCGCCAAGCTGGTAGCCTGGGCACTGGCGCTGACGTTGGTGTTCTACTGCACCAGCAGCTACATGGGATCCGCCGGAAAGCAGGCCTCCAACATCAACATCAAATACAGCGATTTCATCGCCATGATGGAGGACAAGCAGGTGGAGGACGTCACCGTGGACCTCTCCGAGGGCCTGCTGTATATCGTCCCCAAGGACGGTTATGTCTACACCGCTGAGAACGGCACCGCCTACACCAAGTCCACGGATCAGGACGGCAAGGCCGTTTACGCCTTTACCGACGCTGACGGCAAGGAGCATACCGCGGCGTTGAAGCTCTTTACCGTGAAGATGGAGTCTAACGACACTCTGGTGGAGCGGATGCACGAGGCCGGAAAAACAGACTATGACACGAAGTACGAGCCTCAGATGAGCCCGATTCTTCTGTTCGCCATCAACTTCATCCTGCCCTTTGTGTTCATCATGCTCATGTTCTCCCTCGTCATGCGGATCATGGCGAAAAAGGGCGGCATGGGAGGCATGGGCGGGATCGGAGGCGTAGGCAAGGCCAACGCCAAGGTCTACATGGAAAAGCAGACCGGCGTCACCTTCGCTGATGTGGCCGGTCAGGACGAGGCCAAGGAATCCCTGACGGAGATCATCGACTTCCTGCACAATCCCAAGAAATATACCGACATCGGTGCCAAGCTCCCCAAGGGTGCTTTGCTGGTAGGACCTCCAGGCACCGGCAAAACGCTGCTGGCCAAGGCCGTGGCCGGCGAAGCCAATGTCCCCTTCTTCTCCATCTCCGGCTCCGACTTTGTGGAGATGTTCGTGGGCGTGGGCGCATCCCGTGTCCGCGACCTCTTTAAGGAGGCCGCCAAGGTAGCCCCCTGTATCGTATTCATCGATGAGATCGACACCATCGGCAAATCCCGTGACTCCGGGCGCTTCGGCGGCAATGATGAGCGGGAGCAGACCCTGAATCAGCTTCTTGCCGAAATGGACGGCTTTGACCCCACCAAGGGCATCATCCTTCTGGCCGCCACCAACCGGCCTGAGGTGCTGGATCAGGCCCTTCTGCGGCCTGGCCGGTTCGACCGCCGCATCATCATCGACCGTCCCAATCTGGCGGGCCGTCTGGCCACCCT
The DNA here is from genome assembly GCA_900544105.1 of uncultured Oscillibacter sp. Taxonomy (GTDB): domain Bacteria; phylum Bacillota; class Clostridia; order Oscillospirales; family Oscillospiraceae; genus Oscillibacter. The sequence goes on along the minus strand of UQUC01000003.1, from coordinate 23,190 downwards.
TCAGGTCCATACCCGGAACATCAAGCTGGCTGAGGACGTCAACTTGAAGAAGGTGGCGCTGGCCACCGCCGGCTGCGTGGGCGCCGACCTTGCCAACCTTGTGAATGAGGCCGCTCTCCGGGCCGTCCGAAAAGGCCGCAAGCTGGTGATCCAGGAGGACCTGCTGGCCGCTTTCGAGCTGGTCATCGCCGGCACGGAGAAAAAGGGCAGCGTCCTGACGGAATTTGAGAAAAAACTGGTGGCCTACCACGAGGTCGGTCACGCTATGGTGGCCTATAAGCAGAAAAATACGGAGCCTGTTCAGAAGATCACCATTGTCCCCCACACCCAGGGTGCGCTGGGCTACACCCTGCTGATGCCGGAGGAGGACAAGACGGAACTGCGGACCCGGGACGAGCTGTTGGCGAAGATTGCCGTGTCCATGGGTGGCCGTGCCGCCGAGGAAGTGGTGATGAATACCATGACCAACGGCGCTTCTCAGGACATTCAGGAGGCCACCGGCGTGGCCCGGAACATGGTTGCCATGTTCGGCATGAGCGACCAGTTCGGTATGATGGCTCTGGCCTCCCGCCGCAGCCAGTATTTAGACGGCGGCTACGGTCTGGACTGCGCGCAGGACACCGCCGCCGCTATGGACAAGGCCGTGAAGGATATCCTGGACAAGTGCTATGCCGATGCCGTGAACATCATCCGGGAAAACCGGGAGGACATGGACAAGGTGGTGGCCTACCTGCTGGAGAAGGAGACCATCACCGGTGCGGAGATGGTAGCCATCATCGAGGGCCGGGACCCCTCCACCGTAGAGGACGCCTACGCCTCCACTCTGGCCCACGAGAATGGCTTCCGCCCCTCTCAGCCGGAGGTCATCGAGCCTGCCGCCCGGAAGGTCCACATGATCTCCGAGAAGATCGAGGCCCCGGAGAACGCTCCCGCCAGCGGGGAGAAGAATGATGCGGACAAGCCCGGCTCTGACGAAACGCCGTCTGACGGAAAGCCTGAGTCCAAGCAGGAAAACAACTCTAACCCCGAATAAATACCAAACAGGCGTACCGGATGGTACGCCTGTTTTTGAAAACGAGAGAAAAGAGAGGAAACACCATGATCCGTATTGCCAAGGAATCTGATCTGCCTGCCGTAGCCGCCGTCTACGAGGCTATTTTAGACCATGAGGACGCCACCGGTCTGCATTACACAGGCTGGAAGCGGGGCGCTTACCCCACCGCCGACACCGCCCGGAGCATCTTCAACGCCGGAACCCTGTATGTAGGCGTGGACGAGGACGGCACGGTCTGGGGCAGCATGAATCTCAATGGCATCCAGCTGCCGGAATACAAAAACGGCGGCTGGTCCATCCCCGCCGAGGACAGTCAGGTGGCCGTCATCCACACCCTGACCATCCATCCTGACCGGGCGGGGCAGGGCTTGGCCCGGCAGATGGTGGCCTTTGCCGAGGACACCGCCCGCAGTCAGGGCAAGACCGTCATGCGGTTCGACACAGGCGTGAGCAACGCCGTTTCCAACCACCTCTACCCCTCTATCGGCTACCGGTTCGCCGGGGTGGTGGACACCTTCTTCATGGGCTACGTCCATTGCCCCCTGAATCTCTACGAAAAAAAGCTGTAAAACCCCTGTGTAAACCCACGGTTTACAAATTTCGCCGGGAAGTTGGTGGCGATTTTGCCCACTTTCGGCGATACTGTTCCCACGAAAGGATGTGACGTGTATGACCACAGGCCAGCGGATCGCCCAGAAGCGAAAAGAGGCCGGATTGTCCCAAGAGACACTGGGTGCGGAGCTGGGTGTTTCCCGGCAGTCCATTTACAAGTGGGAATCGGATACCGCCCTGCCGGAGATCGACAAGCTGGTGGCCCTCAGCCGCCGGTTCAGTGTGACCGTAGGCTGGCTGTTAGGAGTGGAGGAAGCGCCGGAAACGTCCTCCGCCCCGGACAGCGGCGAATTAACGGACGCCCAGTTGAAAATGGTGGAGGAGATCACGGAGCGGTATCTCGCCGCCCAAACCGCCCCGAAGCCCCGGAAGAAATGGCCCTATGTGCTGGCAGCGCTGGCGGTATTGTGTGCCGCCTACAATATCTATGATTCCATTCGGACAATCGGCCGGCAATTCGATGGCGTTTACAACCGGATCAACCAGATGGAGTGCAGTATGTCCAATCAGGTATACAGTATCTCCGGTCAGGTGGAGGAGATCCTCAAACAGCAAAACGCTTTGACCGCAGACTATGGAACGGAGCTGGTATCCGCCGATCTGCCCAAAAACGCCGTGACCTTCTCCGTCTACGCCGTCCCCAAAACATACGTGGAGGGTATGCGCGTTGAATTTTCAGTGGACAACGGCCACAACTCCAACAGCAAAACCGTCCTGTCCGAGCCGGATCAGAACGGGCAGCCGGTCAGCGAGAAATTCTCGGCGGAGCTGACCTGCGAACTGACGGATGACATCGCCATCACCGCGGTATTCGTCATGCCGGACGGCACCCGGCAGACCCAGCCCCTGCAAACGTATTCCGGCCTGTATTCCGGCTCCCTGCCGGACGTTGCCAATCTTTGGGACGCGGATCTCCAAGGCCGGGCGCAGATTGAAAACGGCAAGCTGACCCTGCCGGACGCCATGGAGTATGCCTTGACGCTCAGCACGCAGCCGGACAATATCCTGATCCCCCGGACGAAGGCTGTTTCCATTCGGGTAGGCCTGTTCAAAAACCAGCGGCTTGTCGCCTGGGCGCGGCCTATCAGCGCCGATGAGCAGACCAGCTACCGAGGCTTTGACAACGCCACCTTCTATCGGCTGGAGCCTCTCTCCTTCCCCTTTGCCGCCGGGGATATTCTGGAATCAGCGGCTGTTCTCACCGATGAATACGGCCGGGAGGTCATCTGCCCTGATTATTTTCCCCTGACGCTGGACAGCGACGGCCAGACCCTCGTATTCCCCGGCAGTACCGGGTCGGATACCGTTGACGCTTACAGCATCGATACGGACATTTCCCACTGGACATTCTAATAAGCCAAAAGCCAGCCCGAAAGGACTGGCTTTCAGCGGGGCGAAAGTGCTTTTTCGCCCCGCTGAATAAGTTTTCAGAACTTCATAAAAGTTCTGAAAGCTTAGGATTTCAATGGTGCAGGACACCCTTCTTGGGTTTCCCGCACGCACCCTTCCTTACCGTCGCGGAGAAATCACCACTTTATCGACAGTCTCAAAGCCAGCCCGTAGGGGCTGGCTTTTGATTTCTTTCTTCCACGGTGAGAAAGGTTTTCGCAGCTTTTTCATCAGTTTTCAGGGTACCCTAAGCCTCTCCCCATATGCAGAGAACAGCCGCCGCGGAGTTTCCGCGGCGGCTGTTCTCTGCGATTCAGTTCTCTGTGCTGCCCAGATTACGGTGCAGAAGCTGGTGGGTCTTGCCCTTCAGCAGGCCCTCGTACAGAGCAAGGACCATGGGGTTCTCGTTGGACTTTTTGATCTGCATATTGACGTCGGTATCATACAGACCCTTGGCGCGGGCCTTCCGGGTCCGGGGACCGGCGCCCACCGGCTGGCCGCCGCCCATGATACAGCCACGGCGGCAGGCCATGACCTCCACGAAGTCATAGCTGACCTCACCGCTCTGGATGCGCTTGATGAGCTTGTCGGCATTGCCCAGACCGTTGACCACTGCGGCGCGGATCTCCTTGCCCATGTAGTCAAAGGTCAGTTCCTTCAAGCCGTCATCGCCCCGGACGCCGCTGGTGCGGATGCGATCCATTTCCACCCGGCTGTGACCGGTCTGAAGGCGGCGGAGCACCGCCTCCGTCACGCCGCCGGTGACGCCAAAGATAACGCCGCCGCCGGAACCGATGCCAAAGGGCATATCGGTGGACTCGCCGTCGATATTCTCAAAGCGGATACCGGACTTGCGGATCATGGTGGCCACCTCGGTGGTGGTCAGCACATAGTCCACGTCCTGTCGGCCATTGGTCATGGACTCAGGGCGGAGGATCTCCTCCTTCTTGGCGGTGCAGGGCATGATGGACACCGACACCAGCTTCTTGCCCTGATTGATCTCAGGATTGCGGTAGTATTCCCGGATCACCGCGCCGAACATCTGCTGGGGAGAGCGGCAGGTGGAAATATTATCCACCAGTTCCGGATACCGGGTCTCGCAGAATTTGACCCAGGCGGGGCAGCAGGAGGTGAACAGGGGGCCCTTGGCGCCGCTGGAGATCCGCTCCAGCAGCTCCTCCGCCTCCTCGATCACGGTGAGGTCCGCGCCGTAGGTAGTGTCATAGACCTCATGGAAGCCCAGTCGGTGCAGGGCATTGACCAGCTTGCCCATGACGTTTTCGCCCTTGGGGATGCCGAACTTGTCGCCCAGCGCCACACGGACCGCCGGAGCCACCTGCGCCACCACAATGGTGTTGGGATCCGCCAGCGCGTCCCAGACCTCATCAATGTTGGTCTTGATGCTGATAGCGCCGGTGGGACACACCACCCGGCACTGGCCGCAGTTGACGCAGTTGGTCTGAGCGATGGTCTTGTTGAAGGCCGGGGTCACCAGCGTGCTGGTGCCGCGGTAGGCAAAGTCGATGGCGTTCACGGACTGGACATTGTCGCACATGCGGACGCAGTCGCCGCAGAGGATGCACTTATTGGGGTTGCGGACGATGGCGGGAGAGCTTTCGTCGATGGGGTACTTGGCCTCCCGGTTCTTGAACCGGATCCGGTCCACGCCCATGCGGTGAGCCAACTCCAGCAGATGACACTCGCCGCTTTTCACGCAGGTGGTGCAGTCCCGGTCATGGGCTGCCAGCAGCAGCTCCAGGATCGTCCGGCGGTAGCGCATGAGCCGGGGGGTATTGGTATAGATCACCATGCCGTCCCGGGGCGGCTCCGCGCAGGAGGCAAAGGTCTTGCCCCGGTCATTCTCTACGGTGCACAGACGGCAGGCACCGTAAATGGACAGTTCGGAATGGTAACAAAGGGTCGGTATATCGATCTCCGCATTGCGGATCACGGTCAGAACATTGGGTTCGTTGGTAAATTCCACCCGCTGACCGTCAATGGTCATAAATCCCATAGCAGCATCCTCCTTACTTCTCTACGGTGATCGCGCCGAAGGCACACTGCTCCACGCAGCTTCCGCAGCGGATGCAGGCGTCCTGATCGATGGTGTACGGCAACTTCAGCGTGCCGTGAATGGCCGACGCCGGGCAGTTCCGGGCACACTTGGAGCAGCCCTTGCACTTGGCGGGGTCGATGCTGTACACCCGAAGCTTGGAGCAGACGCCGGCGGGACAGCGGCGGTCCCGAATGTGGGCCACATACTCGTCCCAGAAGGCGTTGAGGGTGCTGATGACCGGCTTGGGCGCGCTCTTGCCCAGGCCGCACAGGGCGGTATTCTCGATCATATCCGCCAGATCCCGGAGGGTATCCAGATCCTCCATGGTGCCCTGACCGGCCACGATGCGCTCCAGGATTTCCAGCATCCGCTGGGTACCCTCCCGGCAGGGAACGCACTTGCCGCAGCTTTCACGCTGGGTAAAGCTCATGAAGAACCGGGCCACCTCCACCATGCAGGTGTCCTCGTCCATGACCACCATGCCGCCGGAGCCGATCATGGCGCCGATCTTGGTGAGGGAGTCAAAGTCCATGTGGCGGTCCAGATCCTTTTCGGACAGGCAGCCGCCGGAGGGACCGCCGATCTGTACGGCCTTGAACTTCTTTCCGTTGGGGATGCCGCCGCCCACGTCAAACACGATGTCCCGCAGAGGCGTGCCCATGGGGACCTCGATCAGACCGGTGTTGCACACATTGCCGGTAAGGGCGAACGCCTTTGTGCCGGGGCTTTCCGGCGTACCGATCCCCCGGTACCACTCCGCGCCGCGCTGAATAATCATGGGCACGTTGGCGTAGGTCTCCACGTTGTTGAGGACCGTGGGCTTCTCCCACAGGCCATGCTCCACAGTGCGGGGTGGCTTGACGCGGGGCATACCCCGCTTGCCCTCGATGGAGGCGGTCAGGGCGCTGCCCTCGCCGCAGACAAAGGCGCCGGCGCCCCGGTTGATATGCAGACGGAAGCAGAAGTCCGTACCCAGAATGTTGTCACCCAGGAATCCGGCTTCCTCCGCCTGCGCAATGGCCAGCTTCAGGCGTTCAATGGCCAGAGGATACTCCGCCCGGACATAGATATAGCCTTCCTGCGCGCCTACGGCATAGGCCGCGATCAGCATACCCTCGATCATTCGGTGGGGATCGCCCTCCATGATGCTGCGGTCCATGAACGCGCCGGGGTCACCCTCGTCGCCATTGCAGACCACATAGCGGACGCTCTCCTTCTGGGCAGCCACCTGGCTCCATTTTTTGCCGGCAGGGAAGCCCGCGCCGCCGCGGCCCCGGAGCTTGGAGTCGGCAATGGCCTGAATGACGGCCTTAGGCGTCATTTCAAAGAGGGCTTTTTCAAAGCCCTCGTAAGCACCGGCAGCAATGGCCGCCTCAATGCGCTCCGCGTCGATATGGCCGCAGTTCTTCAGCACCAGGCGGGTCTGCTTGGCGTAGAAGGGGATCTCCTCCTCAGAGGGGTAGACCTTGTTATCCTGGCGGAACATCAGCCGCTCTACCGGCTGACCCCGGAGGACCGTTTTTTCAAAGATCTCGCCGCAGTCGCTTTCCTGCACCTTTAAGTAGAGATAGCCGTAAGGCTCGATCCGCATCAGGGGGCCCATTTCGCAAAAGCCGTGGCAGCCGCTCTTGTGGACGCCGATATGGGCGATCTCCGGACCGATCTCCACCTGAACGTTTTCATGCTCCGCCGCCAGCTCCTTCATGTGCTCATAGAGCTTGGCAGAGCCGCCTGCCAGACAGCCCGTGCCGCCGCAGATCAGCACCCGGCACTTTTCCTGCTTGGTCTCAGCCTGACATTCCGCCCGGACCTGCTTGAGCTGGAACCGGTTTTCAATTCTGATCATCGCTCCGCCCCTCCTCTTCCTTGGCCCGAAGCTCCTTGAGCAGCTCCGCCGCCTTTTCCGGCGTCATTTTGGGATGGACCTGCTCGTTGACCATCATGGCCGGGGCCAGGCCGCAGGCGCCCAGGCAGGACACCACTTCCACAGTGAACATCAGGTCATCGGTGGTCTGCTTGGTCTCACTGAGTCCCAGCTCCTGACGCAAGTACTGTAACACAGGCGTGGATTTGCGGACATGGCAAGCCGTTCCGTCGCAGATCTTGAGCACATACTTTCCCTTCTGTTCAAAGGAGAAGTTCTCATAAAAGCTGGCCACGCTGTAAGCCTTGGTCTCTGTAATGCCGATCTTTTTGGCCACATAGTCCAAAAGATCCGGCGGGAGATACCGGTAGGTCGCCTGGATGTCCTGAATAATGGGGATCAGGGATTTTTCCTCCAGAGGGTACCGGCTGATAATTTCGTTGGCAGTTTCGTAATAACTCTGATCCAACATCGTCGGTTTCACACCTTTCCTTCACTTCTTCCTATCTTCGTCATTTTGCACTTGTAAAACAACCATTATTATATATTTTTTAGTCACTAAACTCAAGTTAAGAATTTCGCAAGGAATTGATTCGGCATAATTGACAAATTTTAGACAATTTGGTGACGAGAACCGCCTTCCTCTCCCGCCCTTTTGCCGAGGCTTTACAAATCAGGATTTTATCTGCTATACTATCTGTTATACGAAAGATTATCAGCCGGTCGGATCGGCCGCGTGAAAGGAACGTGAATGTCATGCAGAAACTGGAAAAGCAATTTCATATTCACTGCGTCCCTGGCGACGTAGGCCGGTATTGCATCCTCCCCGGAGATCCGGGCCGGGTGCCCGCCATCGCTGCCCTGTTTGATGACGCGCATCAGGTGGCCTACAACCGGGAGTTCAACGTCTGGACCGGCACGCTGCTGGGCGAAAAGGTCACCGCCTGCTCCACCGGCATCGGCGGCCCCTCCGCCGCTATCGCCATGGAGGAGCTGCACAAGTGCGGCGCGGACACCTTTATTCGCACCGGCACCTGCGGCGGCATCGACCTGAACGTGCAGTCCGGCGACATTGTGGTGGCCACCGGCGCCATCCGCTTCGAGCACACCAGTCTGGAATACGCCCCCATCGAATTCCCCGCCGTGGCGGACTGGGAGATCACCAACGCATTGGTAGACGCTACCAAGGCGATGGGTTATCCCCTCCACATCGGCGTAGTTCAGTGCAAGGACAGCTTTTACGGCCAGCACAGCCCTGACGCCTCCCCCGTCAGCTATGAACTGAAGGCCAAGTGGGAGAGTTGGAAGCGGCTGGGCGTCAAGGCCAGCGAGATGGAATCCGCCGCGTTGTTCGTGGAGGCTGCCGCGCTGGGCTGCCGTTGTGGAAGCTGCTTCCATGTGATCTGGAATCAGGAGCGGGAGGCCGCAGGTCTGGATCAGAAAATGAGCGAGGACACCTCCGCCTCCGTAAAAGTGGCCGTGGAGGGTCTGAAGCGGCTCATTGAGGCTGACCGGAAAAACGGACGGTAACGGAGATACGATCGCATGGATATTAAGCAAATTCTGAACACCGCCGTAGGGGGATACAGTCTCAGCAAGATCCTCTCCGCTCTGGTGACGCTGCTGGTCTGCCTCATCGCTGTGCGGCTCATTATGAAGATCGTCACCCGGCTGCTGAGCCGGATGCAGAAGGTCAACGAGCGGCTGCAAAAGGTCATTCGCACCAGCGTAAAGGTGCTCCTCTATGTGCTGACGGTCATCATCACAGCGGAAGCGCTGGGCGTCAACACCTCCTCCCTGACGGCGCTGCTGTCCGTCCTGACCCTGGGCATCACCCTTGCAGCAGAGGACATTTTAGGCAACGTGGCTGGGGGGCTGGTGATCCTCTCCTCCCACCCCTTCGCTCCGGGGGACTTCATCGAAGCCGGCGGCATCTCCGGTACTGTCCGCGAAATCGGTCTGAACCACACAAAGCTGGAGACTGCCAACGGTCAGATGATCCTGATGCCCAACAAGGACCTTTCCTCCTCCAAGATCATCAATTATACCGTTCTGGGCCGACGCCGGATCGTCCGGACCGTCACTGCCTCTTATGACGCGCCCACGGAAACCGTCATGACCGCTTGTATGGAGGCCGTGGAAGCCACCGACAACATTCTGCCGGACCCGGCTCCGGCGGTGCATCTTACCGACTACGGTGCAAGTTCCATCGAATACACCATTTACTGCTGGTGCACCGTGGAGAACTACTGGCCCGCCTACCACTCTATCAATGAGAAGCTGCGGGACACCTTTGCCAAGCACAATGTTGAAATGACCTACGATCATCTCAATGTCCACATACTTGACAAATAAAATCGCAACTATCAAAAAAACGTTGGGAACATATTGTTCCCAACGCTTTTTTGATTCGATTCGGGTCAGTCCTGCTGCTCCATCCGTTCCTTGACGGCCTTGCCGGTAGGCGTGGCAGCCAGACCGCCCAAAGCGGTCTCCCGCATCTCCATAGGCATCCGGCGGCCTACCTCACCCATGCAGTCGATGACCTCGTCCACAGGGATCCGGCTTTCCACGCCGGCCAGCGCCATATCTGCGCAGCTGACGGCGTTGACAGAGCCTATCACATTCCGCTTCACGCAGGGGACCTCCACCAGACCCGCCACCGGGTCGCACACCAGGCCCATCAGGTTTTTCAGGGCCATAGCCGCCGCGTGGCCGATCTGCTGAGGATCGCCGCCCCGCAGGGAGGTCAGCGCGCCAGCCGCCATAGCGGAAGCCGTGCCGATCTCCGCCTGACAGCCGCCGGAAGCACCGGCGATACAGGCCCGGAAGCTGACCACCGCGCCAATGCCGGAAGCGGTGTACAGAGCCTGCAAAATCTCTTCCTCGGTGGCGCGGCCCATCTGGTACAGAGGCACCAGAACGGCAGGCAGTACACCGCAGGCGCCTGCGGTGGGCGCCGCCACGATCTTACGCATGCAGGCGTTAGACTCGCCTACGCTGAGGGCCGTGGCAATAACCTCCTGCACATAGGGGCCGCTGTATGTAGTACCGGACGCGGCGTAACGCCGCATCCGGGCGCCGTCTCCGCCCACAAGACCGCTGCGGGAGTGCTGATCGCCCTGATAACTGACGGCAGATTCCAGCATAGCATGCCAGGCAGCCCGCATTTTTTCCATGGACTGCTCTTCCGTTACCTGCCGCTCTTCCATATCGGTTTCCAGAACCACCCGCCAGAAGGGGATGGACCGGGAAGCCGCCTTTTCAAAGATCTCCTGCATGGAATTCAAGGCCATATCAGTCGTCCTCCTTCTCGTAATAGATCACGCCAAGCACCTGGGGTACTGCCTTCAACTGCTCCAGTTCCGCCGCGGGCACCGGCTGGTCGATCTCAAAAATCGTCATCACGCTACCGCCCCGGCGGTCACGTACCAGGCTCATATTGGCGATGTTGATACCGCCGTCAGAGAGTACCTTGGTCAGGGTCGCCAGCTCGCCGGGCACGTCCATGTGACGGACGATCAGGGTGTTGAAGATACCGGTAAAGTCCACCGCAACGCCATCCAGCTGATCCACCCGGATCCGGCCGCCGCCGATGGACGCCGCCTGCACTTTGGTCTTTTTTCCGCTGGCACCCTCCACCGTCAGCACTGCCGTGTTGGGGTGAGCCTCCCGCAGCTCGGCGGGATGGAACACAAAGGACAATCCCTGCTCCTTTGCCACGGAGAAGCTCTCCGGGATCCGCAGATCATCGGGTTTCATACCCAGCAATCCCGCCACCAGTGCCCGGTCCGTACCGTGGCCCCGGCCGGTCTCCGCAAAGGAACCGTACAATCCAATGTCCGCCTTCACCGGCGGTTCTCCCAAAAGGGTCCGGGCCATCCGCCCGATGCGCACAGCTCCCGCCGTGTGGGAACTGGAGGGACCTACCATAATTGGTCCAAGGATCTCAAAAATATCCAGCATGAGCGCTCCTCCTTTGTTACATTTCTCTAATTTAAAGAGTATCACAGTCTTTTCTGTTTTGCAAGCATTTTCCTCCATTTTGTCTATGGTAGAAAGACACCCCGCCGAGGCGGGGTGTCTGTTTCTGGTATTCTGCTTTTTGGTCAGTCCAGCACCTGAACGGCAGCGCCCAGCACGCCGTCTCCGATATAGACGCTGAGGGTGCCGTCGATCTCGCCGTCCCACAGGTGGTCGCCGTTGGGCAGCGCCTCTGTCAACATCTGCCGCACGGTCTCCATTTCTTCCGGTGCGCCGCCATGGGCCACAGCAAGATTGTACCGCTTGTGTTCACCGCAGCGGTCCACAGCCATATCCACCAGTTTCCGCATCACCTGATGCCGTCCCCGAACCTTGGCCACAGATTGCAGCTGTCCGTCCGGCGCAAAGGTGATGATAGGCTTGATCTGGAGCATAGTGCCGGCCATGGCCGTGACCTTGCCGATCCGGCCGCCCTTTTGCAGATACTCCAGTGTATCCAACGTAAAAAACGGATAGGTATTTTGAATCAGCTGCGGAACTCGGCGCTCCGTTAACTCCTCCCAACCCATGCCGTTTCGGATGTCCTCCGCCAGCTGCAAGACCGTCATGCCCAGCCCCAGAGAACCGCTGAGGGAATCAAAGGCCACCATAGCCCTTCCCTGTTCCCTGCACTCCTCCGCCACGATCCGGGCCAGATTATAAGTCCCGGACAGGCCGCTGGACAGCATGACGGCGATCACGCCGTCATATCCCAGATCAAAGATCTCCCGGAGCTTCGCGCTGAAATCCTCCACACGTGGCAACGAGGTCTGAGGCAGTTCACCGTTATGAAGCCGCTGATAAATATCCGGGCCGGTGATGTTGACGCCGTCCAGATATTCGCCGTCCTCGCACAGGATCCGCAGCGGGACAAAAAAGATATTGTTTTCCCTGGCCTGGTCCCAACGCAGGTCAGCGCTGGAATCCGTTAGCAGGGCAATTTTCTTTGGGGTCATTTTTTCTGCTCCTTTTTACCCAAAAACTAGATTGTTCAGAGGATATTATGCCACAAGTTTCCCAAAAGGGCAAGTCCTACCCGTTCTCTTTCTTCTCTTTCTTCTCTTTCTTCTCTTTCTTCTCCATCTGTTGAAAGCGCTCCCGCTCCGGCAGATCATCCGTCATGCGGCCAGCCGCCTCCGCAGCTTTCTCCTCAGGAGTGGGCCGGTGGGTATGCCAGGTAGACATGTTGATGGGCTGATCCGCCTCAAAGAGGTCATAGTAATCCGCATCCCGAAGCTTCGGCCGGCGATGGCGGATAATGGCCGTCAGGGTCGGATAGAGCACAATGGCGATGAGGCCGCCGGAAAAGCCGTTGTTGTAGAGGTTCAATCCCGCCACCGGGCCGCCGGTCTGTAACACCAGCGCCGAGTGAATGAATCCGGCCAGTACGCCGCACACCGGGCCGAAGTGACCGGCAACGGGGGCCAGTGTGGTCCCGAACAGGCCCGCCAGCTGAAGCGCCGGGTAATTGGGTTCGCAGTGCATACCGTAGGCCCCCAGCCACACGCCGAACATCACGGGAATGATGTTCCGAGGATGCTTACCGAAGGCGGAGAAGCCCATGATGGTAAAAATGCCGCCCAGGGTGGGGCCGTTGAGATCGCCCCCCACCAGCAGTACATAGGCAATGCCGATCAGACCGTTGATACCGACATTCACCATCACCGGTCCGGCGCCGAACATACGCAGATAATCGTTGGGCGCCCGGCCCGTGGTGCTCAGCAGGCGCCGGTATCCGGCCCATACAGCCCAGGCGGGGGCGCCGCAGCCGAAGGCGCCGATGAGGATGAACACAATGCATAGGGCACCGCAGGCAAGGCTCAGTTCAAAATTGAGGCCCGTGGACCAGTAGAGCACCGAGTCCGGCTTGTCACCGAAGGCCGTCAGGATCGGCACCACCATCATGGCGAACAGGCCGCAGGCAAAGCCCATGTTGTAGAGGTTCATGCCATTTTGTACTTTATAGGTGTAAGCTGACAGGGACGGCAGCAAAAAGCCCACCAGAACACCGGTGAACACACCCAAAGGCAAGCTGGCGTGGACGCTGCCCAATGCCATATAGCTCACCAGCGGCGCCAGAGCTGTCGCCAGCAGGGCCACGGAGGCATATTTGGAAAACGGCTCCTTCTGATACCGGGCATACAGCCATGTCCCTAAAATGATAGGCCAGATGTTGAACACATTTTTCCCAAACAGAGAAAAACCCGCCATCAGCCCCATCTCCACAATGGTAAAACCGTTGAAGGGGTCCTTGGCCAGCTTGATGATGAGAATGGAGATGATGGTCACCAGCCCCGCATTGACAAAAGCGGCGGCTGGGCCTGCAATATGGATATAGTCTGTGATCAGAAGATCCTGCATGGTGGCGATCTTCCAAAGCCCCGGCAAGAGCTGTTCCGGATGGCCCATGCTGAGACCAATGAGCATCAGCACAACGGAAAACGCAATGGTCCCCGGAAAAATATACTGATAATGGCGGCTCGTGTTCACGGATCTCCTCCTGTTTCTTAACGGTTTCTTAATGCGTTAATTTTATTATACTGTGATTTTTCCCCAACGGCAACCCAATTCGTGAAATTTTTCACCGGTTCAAAAAAAGTTTACACTTGCCTTTTGATTTCAGACAGTCTATGCTGATTTTATACCATTCACGATTCTCTACATCCGGGAGGTGCTTATATGGACCGTTTTGCCATCGTCTCAGGAGATATTACCGCGTCCGACACGGAAGCCATCGTCAATGCCGCCAACCGCACCCTGCTGGGAGGCAGCGGCGTTGACGGCGCCATTCACGCTGCCGCCGGACCGGAGCTGTTAGCGGAATGCCGGACCCTTCACGGCTGCGAGACGGGCCAAGCCAAACTGACACGGGGGTATCGGTTAAAGGCCCAGTATGTCATTCACACCGTAGGACCCATCTGGCAGGGCGGCGATCACGGCGAGGCGGCGGCGCTGGCCGCCTGCTACCGGAGCTGTCTGGAACTTGCCCGCGCACACCACATTGATTCCGTGGACTTTCCCTCCATCTCCACTGGGGTCTACGGATATCCCATGGCGCAGGCAGCTTCCGTGGCGCTGAAAGCCATCATGGATGATCTTCGGACCTATGACCATCCCCGCCGGGTACGGATGGTCTGCCACACGGAGACCGCCGCGAGCATCTACCGCCAGATCTATAATCTCTGGTACGCGGAAACGAAAGAGGACCGGCTGTAACGGCGCACGCCAAAGCAAAAAAGGAGCGGCTGTAAGCCGCTCCTCTTTGCCGCTGTCAAAACTGCGGAATTACTGTGCGTCGATCTTTTCCTTCAGCTCCGTGAGGTACATCCACCGCTCCGTTTTTCCTTCCAGGGCAGCTTCCAGCTCCGTCTGCCTGGCCTGCAACTCCTGAAGCTTCACATAATCGCTGCCGCAGGCGCCCTGGGCCTCCTCGCACTCCCGGATCTGCTGCTCCAGCGCGGCCAGGTCCTCGTCGATGGTCTCGAACTCCCGCTGCTCCTTGAAGGTGAATTTCAGCTTCCGCTCCCTGGGGCGCTCCTGAGCCGCCTTGGGCTTTTCCGCCTTGGCGGGCGCTTCCTCCTCTTTCCGCTTGGCCTTCCAGTCGGACCAGTTGCCGCTGTAACGCAGTACCTCACCGTCCCGCACCTCAAAGACCTGCTCTGCCAGCTTATCCAGCAGGAAGCGGTCATGGGACACGATAAGGATAGGACCCGGGAAGCCCTGCAAATAGTCCTCCAGAATGGAGAGGGTCATCACGTCCAGATCGTTGGTAGGCTCGTCCAGCAGCAGGACGTTGGGGGCTTCCATCAGAATGGACAGCAGGTACAGCCGCCGCCGTTCTCCGCCGCTGAGCCGTCCGATGGGGACTGACTGCAAATCGCTGGGAAACAGGAACCGCTCCATCATGGCCTTGGCTGTGAAGGTCCCCTCGTCGGTGCGGACCTCGTCGCCAATGTCATGGATAAAATCGTAGACACGCTGGTTCAGGTCCAGCTCCTGGCCCTCCTGAGAAAAGTGGCCGATCTTCACAGTGGTTCCAATGTCCACCGTGCCGCTGTCCGGGGACAACTCCCCGGCGAACAGCCGCAGCAGCGTGGATTTTCCGGCGCCGTTGTGTCCCACAATGCCAATGCGGTCATTCCGCAGCAGATTGTAGGAGAAGCCGCGAATAACCGTGCGGCTCTCGTAGGTCTTGCTGACATCGTGCAGTTCGATCAGCTTTTTACCCAGACGGCTGGACGCCGCCGCCAGCTGCACGGTGTCGTCCGTCTCCGGGGCCTCCTGATTTTTCAGGGCCTCATATCGCTCGATACGGTCCCGGCTTTTGGTGGTTCTGGCCCGGCAACCACGCATGATCCACTCCCGCTCCGTCCGTAGGATGGACTGCCGCTTCCGCTCACTGGCCTCCGCCATTTCCGCCCTCTGTGCCTTCAGTTCCAGATATTTGGAATAGTTAGCCTCGTAATGATACAACTTGCCCCGGCTCAGCTCCGTGATGTGGTTCACCACCCGCTCCAGGAAATAGCGGTCATGGGTCACCATCACCAGCCCGCCCTTGAAACGGCGGAGCCAGTCCTCCAGCCACGCGGTCATTTCCGCGTCCAGATGGTTGGTGGGTTCGTCCAGCACCAGCACATCCGCCGGGTGGATCAGCGCCGCCGCCAGCGCCACCCGCTTCCGCTGTCCGCCGGAGAGGGTACCCACCTTCTGCTCATAGTCCGGCAGGCCCAGCTTGTTGAGCATGGACTTGGCCTCATATTCATTCAGCTCCCGGAATTCCTTGGGAAAATGCAGGAATACCTGCTCCAAAACGGTGGCGTCATCCTCCATGGGGGGATTCTGCTCCAGCAGGCTCACCTGCACGTTGGGATTTCGGGAGATCGTTCCGGCATCAGCCTCTAATTTCCCGGCCAGGACCTTCAAAAAGGTGGACTTGCCGGTACCGTTGATGCCGATGACGCCTACCTTGTCTCCCTCGTTCAGATAAAAATTCACATCCTCCAACAGCTGACGGCTGCCAAAGTTGATGGACAGATGCTCCGCGGATAAAAGCATAGCGGTTCTCCTTTGCGTTTTTTCTTTTTCCGTGCTATACTATATACTAATTTTTTAAAACCGGCAAGTGCCGATAGGAGGCTAAGCTATGAAAACCTGTCTTGTTTTGGAAGGTGGAGCCATGCGGGGAATGTATACCGCCGGGGCCTTAGACGTTTTCTACAACGCCGGGATCCAGTTTGACGGCATCATCGGCGTGTCCGCCGGGGCCGCTTTCGGCGTGAATTACCTCTCCCGGCAGCCGGGACGGGTAATCCGCTACAATAAGCGCTTCAATGCCGACCATCATTACATGGGGCTGATCCCCCTGCTGAAAACCGGCAATATCGTGGATACGAAATATGCCTACGAAAAGGTACCCCGGGAGCTGGACCCCTTTGACGGCGACACCTTTGACGCCTCCGGCGTCCCCTTCTGGGCGGTGGTGACGAATGTGGAGACCGGCCAGCCGGAATACATCCGCCTGGAACACGCCATGGCCCAGATGGATGTGATCCGGGCCTCCGCCTCCATGCCCTTCGTGTCCCAGCCGGTGAAGATCGACGGTAAGTTGTATCTGGACGGCGGCGTGGCGGACTCCATCCCCTTCAGAGCTGCCGAAAAGCTGGGCTTTGACCGGGTGGTGGTAATCCTCACCCGGGACAAAAGCTACGTGAAAAAGCCTATGAACCCCAAGCCCATCGACCTCTGGTACAAGCATTACCCGGCGCTGGCAGAGCAGCTCAAAAACCGCCACAATGTCTATAACAACGCCCTTCGGGAGCTATTGAACTGGGAACAGCAGGGAAAGGCGTGGGTACTGCATCCCAGCCAGCCCATTGAGATCGGGCGGCTGGAGCGCCGCAGCAACAAGCTGCAAGCGGTGTATGATCTGGGAACCGGCGACGCCGCGGCATCGCTGGGCAGCCTCAGGACCTATCTGGCGCAAAGCTGATGGAAGTTATCACCTACACCGTGACGCCGCAAGAGGACGGCGTTTGCGTCCGGCACATTTTGAAGGCGAAGCTCCACTTCTCCACCCACGCCGTGGCCCGGCTCACTCGTGCGGAAAACGGCATCCGGGTCAATGGTGTCCACGCTCGGACGGTGGACCTGGTCCATGCCGGCGATGTGGTGGCGGTGCGGTCTGACGATCTGCGCCCGCCCAAGGTCCTCCCCACACCGGGAAACTGGCCCCTGCCCATCGTCTATGAGGACGAACACCTGCTGATTCTCAACAAGCCCGCCGGCATGACGGCCCACGCCTCCAACTTTCTGCCGGACACCCCCACCGTGGCGGGGGCGCTGGCCTATCAGCGGGGGCCGGACTTCATCTTTCATGTGGTGAACCGGCTGGATAAGGGCACCACCGGCCTCATGGCCGTGGCCAAAAGCGGCTATATCCATGACCGCCTGCGGCGCACCCTTCACACGGATGGCTTTTACCGGGAATACCGGGCCGTGTGCGTGGGCCGTCCTGAGCCACCTGCCGGCACCATCGACGCGCCCATCGGCCGGGACGAGACTTCTACCGTCCGCCGCATGGTCCGCTCCGACGGGCAGCGGGCCGTCAGCCATTACGAGGTTTTATCCCAGCGGGATGGCCTCTCCTTCGTAAAGCTGCGGCCCGAAACGGGCCGCACCCACCAGCTCCGGGTCCACATGGCCCACATCGGCTGTCCTCTGGCCGGAGACTGGCTCTACGGCACGGAGGACCCGGACCTGATCCCCCGCCCCGCTCTCCACGCCTACGCGCTGGCCCTGACCCACCCGGTCACCGGCATCCCCCTGCGCTTCACCGCTCCGCTCCCGGCGGACATGAAAAAACTGATTTGACGGAGGAACCACTATGCTCACCTGGAATGTCACCTATCACTGCAAACCCGGCAAGCGGGAGAAATTTTTCAAGGCCATTTCCGATTTAGGCGTCCGGGCCTGTTCCATTCACGAGACCGGCAATCTGAAATACGACTACTTTTTGGACGCTCAGGACCCTGACGCGCTTCTGTTGGTGGAAACCTGGCAGACCCCGGAGGACCAGCAGCGCCACTGCGGGACAGAGACCTTCGCCAAGCTGCAAGCCTTGAAAACAGAGTTCTGCGATACCGTTACCATCGACAAGTTTGATTATTAAAAACGAGCCGTCCGGCAATGTGCCGGACGGCTCGTTTTTCGCTCTTCTATTTTACGGCAGGTCAATGGGTCCGTAGGTGTCTGCCAGTTCGCCGTCCACCAGGAACCGCACTTCCTCCACGCTGTCCAGCGACAGCAAGGACTGTTCCAGTGCCAGAACCGCCTGAGACAGAGTCTCCGGCTCCGGCTGGCCCTCCAGCAATGCAGAGGACAGGCTCACATAGCAGATCTCCTCTTCCAGCCACACCTTCCGGACCTTGAACCCCTCCGGCAGCACCCCGGAAAGGCCCTTGGTCTCCGGCCCGTTTTCCAGTGCCCGCACCACGGCGGACGCCTGCGTGTCACCCTCGTAGAGATTCAGTGTTCTGGCTTCCGCTGTCAACGTACCATCGCCGTTCACAAAGTACAGGGAAGCCTCCACGGTGCCCACCACGTCCTCCTTCGGGACGGTCAGAATATCACGGGCCAAAAATACCTGCCGGCTGCGGTAGTCCAGCTCCCGGCCTGCCACGGTGATCCGCACACGGGCCACGTCCGGCAGCTGCGTCAGTGTCAGGGTAATGGCGTAATCCGCCAGAGACAGTCCCACACCGGAAAGGGTGCTGTAAGCCGCGGAGAGATCCACCCGCAGCTCCGTTCCTTTCTGATCCGCAGAAAGCAAAGCCGTGCCTTTGGGCAAAGGACTTTTCAGCGTGGGGTCCACCGGGCCCTTCAGCAACTCCGCCACCAGCGCCGCCGCCAGTTCCTCCGTAGAGAGGCCGCTGTCCTCTAATGTCCGCTCCTCGGATCGGAGAGCGTCTCCGCCATCGGCGGAGCGCAGGTCCCGTTCCAGAAAATACAACGAATAGGCGTTGCCGCCGCTCTCCTGGCGAACACCGACTTTGCCGATGGCGCCGCCGATCCCCATCAGTAGCACGGTCAGCAGCGCAATGGCGATCCAGCGTTTTTTCAAGAGCGATCGCCTCCTTCCGCCTCAGGCCAGCGAACGGTGAATACCGCGCCGCCATTGGACCGGTTGGCAACAGACACCGTGCCGCCCCGTTTCTTTACCGTGTCCTGCACGATGGAAAGTCCCAGGCCGGTGCCGCCTGCGGCACGGGAGCGGGCCTTGTCCACCCGGTAAAATCGCTCGAACACCCTTGGCAGATCCTCCTCCGGGATGCCGGGGCCGTTATCCGCCACCGTCAGCACCACGTCGTGGTCCTCATGTTGCAGTTCCACCCTGACCTTACCGTTTTTGCCGCTGTATTTCACGGCGTTGTCCGTCAGATTGTAGATCACCTGATGGACCTCTCCCTTGGTGGCCGACACCCGGCAGTCTTTCTCCATGCGGTAGGTCAACTCCGTGCCCTTCTCCTGGGCCAGCAGGCTCATCATCCGCATGACCTGTTCCAGCACCGGAGCCACCTCCACCGTCTCCGGCGCGTCCAGCAGGTCGCTGTCCAGCCGGGTCAGGCGCAGCAGGTCCTCGGTGATACGGCTGAGCCGCTCCGCCTCACTGCCAATGTCCGTCACAAAATCCCGGACTGTCTCCATATCCATTTGGTCTGTCTGCAAAATGGAATCCGTCAGCAGCCGGATGGCTGCCAGCGGCGTTTTCAGCTCATGGCTGGCGTCGGACACGAACCGGCGGCGCACGGTCTCCGTGGTCTGGAGCCGATCCGTCAGGCTGTTGAATTCCTCTCCGATCTGGGCGATCTCGTCCCGGCCGGAGATGTTGGTCCGATGCTCGTAAGCGCCGGCCCGGACCTTGCGGATGGCCGTCAACAGGGTGCTGATCTTCCGGGTCAGCATCCGGGAAAGCAGGATGCTCAGCAGCACCACCGCCGCCGCGATACCGGCGGACAGCTTCAGAAGGTTACTTTGCAGTCCTTCCAGCAGTGCCGCTTGCTCTGTGTCATATTCGTAGGCGTACACCGCGCCGATGATCCGGTTCTGATACAGCACGGGAGAGGCCGTGCGGCTGCGGAAGGCCCCGTCCCGGTAGGAGCAGGAAAAGGCGTCATATCCCTCCAATGCCTGCACGATCTCGGAATAGAAGGTGTATTTTCCAACGGCGCTGCCGGTCTCCCGGGTATCATAGAGCACCAAGCCGGTGCTGTCCGTCACCAAAACACGGCTGAGCCCCGTTTCCTCCACCACCGCCATGGCAGCCGCCACATTTTCCTGATTCAGCCGGTTCAGCCCCGCCAGAGAATACACCACCACCGACACACTGCCGGTCATATTGGTCTCCTTGGAGCGGAACACCAGATCCTCGCTGACCAGCAGCGGATAGGTGTTCAGCAAAAGCAGCACCGCCGCAATGACGGCGATGTAGCTCAGTCCGAATTTGACTTGCAGGCTGCCCCAGAGGGCCTTGCGCTTATCCTTTGAAATAGTAGCCCACTCCCCACTTGGTCAGGATGTGATCCGGCTCCGCCGGGTTTTCTTCCAGCTTTTCCCGCAGGCGGCGGATATGCACATCCACCGTGCGGTAATCTCCGGCGTAGGTGTAGCCCCACACCACATTCATCAGGTTCTCACGGCTGTACACCCGCCGGGGATTGCGCATCAGCAGCTCGATCAGGTCATATTCCTTGGCGGTGAGCTCCACCGGTTCCCCGTCCCGAATGGCCACTCGCTCCTCGGTGTTCAGAGTGATCTTGCCCACGGTCAGCAGGCTCCCCTGACTCCGCTGGACCCCGGCGGCCCGCCGCAGCAATGCCCGGACCCGGGCCTTCAGCTCCAAAATATTGAAAGGCTTGGTGAGATAGTCGTCCGCGCCGCACTCAAACCCCATGAGCTTGTCTGCGTCCTCGCTCTTGGCCGTCAGCATGATGATGGGCACGTTGGAAAACTCCCGGATTTTCATACAGGCTTCCAGCCCGTCCATCTCCGGCATCATCACATCCAGAATGATGAGGTCGAACCGTCCCTCCCGGGCCAGCTCCAGTGCCGCCGCGCCATCGTAGGCGCACTCCACCTCGTAGCCCTCGTTTTCCAGGTTGAATTTCATGCCCTTTACCAGGGTCTTTTCGTCATCCACCACTAAAATTCTCAAGTTTCCGCTCCTTTTATGCGCCATTGCTCACGGTGATGTAATCCCGCAGCTCCTCTAACTTCTTCTCGCCGATGCCGGAAACCTCCAGCAGCCCCTCCGGGCCTTCAAAGGGTCCGTGCTCCATCCGGTAGGCAACAATCCGCTTCGCCAGCCCCTCGCCGATCCCCGGCAAAGTGGCAAGCTCCTCCGCTTCGGCGGTATTCAGGTCCACCAGCGTGACCTCGACCTCCTCCGGCGGCAGGGCGTGTTCCGCCGTCACCGTCACCGTCGCGGTGGTCCGGTCCCGGTAAGAGACTGCCAGCAGTCCGCCCAGAAACACCGCTGTCAGACCCAAAAGGATCAGTTCCGTTTTGACAGCTTTTAACTTTGCTCCCATGGTTGAACTCCTTTGACGAATCTGATATACTGAGCATGTCGAATCATGACAAATTCGGTCGTTGTTGATCCACTTCCGTATCAGTATACCATATTCTTCAGGAGAAAGATATGAAATTCAAACGCTTTATCTCGGTTTTTTTACTTTGCGCCTGCCTTGCCGGGCTGTTTCTCACCCCCGCCGCCGGAGCGCTGGAAGTCCCGGATATTCAGGCCAGGGCCGCGCTGTTGGCGGACGTGAACACAGACGCCGTGGCCTATGCCAAAAACATCCATGAGAAAAACTATCCTGCCAGCCTGACCAAGGTCATGACAGCTCTGCTGATCCTGGAAAAGGTCAGCGGCAATGAAACGCTGCTGAATCAGGAGGTCACTGCCTCCGAAAGTGCCTTCAGTGATACCTATTACCATGCAGACGGCAGCAGCGCCGGGATCAAGGCCGGGGAGATCATGACGGTGAAGCAGCTTCTGCAATGTATGCTCATCGTCTCCGCTAACGAGGCCTGCAACATTCTGGCGGAGTGGGACGCCGGCTCCATCGCCGCCTTTGTGGACGCCATGAACGCCAAGGCCAAAGCCCTTGGCTGCGAGAACACCCACTTCGTCAACCCCAGCGGACTGCACGACCCGGATCATTACACCTCCGCCTGGGACCTCTATCTCATCACCAAGGCCGCCATGCAGTATCCGGAATTTATGGAGATCTGCGACAGTGCCAAGGCCGTCATCCCCGCTACCAATCTCAGCAAGGAGCGGACGCTGTACACCACCAACCACCTGCTGTCCACCTGGCGTGTCATCGGCTACCGGGATAAGCGAGCTCACGGCATCAAGACTGGCTCCACCAGCGACGCCGGGCACTGCCTCATCTCCTCCGCCCAGGAAGGAGAGCTGCACTTTGTCAGCGTGGTCATGGGTGCGGAGCGGATCGAGGAAAACGGCGTGGGCAACCTGCTGAACTTTTCTGAAACCTCCCATCTCTTTGACTATGGATTCAAGAACTTCGCCTACCGCACCATTTTAGAGGACAAGGAGATCATTCAGGAGGTCCCGGTGAGCCTGTCCAAAACCGACTATGTAACGGTGCATCCCGCCAACAATGTGGAGTCCCTGTTTCCCCGTGATCTGGACCCGGCGGAGCTGGATCGGGTCATCTCCCTGCCGGAGACCGTAGAGGCCCCTGTCACCGCCGGAGATAAGCTGGGCACCATGGAGCTGCGGGACGGCGACACCGTCTATGCCTCCGTGGACCTGCTTGCCAGCAGCGACGTGACTGCGGACAAGTTTATGGTATTCCGCCATAATGTGTCGCTGTTTTTCAAGAAGCCCGCCGTAAAAACCGTGGCCATCGTGTTAGCGGTACTGCTGGTACTGCTGGTGATCTTCCGGCTGACCGGTCTCAGCCGCCGTCGCCGTTACGGTCGTGGTACCCGTGGTTACAGCAGAGGTTACCGGGGTCACAGGCACCGCTGATTGAATTTCTCTCCAACTCAAAAAGAACACCGAGGCTTTAAAAGCCTCGGTGTTTCAGCGTGTCGAAAAATTTTTTTCTCCCCGCTGAACAAGTTTTCAGAACTTTATAAAAGTTCTGAAAACTTAGGATTTCA
>UQUC01000002.1 GCA_900544105.1 uncultured Oscillibacter sp. | reverse complement strand
GCACGGCGGGGGGTGTCCGCTCCGGGGGATATGGCTCAGGCCATCGCCCTGGGGGATACTGGGCTGTCCCAGCTGGCTCCCCTGGCGGAGGGCGCTCAGTGCTTTGCTGACTCCCCCCTGGCCCCGGTGGTCACCCAGACCGGGCGTATCCTGTGCATCGGCCTGAACTATCGCCAGCACGCGAAAGAATGCGGCCTGACCCTGCCCCCGGCTCCCGTGCCCTTCTGCAAGTTCTCCAACGCCCTGGCCGCCCACGGGGACGCCGTGAAGCTGATGCCCGACTATAAAGAATACGACTATGAGGCGGAGCTGGTGGTGGTCATGGGCCGCCCCGCCCGGGATGTGTCTGTGGACGAGGCCCTGGACTATGTCTACGGCTATACCTGCGGCGACGACCTGTCCACCCGGGACCTGCAATTTGCCCGGGGCGGCCAGTGGCTGCTGTCCAAGACCTTCGACGGCTTTGCCCCCATCGGCCCCTGTCTGGTGCCCGCCGGGGAGCTGGACCCCACCGCCCTGGACATCTCCAGCCAGGTAAACGGCCAGACCCGGCAGAGCTCCAACACCGGGGACATGATCTTCTCTGTGGCGCAGATCATCGCCGACCTGTCCCGCCACTTTACCCTGATGCCCGGGGACCTGATCTTCACCGGCACCCCCCAGGGGGTCATGCAGGGCTACCCCGCCGACCAGAAGGACTGGCTGAAGCCCGGGGACCGGGTGTCCGTCACCATCCAGGGCATCGGCACCCTGGAGAACACCTTCGTGTGATGCTGGACGGCATCATCATCGGGTGCATCTCCTTCGCCCTCATCGGCCTGTTCCACCCCATCGTCATCTGGAGCGAGTATTACTTCTCCAGCCGGTGCTGGCCCGCCTTTCTCTTGGCGGGGCTGGCCCTGCTGGCGGGGTCGGTCCTCGTCCGGCAGACCATCCCCTCCGCCGCCCTGGGGGTGGCGGGGATGAGCTGCCTGTGGAGCATTTTAGAGCTGAAGGAGCAGGAAAAACGGGTAGCCCGGGGCTGGTTTCCCAAAAAAGAGCGCAAAAAATCGACGTGAGAAAGCTCACGCCGATTTTTTTATGCTCAGGACAGGATCAGCATCAGCACGGGGATGGTGAAGAAGCAGCCCAGCATGGACAGGCAGGCCCCGGTGGCGGCGTATTCCTCGTCGGCCCCATAGGCCCCGGCCATCACCGTGATCTGGCTGACCACAGGCAGGGCGGACTCCACGATGAACACCCGCATGGTCAGACCGGACACGCCCCCCAGCATACAGAAGGCCGCGCAGATCAGGGGGGAGACGATCAGCCGGATGACCAGCATGGTGGGCATACCCTGGAGAAAGCGCAAGTTCTTCAGCCCCACCTCGTAGACGATGTAGCCGCAGTAAATGAGGGCCAGGGGGGTGACGCTGCCGCTGATCTGGCTAGCAAAGCGCATCACCAGCTCCGGCGGGCGCAGCCCCAGCACCAGCAGCACAATGGACACGGCCATGCCCACGATGGGGGGCTTGCGCAGCATGTCCAGCATCCGGTGAGCCAGGCTGCCCCCCTTCCCCGGCTGGCTGCCCGCCCGCTCGATGAGCACCACGGCCAGAGACTGGGTGAAGATGGTGTTGGACAGGTAATAGACCATCACATAGGGGACGCACACCTCCCCAAACAGCTGGGTACACAGGGGCAGGCCCACGAAAAGCACGTTGGACAGCCCCGCCATGGGCACGAACACCCCCCACCGGGACCGGGGCAGGCGCAGCAGGGTGGCCGCCAGGGCGCTGAGCGCCAGTGTGAGAACGATGCTGCTCACGGTGAAGACCATCATCTGCCCCGCCCGGGCCAGGTCCTCGGCGCACAGGGCCACGGACATGGCGTTCTGCATAATGAGATGAGGCGGGGCCATACGGCAGGGGATGCCCTGCTCCGTAAAGCGGGCGTATGCCAGATGCGCGCCGTCACCCACTAAGGTGATGGGCCGGGGATCATTTCGAATCTCCTCCGCCAGCTCGTCAAGAGAGACGGCCCGATCAGGGGTTAGCCGGGTGAGGATGCTGTTTTCCGAAGAGAAGTTGGCGTTATAGACCTGACTGCGGCGGGCGTCCATGGCGCAGACGATCAGTCCGTCGGAAAAGGCTACATTCCGGGCCATAGCCGCCAGCGTGGACACGCCCACGGCGGGCTTGTCCACAGAAAAGGCAAGGCCCTTGGCGGCGGAAACGCCGATGCGGATGCCCGTAAAGGAGCCGGGGCCGACAGCCACGGCAATGGCGTCCATGTCGGACAGCTTCAAGTCCGTATTTTTCAGTATGTGCTCTACAATAGGCATCAAGGTGCGGCTGTGGGTCAGACCGGTATCCTGGTAACCGGAGGCTAAAATACGTCCGTTTTCGGATACGGCGGCGGATACCGCCTTGGCGGAGGACTCCAGTGCTAAAATTTTCATGGAAGCTCCACTCCTTCTATGGTGATGCTGCGGCCGGTGTCCCCCTCACGGGCGATGCGGACCCAGACGGTGTCCTCCGGCAGAGCGTCCGTCACGTTTTCGCTCCACTCCACGGCGCAGACACCGCCCCGGGAGAGATAATCCTCCCAGCCGATGTCGAACAGGTCATCGGCGCTATTCAGACGGTACATATCAAAGTGGAACAGAGGCAGCCGGCCGCCCTCGTACTCATTCACGATGGCAAAGGTGGGGCTGGTGACCCGGCCCTTGTAGCCAAGCCCCGCGGCAAGTCCACGGGTGAAGGCTGTCTTGCCCATACCCAGATCTCCCAAATACGCCACCACCGCGCCGGGGTTCAGCACGGCGGCCAGACGGGCGCCGATGGCTTCCGTCTCCGCCTCATTATGGCTGTGAAATTCCATGGACACCCTCCCTTGCTGCACGTAATCCATCACATTATAGCACGTCCGACAGAAAATGTAAAAACAAAATTCAACAAGTTTACAGGTCCCTTTTTGTGTGGTATACTATCAGCGTGTCGAAAAAATTTTTTCGCCCCGCTGAGCAAGTTTCCAGAACTTTATAAAAGTTCTGAAAACTTAGGATTTTAATGGCGCGAGACACCCTTCTTGGGTTTCCCGCGCACACCCTTCACCCGCAAGGGGTATGCAGCATCCGTAAAGCGGCACAGCCGCTAACGGCTGCCCTACCTTACCGTTGCGGAGGATTTACCACTTTATTGACAGTCTCACTATGTAAGCAATTTTTTCCGGATGAAAGCAAGAGGCAGCTATGTTCAAGCGACTGAAAGAGACCATATTGGAGATCATCCAGCAGGCGGACCTGATCCTGCTGGGGCTTTGCTGCGCCGCGTCGGTGTTCGGCATCGCCATGATTTACAGCGCCACCCGGTACAACAACGATAACCGGAAGATCATCGTACAGACAGCGGCGCTGCTCATCGGCATCGTGGTGTATTTCGGCATTTCCATGATCGACCTGGAAATGCTCATCAAGCGATGGAAGTGGATCGCGGCGTTCGATGTGTTGTTTATCCTGCTACTGAAAACGCCCTTTGGCGTCAGCGACAATACCGGCAATACCGCATGGCTGAAATTCCCCTTTCTGCCGGTGAGTATCGGCCCGGCGGAGGTGGTGAAGATCACCTTCATCATTCTGCTGGCGTGGCAGCTCCAATGGCTCCGGGAGGAAAAACGGGATCTGAGATCCTTTTCCGCCGCCTTTTATGTGGGCGGTCATACGTTGGGGATCGCGGGACTGTACTTTGTTATTTCCGGCGATATGGGCAACGCGCTGATGTTCCTGCTGATCTTCGTGGTGATGTCCTTCGTGGCGGGCTTTGCCCTGCGGTGGTTCGCGCTGCTCTTCGGCGCGTCGGGGGCCGCCATCGGGGGTATCATAGCCTTTGATCTGGTGCCGGATTCCAAAAAATATATGCTCAACCGCTTCATTGTCCTGTTCGACCACAGCTACGATGTACAAGGGCAGGGCTGGCAGCAGACCCGGAGCCTGCTGACCATCGGCGGCGGAGGCTTCTGGGGACAGGGGTATCTCCACGGCACCCAGTCACAGGCGGGGGTCGGCTCCGTTCCGGCCCGGCACACGGACCTGATTTTCGCCGTCATTGGGGAGGAACTGGGCTTCGTGGGGGCAACGCTGGCGATCTTGCTGTTGGTGGCCATCATTATCCGGGTGCTGGTGGTGGGGCGCCGAGCCGCCCAGCCATTCCACACCTACGTCTGCGTGGGCATCGCCTCCATGTTGATGTTTCAAATGATCATCAACATCGGTATGTGCCTGTTTATCATGCCGGTGATCGGCCTGACGCTGCCGTTTTTCAGCTACGGCGGCTCGTCGGTGGTGACGCTGTTCGCCGCCATGGGCTTCGTCTCCGGCATCAAGAAGCGGACGGTGGTCCGCCGCCGTCCGGGACGGCCCTTGGGCTCCAACGCGGTATATTGACTGAAAACCGGGGCGCGCAGCGCTCCGGTTTTTTCCATTTGTAGAGTTCACATATTTTACCGGTCCTTCGACAACACTATCTCTGTATCAATACGGTATATCCGAACTGACAGGAGGTTTTTATCATGAACATCCGCATGAAACGCGGCATGGCCTTGGTCCTGATTGCATCGCTGTTGTTGGCAGGCAGTGCGCAGGCGTTATTCGGCCTCGGAAAGAGCAAGCCGGAGGCAGTCTCTCCTGAAAACGGCCCCACGGCCCGAGACCTGGAGATCCGCACCTACCGGGGGATCCCCTATCTGGGGCAGTTGGAGGCTGCGGACCCTGACGGCGGGGAGCTGACCTTTGCCATCGTCACCCAGCCCAAGAAGGGGACCGTGACGGTGGAGGGCGCCAATTTCACCTACACGCCCAAGGAGAACGCCGCCGGAGGGGACAGCTTCACCTATTCCGCCGCCAACAGCGCCGGGGCCGTGTCTCTGCCTGCCACCGTGACCGTGACCATTGAAAAGACCCGCTCCGGTGTTACCTACGCGGACACCGGCGAGGCCACCGCCACCGCCGCGCAGGATTTAGCGGAGCGGGGCGTGTTCATCGGGGCGAAGATCGGAGATAAGTGGTATTTCGAGCCGGACCGAACCGTCAGCCGTGGAGAATTTCTGGCCATGGTGCTGGAGTCCGCCGACGCAGAGGTGACGGACGTCACCATGACCGGCTTCCGGGATGATGACGCCATTCCCACCTGGGCGAAAAGCTATGCCGCTGCCGGCGTGGCGGAGGGCATCCTGCGGGGAAAGCCCACGGAGGACGGGGCGGTATTCTCCTGCGAGGAGCCCATCTCCTTCAACGAAGCCGCCACGGTGCTGAATCGTGTGCTGGATCTGGGGGATGTGGAATTAGAGGTATGGTTCGCGGACCGGGATGCGGTGCCCTCCTGGGCGGCTCAGGCTGTGGGAAATATGGAAGCACTGAATGTCCTCAGCGTAGGCAGTTTCGGAAGTGATCGTCTGGAAATGGCAGTGACCCGTGCCGACGCAGCCCGGATGCTCTCAGCGGCGGGAACCCTGCTGAAAGGGGAGAAGGATACCGGCCTGCTGGGTCTGCTGAAAAAGTCCTGACCCCGCAAGGGGCGGACGCACCCACAAAACGCTGAAGCAGCCTGCCCATTCGGGCAGGCTGCTTCAGCGTGTCGAAAAAGTCTTTTCTCACCGCATGGAGCAGGAATACACCGTCGGCCCAACCGGTTTCCGTGCGCTTTGCGCCCGAAAACCGACTGGGCCATCCTCGAAACAGGCTTGCTTCATCCGCCACCGGCGGCGCTCCGCCTGTTTCCCCGTGGCGGTTGCGCTCCGAAACGCGCCTGCGGGCGCAGTCCCACGCACACCTTTCACCCGCAAGGGGTATGCAGCATCCGTAAAGCGGCACAGCCGCTAACGGCTGCCCTGCCTTACCGTCGCAGAGGATTTACCACTTTATTGACAGGCTGCTTGCGTCTGAACAGAACTGAGGGAAAAGTTCATATTGTATTCAGCGGGGGTTTGTGCTAAACTACTATAATTACAATAGACTAAAATAGTATCGTTATGTCCATCACAAACTGCCATAAAAATAGAAAGGTTCTGATTTTCCATGAAAATCGTTGTTTTAGCCGGCGGCATCTCCACCGAGCGAACTGTCTCTCTGGTGTCCGGTACCGGCGTGTGCCAGGCGCTACGTCGCAAGGGCCATCAGGCCATTCTGGTGGATATGTTTATGGGACTGGAAAATCCACCCGCAGATCTGAATACGCTGTTTGACGCGCCGGATGGCCTGTGCCCGGATGTGAAGATCGAGGTGCAGGCCCCGGATCTGGATGCGGTCCGCCGTAGTCGCCCGGATCAGAGCCCCAGCCATATCGGTCCTCATGTGCTGGATATCTGCCGTCTGGCGGACATCGTGTTCCTGGGCCTTCACGGTCAGGACGGCGAGGATGGCCGTATCCAGGCAACGCTGGACCTGCTGGGCGTCCCCTATACCGGCGCGGGCTACTTAGGCTCCGCCATCGCCATGGATAAGATCGCCGCCAAGGAGATGATGGACGCCAACGGCATCCCCAATCCCAAGTGGCAGAAATTGACCTATACCGAGGCGGAGATCCCCCAACTGGCGGAGACGCTGCCCATGCCCTGCGTGGTGAAGGCTCCCACTGGCGGTTCCTCTCTGGGCGTCTATCTGCCCAAGGATCGGGCAGAGCTGGCGGATGCCCTGCGGCAGGTCCGCGGCTTCTGCCATGAGGTGCTGGTGGAGCAGCGGATCTACGGCCGGGAGCTGACGGACGCCGTGCTGGGCGAGCGGTATCTGCCCCCGGTGGAGACCTTCCCCAGCGTGGAGAACTTTGACTATGAAGCCAAGTATCAGGCCGGCGGCGCGAAGGAGATCTGCCCGGCGGAGCTGACGGAGGAACAGGCGAAGGCTGTGGGCGAGATGGCTTTGCGGGTCCATAAGGCCCTGGGGCTGGCCGTCTATTCCCGGACGGATATGATCATGGACGAAAACGGGCAGCTCTGGTGCCTGGAGGCCAACTCCCTGCCGGGAATGACCCCCACCAGCTTCGTGCCCAAGGAGGCCGCCGCCGTGGGCGTCAGCTATGATGACCTGTGCGAGGAGATCGTGCGGCAGTCCTTAAAAATCAAGAGGAGATAACGTATGCAGCCAATGACGGTAACAGAGATCGCATCTGCGGTCAAGGGTGTCTGGTGGAATCCCAGTGAACAGGTCCCGGTGGTGAGCGTCGTTTCCACGGACAGCCGGAGGATCGTTCCCGGCAGCCTGTTTCTGCCCTGGGTGGGGGAGAAGTTCGACGGCCACCAGTTCATCGACGCGGCGCTGGACGCCGGCGCCGCAGGTTGCCTGTGCGCCAAGCTGCCCCAGAATATCCGGGAGGATAAGTTTTACATCAAGGTAGCGGATACCCGACTGGCTTTGCGGGATCTGGCCTCCGCCTACCGGGACCGGTTTGAGATCCCCTTTGTGCAGATCACCGGCAGCGTGGGCAAGACGACCACCAAGGAGATGATCGCCGCCGTGCTGGGGATCAAGCTGAACGTCCTCAAGACGCCGGAGAATTTCAACAATGACATCGGCACGCCTCTGACGCTGCTGGGCCTTGCCCCGGAGCATGAGGCGGCGGTGATCGAGACCGGTATGAACCACTTCGGCGAGATCGAATATCTGGGAGCCATGGTGCGGCCGGACATTGCCGTGATCTCCAACATCGGCGACGCCCATATCGAATATCTGGGCAGCCGAGAGGGAATTTTAAAGGCCAAATGCGAGATTTTTGAACATCTGAAGGCAGACGGTGTGGCCATCCTCAATGGCGACGACGCCCTGCTGGATACGGTGACGCTGCCCCAGCGGATCGTCCGCTGCGGCCAGAGTGAGCACTGTGAGACCCGGATCAGCGACATTGTGGATCACGGCGTGGACGGCATCACCTGCACGGTGACGACGGCCCGTGACACCTATGCCCTGACCATCCCGGCTCCCGGCGAGCACATGGCCTATTCCGCATCCATGGCGGTGGCTGTGGGGGAGGAGCTGGGCCTCAGCCGGGAGGAGATCGTCCGGGGCGTGGCAGCCTATGAGCCTACCGGCTCCCGGATGCGGGTCATCCGCCTGCCGGGGGGACGGGTGCTGCTGGACGACTGCTACAACGCCAATCCCCAGTCTGTTACGGCGGCACTGGAGGTCCTGGGCCGCACGGACTGTGAACGCCGGGTGGCGGTGCTGGGCGACATGGGCGAGCTGGGGGACCTGACGGATCAGGCCCACTTCAACGCCGGCGCTCTGGCGGCCATGCTGGGCATTGACTTTGTGATCGCCATTGGCTCCAAGGCCGCGCGGATCGCAGACGGCGCCGCCATGAGCGGCGGAGACGTGGTGCATTTCGCCACAAAGGAGGAGGCGCTCCCCACGGTGCGGGAGCAGCTGCGGCCCAACACCAGTATGCTCATCAAGGCGTCACATTCCATGCGCTTTGAGCGGCTGACGGAGGACTTGCGGAAGTATTATGATTGAGATTCAGGTCAACAATCTTGTAAAATCCTTTGAGGTGGGCCACAATGTTCTGGATGGTGTCACCTTTCAAATCGATCAGGGGCAGCGGGTAGGTCTGCTGGGCAAAAACGGCGCCGGCAAGTCCACGCTGTTCAAAATATTGACGGGAGAGCTGGATTACGACGAAGGCACCGTCACCATTTCGCCGGGACACCGCATGGGTCTGATCTCTCAGATCCCGGTGTACCCGGAGGGATATACCGTGGACGATGTGCTGCGCTCCGCCTTCGGGCGGCTCCACGCCCTGACCGCTGAAATGGAAGAACTGGCGGGCCGCATGGCGGCGGGGGAAATGGACCCGGCCATCCTGAAGCGTTACGGGAGCCTGTCCGAACGGTTCGAGGTGTTCGGCGGCTACGATACGGACGTGGCTATCAGCAAGGTGGCCAACGGCCTGTCCATTTCCGACGATATGCGGGGGAGGCTGTTCGACCAGCTTTCCGGCGGCGAAAAGACCCGGGTGAACCTGGGCCGCCTGATTCTGGAGGATACGGACATTCTGCTGCTGGATGAGCCTACCAACCATTTAGACCTTCACGCTACGGAGTGGCTGGAGGCCTATATCCAGAAATTCCGGGGCACTGTGGTTGCCATTTCCCATGACCGCTACTTTTTGGACCGCTCCGTGAACCGGGCCATTGAGATCGAAAACGGTAAAGCAGAGTTTTACTCCGGCAATTACAGCTTCTACGCGGTGGAAAAAGAACGCCGCTATCAGGAGCGGATGAAGCAGTACGAAAAGGAGCAGGCCAAGATCGCCCAACTGGAAAAGTCTGCGGAGCAGCTGCGGATGTGGGCCTTCCAGGGCATGGACAAGACCTATCGCCGGGCCATTTCCATGGAGCGCCGCATCGAGCGGATGCGTACCACGGCCAAGCCCACCAAGGCCCGGAAGATGGACGCCCGGTTCACCGCCGCGGAGTTCCACGGGGACGAGGTGCTGGGGATCCGGAACCTGAGCAAGGCCTACGGCGAGAAACCACTTTTTGAGGGCATTTCCCTGAAGGTGGAGGGGGGCGAGCGCATCGCCCTCATCGGTGACAACGGCACCGGCAAATCCACCCTCATCAAGATGATCGCCGACGAAGTGTACCCGGACAGCGGGCGCATCCGGCTGGGGCCGCAGGTGAAGCTGGCCTATCTGCCTCAGATCATCCACTTTGACCACCCGGACTGGAATCTGGTGGAGAACATGATGGCGGCCAAGCGGGGCATCTCCGCTCAGTCCGCCCGGAACCGGCTGGCAGCTTACGACTTCCGGGGTGAGGACGTCCTCAAGCCGGTGTCCGTCCTGTCCGGCGGCGAGCAGAGCCGCCTGCGGCTGTGTATGCTGATGGACGACGAGATCAACTTCCTGATCCTGGACGAGCCTACCAACCATCTGGACATTGCTTCCAGAGAGTGGATCGAGGAGGCGGTGGAGGCCTATGACGGCACGCTGCTGTTCGTCAGCCATGACCGGTACTTCATCAACCGCTTCGCCACCCGGATCTGGGAGGTGGCGAATGGCACCATTACCGACTATCCCATGGGCTTTGCTCAGTACCGGCAGGTGAAGGCGCAGGAAGAAGCGGAAAAAACAGAAGCACCAAAGCCTGTAAAGGAAAAGACGGTTACAGAAAAACCGGTCCGGGGTGACCGGGCGCAGCAGGCGGCCCGGCGGCAGCTGACCATCTGCGAGCGGGAGATCGCCAAAGCGGAGGAGCGGATCGGGGCGCTGGACGCTGAAATGGAGGCCAACGCCTGCGACTATGAAAAGCTCAATGCGCTGGTGGCGGATAAGGACGCTGCCCAGGCGGAGCTGGATGCCCTGTACCTCCGCTGGGAGGAGCTCAGCGAAGCGGCGGGCGAGGCATAAGAAACAGAGGTGAAAACATGCGGGATGTACTCTGCATTTACTATTCCCGAACGGGGAATACCAAACGGGTGATGGAGACCATCGCCAAAGAAATGGACGCGGAGCTGGTGGCATTGACCGATGGCGTGGAGCGGAGCGGTCTGCGAGGTTGGCTCCGCAGCGGCATGGACGCCATGCGAAAGGACTGCCCTGACGTTCTGCCCTTTGAAACGGAACGAAAGCTGGAAAATTACCGGTTGGTCATTGTTGGTACCCCGGTGTGGGCCGGGCGGTGCAGCAGCGTGATCCGCAGTTTCCTCAAAAACCACGGCGGAGAGATGAAGCGGGTGGCCTATGTGCTGACCCGCGGCAGCGAGCACAAGAGCGAGGATATTTACCGGCAGATGGATCAGTATACGGGAAAGCCCCATCAGGCGGCCACATCCCTGCGGGTGGGACATGTGGGCCACACCTTTTGGCAGGAGGAATTTCTCCGGCAGATCCGGGAACTGCTGGCGGAGGAGGAATAGCGACACTCCTTTTCAAATTTCAACATTTGAGAAAGGAGCACAGCTATGCTGGATAAATTAAAGGATCTGGACCTCCGGTATGAGGATCTGGAATCCCAGTTGGGCGATCCTCGGGTGTATGGCGACGCAGAGAAGCTGCGTCAGGTGAACCGGGAATTGAAGGAACTGCTGCCGGTGGTGGAGACCTACCGGGCTTATCAGACGGCGGACAGCCGCCGCCGGGAGGCAGAGGAACTGCTCCATGACCCGGAAATGAAGGAAATGGCCCAGGACGAACTGGCGGAAGCCAAGGAAGAACTGGAACAGCTGAGGGAAAAGCTGACGATCCTCCTGCTGCCAAGAGATCCTAACGACAGCCGAAACGTGATCCTGGAGATCCGGGGCGGCGTCGGAGGCGAGGAAAGCGCCCTGTTCGCCCATTCCCTTCTGCGGATGTATACCATGTACGCCGAGAGCCACGGCTGGAAGCTGGAGATCGCCAGCATCAACGAAACGGAGCTTGGCGGCGTGAAGGACTGCTCCGCCGTCATTGAGGGGGACGGGGCCTGGTCCCGGCTGAAGTTTGAATCCGGCGTCCACCGGGTCCAGCGGGTGCCGGAGACGGAATCCGGCGGCCGTATCCACACCAGTGCCGCCACGGTGGCAGTGCTGCCGGAGATGGAGCCGGTGGACGTGGAACTGAACCCCGCAGATATTGAAATGCAGGTCTACCGGGCCAGTGGCGCCGGCGGACAGCACGTGAACAAGACCTCCTCCGCCGTGCGGCTGATCCATAAGCCCACCGGCATGATCGCCGAGTGTCAGGAGGAGCGCAGCCAGTTTCAGAACCGGGAGAAGGCCATGCGTCTGCTGGCCTCCCGGCTGTACGAGGCGGAGCGGGAAAAGCGGGAGAGCGCCTATGACGCGGAGCGCCGCAGTCAGGTGGGCAGCGGGGACCGTTCCCAGCGGATCCGCACTTATAATTTCCCGCAGGGACGGGTGACGGACCACCGCATCGGCCTGACGCTTTATAAGATCGACGCCATCATGGACGGCGCACTGGACGAGCTGATCGACGCGCTGGTGACGGCGGATCAGGCAGAGAAGCTGAAACAGGGACGGGAAGCAGAGTGAGCATACTTTGAGAGTAGACGCCCGGCGGCGTTGAATATAAGATAATTCGAGGCGAGAAATGATGCATACACGATATTTTGACCTGCGGGACACCAAGGGTCAGCAAAAGATCATCGAGGATCAGATCTCCGCAGCGGCAGACATCCTGCGGCAGGGGGGACTGGTGGGAATTCCCACGGAAACGGTCTACGGTCTGGGTGCTAATGCACTGGACGCAGAGGCTGTTAACAAGATCTTCGAGGCCAAGGGCCGTCCGCAGGACAACCCTCTCATCATCCATATTCCGGGACCGCAATGGCTGCCCCGGTACTGCGAGGACGTGCCACCGCTGGCGTATACGCTGGCCCGGAAATTCTGGCCCGGTCCTCTGACCATGATCCTGAAACGGAAACCCGTCGTGCCGGACGCCACCACAGCGGGATTGGACACCGTGGGCGTCCGCTGCCCGGACCATCAGGTGACACTGTCCATCATCCGGGAGGCAGGCGTTCCCGTGGCCGCGCCCAGCGCCAACACCTCCGGCCGTCCCAGCTGCACCACTGCGGCGGATGTGATGGAGGACATGGAGGGCAAGATCGACGCCGTGGTGGACGGCGGCCCCTGTCAGGTGGGCGTGGAATCTACCATTTTGGATCTGACCTGCACACCGCCCCGTCTGCTGAGACCCGGCGGACTGCCTTTGGAGGCATTGGAAGAGGTCGTTGGCCCCGTGGCGGTGGATAAGGCCGTAACGGAGCGGCTGAAGGACGGGGAGCAGCCCAAGGCTCCCGGCATGAAGTATCGCCATTATGCACCCAAGGCCCCGGTGACCGTTGTCACCGGCCCGGCGGAGGCTTCCGCCCGGACCATTTTGCAGATGGTGAAGCCCGGTGACGGCGTCATCTGCTTTGACGAATTCGCGGAGCTGTTCAAGGAACAGGAAGTGGAATGTCTGGGTCCCAGTCAGGATAAGCGGATCCAGGCCCAGCGGGTGTTTGACGCACTGCGGGCCTTTGACAGCAAGGACGCGACCCAGATCTATGCCCAGTGCCCGGACAGTCAGGGCCTTGGACTTGCCATCAGCAACCGGTTGAAGAAGGCGGCGGGCTTCAAGACCATCGCCGCAGGACAGAAGCGAGTGGTCATTGGCATCACCGGCGGTACCGGCTCCGGCAAGACCAGCGCGCTGGAGGCCATCCGGGACCTGGGCGGCCGGGTCATCGACTGCGACGAGGTATACCATGAGATGCTCCGGGACAGCGCGGAGCTGCGCCACGCCATTGAGGTGAGATTCCACGGCGTGTTCAACTCCGACGGTGCGCTGAACCGCAAGAAGCTGGGTGAACTGGTCTTTGAGAACAAGGAACGGATGGCGCAGCTCAATGAGGTCATTTACCAGTTCGTTGTGCCAGAAGTGCAGCGCCGCTGTCAGACCGGTGAGCTGGTGGCGGTGGATGCCATCAACCTGATCGAAAGCGGCGCGGAGGCCCTGTGTGACCGGACCGTGGCTGTCACGGCCCCAGCGGAGCTGCGGGTGCGGCGGATCATGGCCCGGGACGGCATTGATGAGCGCTATGCCCGTATGCGGATCTCCGCCCAGAAATCCGACGAATTCTACCGCGGTAAGTGCGACTATGAGCTGAGTAACACCGCTGAGACGCCGGAGGATTTCCGGGAGATCGCCAGAGATTTCTTCCGCCGCCTCATCGGAGAGCTCCGGGAGGAAAAGAATGAAGCCAGCCGGTAAACGACAGACAGGAGCCGTTAGCGGCTGCCTTACCTTACCGCCGCGGAGAATTTACCACTTTATCGACAGTCTCGAAGGAGGATACTATGTCTGATAGCAACAAGGCATTGAAGGAAAAGCTGCTGAGCAGCCGCAAAAACGGTTTTGACCGTGTGGACGCGGCGGAGCTGGAGCAGATGGAAGCCTACTGCAAGGAATATATGGCGTTTCTGGATGCAGGCAAGACCGAGCGTCTCTGCGCGGCGGAGACGGTCCGCCTTGCAGAGCAGGCCGGATACAAGCCCTTGGTCCGGGGACAGGCATTGAAGGCCGGAGACAAGGTGTATGTCTGCAACCGGGGGAAGAGCGTGCTGCTGGCCCATATCGGCAG
This sequence comes from uncultured Oscillibacter sp., assembly GCA_900544105.1. Taxonomy (GTDB): domain Bacteria; phylum Bacillota; class Clostridia; order Oscillospirales; family Oscillospiraceae; genus Oscillibacter. The sequence continues at coordinate 55,417 of UQUC01000002.1, read as the reverse complement.
CAAGCCCATGAGCGAAGGCACCCAGATCGCCGCAGCCCACATCGACTCTCCCCGGCTGGATCTGAAGCCCAATCCTCTGTACGAGGACAATGAGCTGGCCTATTTCAAGACCCACTACTACGGCGGCATCCGCAAGTACCAGTGGGTGACCATCCCGATGGAGCTTCACGGCGTGGTGGCGCTGACGGATGGCACCACCGTCACGGTGAACATCGGCGGCGATGAAGGCGATCCCAAGCTGGTCATCACGGACCTGCTGCCCCATCTGGGTCAGGAGCAGAGCAAGAAGCCGCTGGCTGAGGGGATCGTGGGCGAACAGCTCAATCTGTTGCTGGGCAGCAAGCCCATCGGAGACGATGAAGGCTCCGACCGGGTGAAGCTGGCTGTGATGCAGCTGCTGAACGAGAAATACGGCATCACCGAGGACGATTTCACCTCCGCTGAACTGGAAGCAGTGCCGGCTGTGAAGGCCACGGAGATCGGCCTGGACCGCTCTATGATCGGCTCCTACGGCCATGACGACCGCGTCTGCGGCTATGCCGCCTTGAAAGCGCTGCTGGACCTGGACAAGACGCCTGCCAAAACCGCCGTCTGTGTGCTGGCGGACAAGGAGGAGATCGGCTCCGACGGCGTGACCGGTATGCAGTCCGCTGCCTTCGACACCTTTATGGAGGATCTGTGCGAGGCTCAGGGGGCGGCCCTGCGGGTGTGCCTGGAGAATTCCTTCTGCCTCAGTGCCGACGTGACGGCGGCCTACGATCCCAACTTTGGCGAGGTGTTTGAGAAGAAGAACGCCGCCTATCTGAACTACGGCATTGGCCTGTGCAAGTACACCGGCGCCCGTGGCAAGTCCGGCGCCAGCGATGCCAGTGCCGAGACGGTGGGCTATGTCCGGGGTATCTTTGACCGGGCCAAGGTCATCTGGCAGATCGCGGAGCTGGGCAAGGTGGATGCCGGCGGCGGCGGCACCGTGGCCATGTATATGGCCAACCGCAATATTACAACGCTGGACGCCGGCGTACCGGTGCTGGCCATGCACGCCCCCTTTGAGGTGGTCTCCAAGCTGGACTGCTATGAGACGTATAAAGGTATGAAAGCCGTTTACGCAGCGGAGTAAAAACTGTTTCAAAAGGGCCTGACGGCGAGAAAATATGGAAAAGGCAGGAGGGAAAGCCGCTCCTGTCTTTTCATATATGACCTTTTTCGACAATTTGACCGTAAACGGCGGACATTTCGGTGAATTTTTTTCAAATCCCACAAGGAAGTCTTTGCCGATTTCGGTTGCAAGCTGTTAGGAAAGCTGATAAAATAGAACCATCCAAAGACAAATGACCGTAAGAGGTGGACGATATGGCAAGAAAAATCAAATATTATCTGGTGGCGGCAGAGGCTCTGCCGGAGATCTTTATCCGGGTGGCGGAAGCCAAGCGGATGATGCAGACCGGCGAGGCGGACACGGTGGGCGCAGCCACTAAAATGGCCGGCATCAGCCGCAGCGCTTTTTATAAGTACAAGGACGCGGTGCAGCCCTTCAACGATATGAAGTCTGAGCATATCATTACATTTTACACCCTGTTGAAGGATGTGTCTGGTACGCTTTCCAGCGTTTTGAGCGTGTTTGCCGCTTCTGGAGCCAACATCCTGACCATCAATCAGAGTATTCCTACCAACGGCTGCGCAGCCGTGACTATTTCCGCTGAGACCTCCGCTATGGAGAAGTCTCTGGAACAGCTGATCACCGACATTTCCGCATTGGACAACGTTATCAAATTCGAGATCCTGGCCGGATAAGGGAGGAGCAACGATGATCAAGATCGCAATTCTGGGATTGGGTACCGTTGGGACCGGTGTTGTGAAGGTAGTAGAGGCCAACACGGCCCCCATCCAGCATAAGCTGGGCCAGCCACTGTCCGTGAAAACGGCGCTGGTCCGGAAGCTGCGGGCCGATCCGTATCAGCACTTGATGACCGAGAATTTCCGGGAGATCGAGCATGACGGCGAGATCCGGGTGGTGGTGGAGACCATCGGCGGCGTGGAGGCCGCCTATGAGTACACCCGCCGGTGCCTCATGGCAGGCAAGCACGTGGTCACAGCCAACAAGCAGCTTGTGGCGGAGCATGGCTGCGAACTGTTGGAACTGGCCCGGAAAAACCATGTGAATTACTTGTTCGAGGCCAGCGTGGGCGGCGGCATCCCTGTGTTGCATCCCCTGACCCAGTGCATGGCGGCCAACCGCGTGGATGAGATCTACGGCATCCTGAATGGCACAACCAACTTTATCCTCACAAAGATGGTGAAGGAGGGCGCGTCGTTTGCCGAGGTTTTGAAGCTGGCGCAGGAAAAGGGTTATGCGGAGGCGGACCCCACGGCGGACGTGGAGGGCATCGACGCTGGCCGGAAGATCTGTATTTTAGCGGATCTGGCCTTTGGACATCAGGTGGACCCGGCGCAGGTGCCCATGGAGGGTATTACCGGCATAGATCTGAAAGATGTGGAGATCGCCGGACGCCACGGCTACCGCATCAAGCTGCTGGGTCGCTGCCTGCGGCTGGAGGGCGGCCGCCGTACCGCCTATGTGGCGCCGCACCTGATCCCCATGGACAACCCCATTTCCGACGTGAACGACGTGTTCAACGCGGTGATGGTCCGGGGCAACGCTACCGGTGAGGTCATGTTTTACGGCAAGGGCGCAGGCGAACTGCCCACCGCCTCTGCCTGTGTAGCGGATGTGATCGAGTGTTTGCAGGAGGAGCGCCACCGGCCGGAGATCGGCTGGAGCGCCGATACCGGCGGCTTTACCTCGCCACTGACGCTGAAGAACCGTTGGTACTTCCGAGTGGGAGCGGACACCCTTCCGGAGGCCTTACATAGCGCAAAGCTGCTGGAACAGGGCACGGAGACCGCCTTTATCACGCCGCCCATCACCGGCACGGATGCGGAGCAGCTGGCGGCTTACCTGCCCACGCTGGCAAAGATGCGGGTGCTGGATTGATTCCCCAATCCCGGCTTCCCGCGTATGATGGAGTGGACCCTGCTGCCGGTCGGTAAGATTTCAATGGACTGGCGGCAATCTGAAGCAAAGAGGGAACAACCATGAGCTTGATCGTACAGAAATTCGGCGGCAGCAGTGTGCGGGACGCCCAGCGGATCCGCAACGTTGCCGGTATCATTGCGGAAACTTATTTGGAGGGCAACGATGTACTGGTGGTGCTTTCCGCACAGGGAGATACCACGGATGACCTCATTGCCAAGGCGGAGGAGATCAATTCCCACCCTTCCAAGCGGGAAATGGATATGCTGTTGTCCACAGGCGAGCAGATCTCCGTAGCCTTGTGTGCCATGGCGCTGGAATCCATGGGCCTGCCCTGCGTGTCCCTGACCGCCTGGCAGGTGGGGATCCAGACCACCGCCGTCCACGGGGACGCCCGGATCAAGCGGATCGATTCTGAGCGGGTCCAGGCGGAGCTGGATCAGCACAGGATCGTACTGATCACGGGCTTTCAGGGAATGGACCGGGCCGGGGATGTTACGACCTTGGGCCGGGGCGGCAGCGACACCAGCGCGGTGGCGCTGGCGGCGGCGTTCCGGGCCAAACTGTGCCAGATCTACACGGATGTGGACGGTGTTTACACTGCGGATCCCCGGATCGTGCCCAACGCCAGGCATCTGGACGAGATCACCTATGATGAAATGCTGGAGCTGGCGTCTCAAGGGGCCGGCGTGCTCCACAACCGCAGCGTGGAGCTGGCGAAGAAGTTCCGGGTGGATCTGGAAGTGCTCTCCAGTTTGGAGAGAAAACCCGGAACCAAAGTGAAGGAGGTCACAAAAGTGGAAAAGACGACCATCGCCGGTGTAGCGAAGGATACCAGCATCGCGCGGATCGCGCTGATCGGGCTGCGGCACAATCCCGGCGTCGCATTTCAGGTGTTTGACCTGCTGAGCAAGCATAACATCAACGTGGATCTCATTTTGCAGTCCATTGGCCGGGAGGACAGCAAGGATATTTCCTTTACTGTTCACGAAAAGGATCTGGAGGACGCCCAGGCGATCCTGACGGAAAATCAGGAGGTTCTATGCTTTGACCATATCGAGGTGGACGGCAACATCGGCAAGGTCTCCATCGTGGGCGCGGGCCTGATGACCAACTGCGGCATGGCCGCCCGGATGTTTGAAGCGCTGTATGAGGCGGGCATCAACATCCAGATGATCAACACCTCTGAGATCCGAGTCTCCGTCCTGCTGGACGAGGAGGATGTGGACCGGGCAGTCCGGGCCATCCACGCCAAATTCTTTGACGAGATCTGAGTGATATAGCGGAACACGGGGAAGCCGGTATGGGTTCCCCGTGTCCCTTTGACTGTTTGGGAATCATTAAATAAGCCGTATCAAGCGGCGGAATGGAGATAGGTATGAACGCAATTGTAACAGTGATCGGAAAGGATAAGGTAGGTATTATCGCCGCCGTGTGCATCAAGCTGGCGGAGATGAACGTCAACGTGCTGGATATTTCCCAGACCATTTTGGACGGTAAGTTCACCATGGTCATGGCAGTGGATGCCGCCAATGCCAACGTTGGCTTTGAGGAACTGGCTGCCAAGCTCCGGGAGCTGGGGGAGGGGATGGAGCTGTCCATCCGCATCCAGCGGGAAGAAATTTTCGATGCCATGCACAGAATATAAGGAGAGAGAACGATGCTGAATCAAAAAGAGATCCTCTCTACCATCGCTATGATCGACCAGCAGCACTTGGACATCCGTACCATCACCATGGGCATTTCCCTCCTGAGCTGCTGCGATCCCGATGTGAAGAAGGCCTGCGATAAGATCTACGAGAAAATCACCCGGTACGCGGAAAAGCTGGTCAAGACCGGCGAGGACATCCAGCATGAATTCGGGATCCCCATTGTGAATAAGCGGATCTCCGTGACCCCCATGGCTCTGGTGGCCGGAGCCAGCGAGACGGAGGACTATGTGCCCTTCGCACTGGCGCTGGACCGGGCGGCAAAGACCTGTGGCGTCAACTTTATTGGCGGCTATTCAGCACTGGTGCAGAAGGGGATGACCCTTGCCGATGAAAAGCTGATCCGCTCCATTCCGGAGGCGCTGGACCGGACGGAGCTGGTGTGCTCCAGCATCAACGTTGGCTCCACCCGGGCTGGTATCAATATGGATGCCGTGAAGCTCATGGGCCGCATCATCAAGGATACCGCCGCCCGGACGGCGGACCGGGACGGTCTTGGCTGCGCCAAGCTGGTGGTGTTCTGCAACGCCGTGGAGGACAACCCCTTCATGGCCGGCGCCTTCCACGGCGTAGGCGAGGCGGAGCGGGTCATCAACGTGGGCGTTTCTGGTCCGGGCGTGGTGTACCATGCCTTGCAGTCCGTGAAGGGCCAGCCCCTTGACGTGGTGGCGGAAACCGTGAAAAAGACGGCGTTCCAGGTGACCCGTATGGGTCAGTTGGTGGCTAAGGAGGCCAGCAGCCGTCTGGATACCCCCTTCGGTATCGTGGACCTGAGCCTGGCTCCTACCCCGGCTATTGGCGACTCCGTGGCCCGTATTTTGGAGGAAATGGGCCTTGAGGTCTGCGGCACCCACGGCACTACCGCTGCACTGGCCCTGCTGAATGACGCTGTGAAGAAGGGCGGCGTCATGGCGTCCTCCTCCGTGGGCGGACTGTCCGGTGCCTTTATCCCCGTCAGCGAGGACGAGGGTATGATCGCCGCTGCTAAGGCGGGGACGCTGTGCGTGGATAAGTTAGAGGCCATGACCTGTGTTTGCTCCGTGGGTCTGGATATGATCGCCGTGCCCGGAGACACCCCGGCGGAGACCATCTCCGCCATCATCGCGGACGAGGCGGCCATCGGTATGGTGAACAACAAGACCACTGCCGTCCGTATTCTGCCCACCCCCGGCAAGAACGTGGGAGACACGGTGGAAATGGGCGGTCTGCTGGGTAGCGCACCGGTGATGCCGGTGCACAAGGAATCCAGTGCCGACTTCATCCAGCGGGGCGGCCGCATCCCGGCCCCGCTCCACAGCCTGCGGAACTGATTTGAATAGTTGAACAGCAAAACCCCCGCCGTAGTCATACGGCGGGGGTTTTTGACAAAAATCAGCGGTTTGCGGAACAAAAACGCTCTGGAAATGGGAATTGAAACCGGTCAGTCTTCCTTTTTGAAACACCATACCAGTCCCGCAATGGCGAAAGCCAGTCCCACAAGGCTGATAAGATCGGAGAGGAGACTGCCGAGGATGGGGAGCCAGGGAGAGAGCGGGGCATACAGCATCAGCATACCGGCAAACAGGATCAGCGCGATCCCCTGCAACTGATTTTTCATCTAAAAGCTCTTTTCTGCTACAAAACGGGGCGGGCTTATGCCTGCTCCGCGAATTTTTTCTTGTCCCGGTCGATCTGCTTCTGGTAGCGGTCCTGTTCGGAAAAGACACACCCGCAGTACTTCTGCGTATAAAAGCCAAGCTCTCTGGCCCGCTGATTTCCTGCCCGGAAATTGGGCCGGAAATCCCGGTAGAGAAATTCCACGCCGTACTGCCGGGCGTATTTCTCCGCCGCGGCCTTGATGCCGTCGTGATCCTGATAGAGACTGGCCAGCAGGGTGGAGGTAAAGGCCGCATAGCCGTGCTCCGCCGCGTACCGGGCCGTTTCCTCCAGCCGGTGCTGATAACAGTAGGTGCAGCGGTGGTCAATATCGCTTGCAACGTGCTCTACAAACGTTCTAAGACCGTAGTCCTCATCTACAATGACCTGCATTTCAATGGTGGGAGCGTAGGCCAGCAGACAGTCTCGCCGGGCTTCATATTCCTTCCACGGATGAATGTTCGGGTTGTACCAAAAGGCTACCGGTTCGATCCCTTCGGCCCGGAGCGGATCGATACAGCTGAGGGAGCAGGGGGCGCAGCAGGTGTGCATCAAAACAGACGTCATAACGGAAACTTCCCTTCTGAAAAAGCATGTTTTTTATAGTATAACATAGGCTGTCAAATGAAGAAAGTCCGAGAGAGTAACCGATTTCTTAACGGAATATTCACAAAAATTCCATGTTTTTCACATTGAGAATTACGGCGGAGAAACGTAAAATATTGGTAATAAGTTAATGTGGGGCTGAATGGCCCCTAAAGGAGGAACTCCCCTTGCGGGTCGGACTTGACGTAGGCTCCACCACCATTAAATGCGTGGTGTTGGATGACCGGAACAACTTGATATACCATACATACGAGCGGCATTACAGCCATATTGTAGAGAAATCCGCAGAGCTTCTACGGCGGGTGGCGGAGCGTTGCGGCCGGGAGGCGGTGTTTGCCATCTCCGGCTCTGCCGGCATGGGCATGGCGGAGAGTGTAAAGGCTCCTTTTGTGCAGGAGGTGTTCGCTACCCGGGTGGCGGCCAACCGTCTGGCACCGGGGACGGACGTTATCATCGAATTGGGCGGCGAGGATGCCAAGATCCTCTTTCTGACCAACGGTATGGAGGTTCGGATGAACGGCTCCTGCGCAGGCGGCACCGGTGCCTTCATCGACCAGATGGCCACGCTGCTGAAAATGGGCGCGGAGGAGATGGACAAAGCCGCCCAGACAGCGGAAAAGACCTATACCATCGCCTCCCGCTGCGGCGTGTTTGCCAAGAGCGACATCCAGCCTCTCATCAATCAGGGAGCCAAATCCGCCGACATCGCCAAGAGCATTTATCAGGCGGTGGTGAACCAGACCATCGCGGGTCTGGCGCAGGGACGGCCCATCAAGGGCCACATTCTGTACCTGGGCGGGCCGCTGACCTTTTCCAAGTGTCTGCGGCAGAGCTTTGACGAGACACTGGGCGTCACCGGCACCTGCCCAGAGAACAGCTTGCTGTTCGTGGCCCTGGGTGCGGCATTTTACGCTGAGGAGACCTGGGACCTACTGAAAACAGCGGAGCTGCTGGAACAGCGCGGCATGTCGGAGACCTACCGCTCCCAGCCGCCCCTCTTTGAAAATCAGGCGGAATATGACGCGTTCAAAGCCCGCCACGCCAAGGCAACAGTGCCTCAGGCGGACTTCCCGACGGACTACGCCAAGCCCGTCCACATCGGCATCGATTCAGGCTCCACCACGGTGAAGGTGGCGGTCATCGACGAGAACGCGGAGCTGCTGTTCACCGACTACCGGCCCAATCAGGGGGACCCCATCGCCCTGCTGAAAACCGTGCTGCTGGGGTTGTATGAGAGCCATCCCAAGCTGAATGTGGCGTCCGTCACCACCACCGGCTACGGCGAGGATTTGGCCAAGGCTGCCTTCCATGCGGACTTCGGCGTGGTGGAGACCGTAGCCCACTTTACCGCCGCCAAGCATTTTATGCCGGATGTGGACTTCATCATCGACATCGGCGGTCAGGACATGAAGTGCTTCAAGATCGAAAACGGCGCCATCAGCGACATTTTCCTCAACGAAGCCTGTTCTTCCGGCTGCGGCAGCTTTTTGCAGACCTTCGCTCAGGCGTTGGGCTACGATGTGAAGGACTTTACGAAACTGGGCCTGTTTGCGGACCGGCCCGTGGATCTGGGCAGCCGGTGCACGGTGTTTATGAACTCCAGCGTGAAGCAGGCCCAGAAGGACGGCGCCTCCGTGGAAAACATCTCCGCGGGACTGTCTATTTCTGTGGTGAAAAACGCCATCTACAAGGTGATCCGGGCCTCCTCGCCGGAGGAGCTGGGCCGTCATGTGGTGGTGCAGGGGGGCACGTTTTATAACGAGGCCGTTCTCCGGGCCTTCGAGAAAGAAATGGGCCTTGAGGTGATCCGCCCCAACATCGCGGGCCTCATGGGAGCCTATGGCGCGGCCCTGTACGGCATGAAAAAGGCTGTGAAGGGAAACCACAGTACACTCCTGACGGAGCAGGAGTTGCGGGCTTTCCATCGGGAAACAGAGAGCCGAAGCTGCGGCCAGTGCGGAAACAACTGTCAGCTTACCGTCAACACCTTCTCCGATGGCGGGCGGCTCATCAGTGGCAACCGCTGTGAGCGGCCCATCACCGGCAAAAAGGACGATGATCGCTGGAATCTGTATGAATATAAGCGGCAGCTGATTTTGGGCTACAAGCCGGGGGAGAACCGGCGGGGGCGGATCGGGTTGCCCCTGTGTCTGAACTTCTGGGAACTGTATCCCTTCTGGCACACGTTTTTCACAAAACTTGGCTTCCAGGTGGTCCACAGCCCTATGTCCAGTCGAAAGCTGTATCTTGAGGGGCAGGGGAGCATCCCCAGCGATACCGCCTGCTTCCCGGCGAAGCTGGCCCACGGCCACATTGAATTTCTGGCCAAGCTGGGGGTGGATGCCATTTTTTACCCCTGCATGACCTACAACATCGACGAGGGTCTGGGCCAGAACCACTACAACTGCCCGGTGGTGGCCTACTACCCGGAGGTTCTGGCGGGCAACTGCGACTGTCTGAAGAACACGAAATTCATTTACGACTATGTGGGCATCCACCGACCCCACGATTTCACAAAGAAGATGACCGCCGTGATGGAGCGGGAGTTTGGCCCCATTCCCCACGGAGAGATCAAGGCGGCGGTGGAGGCGGCCTACGGAGAATATGAGCGTCACATGAAGCAGATCCGGGAGAAGGGGACGGAGATCATGGCCACCGCCCGGAAGGAGGGCCGCAGGATCATCGTTCTGGCAGGCCGGCCCTACCACGTGGACCCTGAGGTGAACCACGGCATCGACACCCTCATCACCCAATTCGGCGCGGCAGTCATCACGGAGGATTCCGTTTCTCAGCTGGCAGAGCCGTTCAAGACCACGGTGTTGAACCAGTGGACCTATCACGCCCGGCTCTACGCGGCGGCGAAGTACTGCTGCTCCCAGCCGGATATGGATCTGGTGCAGCTGGTGAGCTTCGGCTGCGGTGTGGACGCCATCACCACAGACGAGACCCGTGAAATTCTGCGGGAGGGCGGCAAGCTGTATACCCAGCTGAAAATCGACGAGATCACCAATCTGGGCGCGGTGCGTATTCGCTTGCGGAGCCTGTTTGCGGCGCTGGAGGAACAGGAGGAGACCTGATATGGAACAGACCTATCCCCGGTTTACACCGGACATGAAAAAGACCCATAAAATTCTCATTCCCAATATGGCGCCGGTGCAGTTCCGCATTCTGGCAGCCAGCATGGAGAACCATGGCTATCAGGTGGAGCTGCTGGGCAACTGCGGCGAGCGGGTGGCGGAACTGGGACTGAAATACGTCCATAATGACACCTGCTATCCGGCGCTGTTGGTCATCGGCCAGTTTTTGGACGCATTGGATTCCGGCAAGTATGATCTGGACCACACCGCCCTCATCATCACCCAGACCGGCGGCGGCTGCCGGGCGTCCAACTATATTTTCCTGCTGCGGAAGGCTCTGGAAAAAGCAGGCTACGGCAACATCCCCGTGCTGAGCCTGAACTTCTCCGGTCTGGAAAAGGACAGCAGCATGCCCATGGATCTGAAATTCATGCGGCAGGCTCTGGCTGCCATCTACTACGGCGACCTGCTGATGACCCTCCGGGCCCAGACTCAGCCCTATGAGCTGGAAGCTGGGGCAGCGGAGCGGCTGCAAAACAAGTGGCTGGACATTCTCTGCGATGAGGTCCGCCATGATAAGGGCTATTCCGGTCGGGAGATGAAAGCCGTCATGCCGAAGATCGCGGCGGAGTTTGCCGCCATCCCGGTACGGCGGGTGCCCAAGGTCAAGGTGGGCGTAGTGGGGGAGATCTACGTTAAATATTCACCTTTGGGTAACAACGAACTGGAAAAGTTCCTGGCCTCTCAGGACTGCGAGGTGAACCTGCCGGGGCTGATGGGCTTCGTGCAATATTGCGCCTACAACATGGCGGAGACCGTGCGGCTCTACGGTGGCTCTCTGGTGGAGAAAACCGCTGCGGAAGCGGCGCTGACCCTCATCGCGGGCATGGAGAAGGTCATCATCAAGACTCTCAAGGACGCGGGCTACCACGCCCCCATGCCCTTCAGTGAGCTGATCAAGCTGCCGGAGCAGAGCCACACCATCGGCATGGGCTGCAAGATGGGGGAGGGATGGCTGCTGACGGCGGAAATGCTGGAGCTGGTGCGCTCCGGGTATGAGAACATCGTCTGCGCCCAGCCCTTCGGCTGCCTGCCCAACCACATCTGCGGCAAGGGTATGGTGAATAAGATCCGGGAACTGTATCCGGAGGCCAATATCACCCCCATCGACTACGACCCCAGCGCCACGCGGGTCAACCAGGAGAATCGGATCAAGCTGATGCTGGCGGTGGCAAGAGAACGCCTGTCGGAGCGGCGGGAGCCGCCTGCCGACTTGCCGAAGGTCCGGACGTCTGTATCTGCCAAGCTTACCAAACCCAAGTCCCTGTGCGCAAACATCTGATTTTGAAGAGAGTCGCTTCGGCGGCTCTCTTTTTTGCTGCTTGCAGGGGACCGGACGGACAAAATTGATGGAATTTGGTTGACCGGGCAAGATAAAAAAGGTATAATAAAATAATTTATTATGAGAAAGTATGTCCCTCGGTGCTTTGCGGGACATGGAGGAGGAACCATCTATGTGGATCGCGGATCAATGGCAGGATTATGAGCTGCTGGACTGCGGCGGCGGTGAAAAGCTGGAACGCTGGGACAAGCAGTATCTGGTGCGTCCGGACCCCCAGGCCATCTGGGAAACGCCCCGGCGTCTGCCGGAGTGGAAACGGGCCAACGCACGGTATCTCCGCAGTCAGACCGGCGGCGGACACTGGGAGAAAAAGGCTCTGCCGGAAAGCTGGCAGGTGCATTATAAGGATCTGACCTTCCAGGTCAAGCCCATGAACTTCAAGCATACGGGCCTGTTCCCGGAGCAGGCGGTGAACTGGGATTTTGTCATGGACAAGATCCGCAAGGCTGACCGTCCCATCCGGGTGCTGAACCTGTTCGCCTATACCGGCGGCGCTACGGTGGCCTGCGCCAAGGCCGGCGCTGCCGTCTGCCACGTGGACGCGGCCAAGGGCATGGTGGCCTGGGCCAAGGACAACGCCCGGCTCTCCGGCCTTTCCGATGCGCCCATCCGTTGGATCGTGGATGATTGCGCCAAGTTCGTAGAGCGGGAGATCCGCCGTGGCAAGACCTATGACGCGATCATCATGGACCCGCCCAGCTACGGCCGGGGACCCGGCGGCGAGGTATGGAAGCTGGAAGAGAGCCTGTATCCCTTTGTGAAGCTCTGCGCCGGGGTTCTGTCGGACAAGCCGTTGTTCGTGCTCATCAACTCCTACACCACGGGCCTGGCTCCCAGTGTGCTTGGGTATCTGCTACATTTGCTGGTGGCGGAGAAGTACGGCGGCACCGTCAGCTGGGACGAGCTGGGTCTGCCGGTAACGGCTACCGGCATGGCGCTGCCCTGTGGCGCCACTGGACGATGGTTTTCTGAGTAATAAACAGTTGAACAAGGAGCGGCTATGCTAAAAACGAAGAATAAGCATCTGCGGTATGTGATCACATTTTTTGCGGTCTTGTGTTCTTCGCTGCTGCAGACGTTTGTGATCGAAAGCTTTGTCCATTCTGCCGGACTGCTTTCCGGCGGCTTTACAGGCGTTGCTATTTTGATCGACCGGGCGGCATCACTTTACGGCGGGTCCATCTCTACCTCCCTCGCGCTGGTGGCTCTGAATTTGCCGGTGGCGGTCCTCTGCTACCGCAGCATCAGCCCGAGATTCACGCTTTTTTCCCTTCTGCAAGTAGGCATGACCAGCTTATTCCTGAAATACTTCTCTCTGCCGCCGATCTTCGACGATATTCTGCTCAGCGCGGTGTTCGGTGGCTTCCTCATGGGGATCAGCATCGTTCTGGCCCTGAAGGGAAATGCCTCCACTGGTGGCACGGATTTTATCGCGCTGTATGTCTCCAATAAGACCGGAAAATCCATCTGGTCCTATGTTTTTGTGTTCAATGCCTGTATTTTGTGCATCTTTGGCTATCTGTTCGGCTGGCTGTACGCAGGCTACTCCATCCTGTTTCAGTTTATCTCCACAAAGACGGTAGAGACCTTCCACCACCGCTACGAGCGGCTGACGCTTCAGATCACCACCCAAAAGGCAGAGGAGATCATGGCGGCCTATGTGAGCGGGTGCCGGCATGGAATGTCCTGCGTGAAGGCGGTGGGCGGATACAGCCACAAGGATATGAGCGTCCTGCACACCGTGATCTCCAGCTACGAGGAGAGCGACATCGTGCACCTGATCTTGCAGGTGGACCCCCATGCGATCATCAACGTGCTCCGCACGGAAAACTTCTACGGCGGCTTTTACCGGGCCCCGTTGGATTGAATATCAAGTTAAATGAGGTATCCGATACATGGATATGATCGAGACCAAGGCTCTGGAATTCGCTTACCCGGCGGAGGAAGGGGAGAAGCCAGTCCTGGCCCTGCGGGGCGTGGACACGGCCATTGAAAAGGGCAGCTTTGTGGTGGTGTTGGGGCATAACGGCTCTGGCAAATCCACCTTTGCCAAATGCCTGAACGCCATTTTGCTGCCCTGTGGCGGCAAGGTGTATGTGGAGGGCATGGATACGCAGGACGAGGCGTGTCTGCTGGAGATCCGCCGTCGGGTGGGTATGGTGTTCCAGAACCCGGACAACCAGATCGTCGCCAACGTGGTGGAGGAGGATGTGGCCTTTGCCCCGGAGAATTTAGGCGTGGTCTCAGACGAGATTCGCCGCCGGGTGGACGATGCCCTGGCCGCTGTGGATATGACCGCCTTTATGACCCATGCGCCCCATCTGCTCTCCGGCGGCCAGAAGCAGCGGGTGGCCATTGCCGGCGTTATCGCCATGGAGCCGGAGTGCATCGTACTGGACGAGGCCACCGCCATGCTGGATCCCATCGGGCGGCAGGAGGTGCTTTCCGCCGTTCATAAGCTGAACCGGGAGAAGGGCATCACCGTGGTGCTCATCACCCACCACATGAACGAGGCAGAGGAGGCGGACCGGGTCATCGTCATGGATGACGGCCGCATCGCGCTGGATGGCACCCCTAAGGAGGTCTTTACCCAGGTAGAGCCGCTGCGGACCATGGGGCTGACAGTGCCAGACACGGTGGACCTGCTGGACCGTCTGCGGAAGGACGGGCTGGACGTACCCCTGGACGCTTTAACGGTGGACGAATGTGCGGCTGCCATTACCGCGGCTCTGGCGAAGAATTGACGGAGGACAGAAGGATTGGAACCGATTTTACAGGTAAAGGACCTGACACATACCTATGGCGCCGGAACGCCGTTTCAGCGCAGTGCCGTGGAGCACATGAGCTTTGATGTGAACGAGGGAGAATTCTTAGGGATCATCGGTCATACCGGCTCCGGCAAATCCACCCTGATCCAGCATCTGAACGGTCTGCTCCAGCCAACGGCAGGAGAGATCCTGCTGCGGGGGAAGAATATCTGGGCGGAGCCGAAAAAGATCCGGGAGGTCCGCTTCAAGGTGGGTCTGGTGTTCCAGTACCCGGAATATCAGCTGTTTGAGGAAACAGTGTACAAGGACATCGCCTTCGGTCCAGCCAATCAGGGAAAAACCGGAGACGAGCTGGATCACGCCGTCCGGGAGGCCGCGAAGCTGGTGGGCATCCGGGACGATCAGCTGGAAAAATCCCCCTTTGAGCTGTCCGGCGGACAAAAGCGCCGGGTGGCGCTGGCGGGCGTACTGGCCATGGAGCCGGAGGTGCTGGTACTGGACGAGCCCACGGCGGGCCTTGACCCAGCGGGCCGGGAAAACCTCATGGCCAACATCCGGGACTACCACCGTAACAAGGGAAAGACCATTATTTTAGTGAGCCACAGCATGGACGAGATCGCCCGGAACGTGGATCGCATTTTAGTGCTGAAAAACGCCCATGTGCTGATGCAGGGAACACCCGCAGAGGTGTTCGCCCGCGGCGAGGAGCTGCTCTCCGCCGGTCTGGATGTGCCGCAGATCACCCGGATCGCTATGGAATTGAAGCGTCGGGGCGTGGACATCGACCCGGCTGTTTATACGGTGGAGGCGCTGGAGCGTCAGCTCCTTGCCCTGCGGAAGGGGGGAGCGGGATGCTGAAGGATATTACCTTAGGCCAGTATTTCCCGGGAAATTCCATCGCCCATAAGCTGGACCCCCGGACGAAAATCTTGCTGGTGACGCTGTACATCATTGCGCTGTTCAGCGCCAAGGGCTGGATGGGCTACGCTGTCATGGCGGTGACGCTGGCCGCGTGCGTGAAGGTGTCCCATGTGGGCCTGCGGGCGCTGGTGCGGGGCCTGAAGCCGCTGGTGTTCATCATCGCGTTCACAGGCATTCTCAATATGTTCTTCATCCCGGACACCCACTACCTCTGGGAGTGGGGCATCCTCCGGGTCTCCGTGAAGGGCATTGAAAACGCGCTGTTCATGGTCATCCGCATCATGCTGCTGGTGATGGGGACGTTCCTGATGACCTACACCACCAGCCCCATCCGCCTGACGGACGGACTGGAATCCCTGCTGAACCCCCTGAAAAAGATCCATGTTCCCGTTCACGAGCTGGCCATGATGATGGCCATTGCCCTGCGGTTCATCCCTACGCTGATCGAGGAAACGGACAAGATCATGTCCGCGCAGAAGGCTCGTGGCGCGGATTTCGACAGCGGGAACATCTTCCAGAAGGCCAAGGCGCTGGTGCCCATTTTGGTGCCCCTGTTTATCAGCGCCTTCCGCCGGGCGGACGAGCTGGCGACGGCTATGGAGTGCCGCTGCTACCACGGCGGCGAGGGCCGCACCAAGCTCCACGTTCTGAAATACCAGCGGCGGGACTACGTTGCTCTGACGGGCGGTGCGGTCATTCTGGCGCTGGTGGTGGTCCTGCGGAGACTGGGCGCCTAAAACTAAAAAGACGCTGTAAACACAAACTCTGTAAAGGGAAAATGCTTTGCGTAAAAGGAGCGGTCTTATGAAGAAAAACTGGTTTCAGATCCTCTCTCTGGCGCTGAATGTGGTGCTGTTGATCGCCCTGCTTGTGACCCGGGCGGAGCTGGTGGATACGCGGACGATCCTGAAAAGCAATTTGGATGGTATCGCATATCGGCTTTCCGATATGGATGATCAGATCACGAACCTGTCCGCGAAACAGCGAGAGCAGACGGAGAATCTGTCGGATTTTTCCTTTGAACCTACCGGTCTGGACCCGGAAAGTCATACGCTGCAAGCCGACATGAGCATCACCCTCCGCCGCTGGACGGCGGACACGGAGGTGGCGCTGGCGGTGACCCAGAACGGCCGGACAACGGAACAGCCTATGTCCGGAAATGGCGGCGTGTTCTCCGCGCCGGTGAGCTTGCCGGTGGAGGATACCGGCGAAGTGTCCTTCGCGGCGAATATCACCACCGGCGGTCAGACCAGCCGGGAAGAGGTCACCAGTTACAGTGACCTTGCTGTGCTGCTGCCCCTGACGAATGACGGCAGCGGTTATGGCGATCCCACCTATCGGGGAGGGAGCTTCCAGCTTCAATACGATCTGGGCGTCAGAAAGCAGTACGGCACAGAGGTGATTGACCCTGCTTTTCAGGTGCTGAAAAACGGAGAGGCCGTCCAGACCCTTCCGGCAAAGATTTCGGAGTCCACCTTCAGCGGCGATCCCGATGTGGTCTACTATACCCCGGCTTCGGAGAATGGCGGCATCGCGGTTTCCTGTCAGCCGGAGGACACCGTGGAGCTGCACCTGCTCTGCCGGGACAGCTTTGGCCTTTCCTATGATTTTACCGTCTGCACCTATGAGATCGATCAGGATGGGACGATGGTGGAAGAGGTCTGGCCGGTCACAGATCACAACGTGCGCGTTTCCTGGGAAAAATAACACGGCTGATGCTGTTAAAGGAGCCAATATGCGTAATATCGCACTGAAACTGATGTATAATGGAACGGCCTACCACGGCTGGCAGGTGCAGAAAAACGCCGTCACCGTCTGCGAGACGCTGCAAAAGGCGTTGGAGAAGATCACCGGCGCGCCGGTGCACCTCACCGGCTGCGGCCGCACGGACGCCGGCGTTCACGCGGAGCGGTACATCGCCAATTTCCGCACGGAGAGCCGTATCCCCCTGGAGCGGTTGCCCTTTGCCATCAACACCCACACGCCGGAGGATATTGCCGTCAGCGAGGCGCTGGAGGTGGCGGAGGATTTCAACGCCATCGGTTCCTGTCTGAAAAAGGAGTATACTTACCGCATTTACAATTCACGGGTGAAGAATCCGTTTTATGTCAACCGGGCGTACTTCTACCCCAAGCGTCTGGACGAGGAATTTCTGAACCGGGCAGCCCATCAGTTCATAGGGACTCACGATTTCGCGGCGGTCCGCAGCGTGGGCACGGAGACAAAAACCACTGTCCGCACGATCTACTGGTGCGACGTGACCCGCAGCGGGGAACTGCTGGAGCTGAAGGTCTGCGCCGACGGCTTCCTCTATAACATGGTGCGGGCCATCACCGGCACGGTGCTCTACGCCGCCGAGGGAAAGTTCCTGCCGGAGGATATTCCGGCCATTCTGGAAAGTCGGGACCGGACGCTGGCGGGACCCACGGTGCCGCCGGGGGGACTGTACCTGACAAGACTTTGGTATGAGGATGAACGGCTCAATGGCTGAAAATACGACAAAAGACATTTGGAATGACGATGACGGAGCAAAGGAACCGCCGAAAAAGCGGCGTATGCTGCGGAAGTTCCTGATTTTCCTGCTGGTGCTCATCGCTGTGCTGGGCCTCGTGCTTGTGGCGGCGTGGCGGGACGGCACCGGGTTCGACGCTCTCCGCCGGTATTTTGCCTACGGTACGGAGGCGGTGGGCGGGGAAAAGACCGTCTACCACTACGATACGGACAATACCAACCGCTTCGCCCGGGTGGGGACCGACTCACTGGTCATCCTGTCGGATACGTCCCTGCGGCTGCTGGGACCGGACGGCAGCGAGGTGTGGAGCGCCAACGTGAAGATGAACGCCCCGGCGCTGGGACAGGGAGGCGGTCTGGCCGTGGCCTATGACATTGGCGGCACGGCCCTTTATGTACTGGACGAGACCGGACCCCGGTTGGAACTGACCGCCGGTGGGCCGCTGGTCTCCGCCAACCTTAACGGCTCCGGGATGCTGGCCGTGACCACTCAGATCAGCGGTACCAAGGGCCATGTGGATGTGTACGGCGCTGATATGCAGGTGCTGTTCGCTTTCAACGCCCACCGCCGCTTTGTGGCGGATGCCTGCGTGACGGAGGACGGCAGCTATCTGGCCGCTGTGACCATGGGGCAGGCGGACAGTGTGTTTATCAGCAATCTGGTGATCTACGATCTGACCCAGGAAGACCCCGTGGCGGACTATGCCGTGCCGGACGGACTGGTGACGGCCATGACAGGCCGGGGAGATCGGATCCTCACCGTCACCGATACCTGCCTGGCGGTGGGGGACACCGCCGGAAAGCTTCTTGGTACCTATTCCTACAACAGCGGGTACCTCCGGGAATATGACCTCGGAGGCGAGGACTACACGGTGCTGTTGCTGAACCGGTATCAGTCCGGCAGCGTGGGACGGCTGGTGACGGTGGATGATGACGGCGAGGAGATCGCCAGTTTGGATGTTGCGGAGGAAGTCCGGGACGTTTCCGCTTGCGGACGGTATCTCTCCGTGCTGTACGCAGACCGTCTGGTGGTCTACAACCGTCAGTTACAGGTCTACGCCACCCTCCACGGTCCGGAGCACACCCGCGAGGTGCTGACCCGGGCGGATGGCTCCGTTCTGATGATCGGCGCGGATTCCGCAGAACTGTTTCTGCCATAAAAGGTAGGATTTACAGCGATGTTTACAAATTGTTTTCACGGTGAAAGGTAGGCAAGTCCCATGACACCTGCTATAATATTAGACGTTCTGATCGCGGCACTTTTGATCGCCGCGGCTTTGCGGGGCTGCTGGAGAGGGCTGTTCCTGTCCCTGTCCGGCATCCTGGTCCTGATCGCGGCCATGATCGGCGCGAATCTGGGGGCGAAGGCCCTGACCCAGCCGGTCTCCGATTGGGTGACGCCAAAAATCGAGGAGCGAATCGCCGGAACGGTGGAAAAGACCCTGGAAAAGAAAGGGCAGGAAAGCGGCCAAACGCTGGAAGAACTGCTGCCGGACAGTCTGAAGGACCTTTTGGACCGGACGGGCCTCTTAGATACGCTGCGGGGGACGCTGGAGCGCCGCGCGGAGGGCAGTGTTGCTGCCACGTCCAGGGCTATCGCAGCGGCTGTGGCGCGAGAGTTGGTAGAGACCTTTGCCTTTGCCATTTTATACATTTTGATCTTTCTGGCGCTGGTGATCCTGCTGCGGCTGGCGGCTCTGGCCATCAACCTGATCCTGCGCCTGCCGGTGCTTTCCGGGGTCAACACGCTGGGCGGCGCTTTGCTGGGTCTGTTAGAGGGTATGATGGTGGTGTGGCTGCTGATCTGGCTGGCCCCCCGCCTTGGGATCGCCCTTCCCGCGGAGAACACCTATCTGCTTCGCTTTTTCTCGACAGTCGGGCCATTGAGCCTGCTGTCGTCCCTATCATAATTTCCCTATGGAGCGCCACACGCTCCGTTGGGTACGGAGGTAACTATGCAGCCAACACTTTGTTCCAGATGTAAAAAGAATATTGCCACGGTGTTCATCACCCGGATGGAGGGGGACAAGACCGTTAACGAGGGCCTGTGCCTGAAGTGCGCCAAAAGCCTGGGGCTGCCCCAGGTGAACGACATGATGCAGCGCATGGGCATCACGGATGAAGACCTGGATAATTTGAATAATGAAATGATGCAGGCGCTGGACTCCATCGAGAATGTGGAGGATCTGCCCGGCGGAGAGGATGACGAGGAAGCCGGCAAGACCGCTACCTTCCCGTTTCTGAACCGCCTGTTCAACAACGGCGGCGAGCCTGTTCCCAAGGAGGAGATGCCTGCGGAGGACGGCAGCCGCCGGGAGAAAAAAGAGGGGAAGCCCAACGGAAAACGCAAGTTTTTGGAGGGCTACTGCATCTCCCTGAACCGTAAGGCCAAGGAGGGCAAGCTGGACCCGGTGATCGGCCGTGCAGAGGAGATCGAGCGGGTCATTCAGATCCTGAACCGCCGCCAGAAGAACAACCCCTGTCTGATCGGTGAGCCCGGCGTGGGCAAGACCGCCATCGCGGAGGGCCTTGCCCAGCGGATCGTGGCGGGGGATGTGCCCTTCAAGCTGCGGGATAAGGAGGTCTACCTCCTCGACCTGACGGCGCTGGTGGCCGGGACTCAGTTCCGGGGCCAGTTTGAACAGCGGATGAAGGGCCTCATCGACGAGGTCAAGAAGCTGGGTAACATCATCCTGATGATCGACGAGATCCACAATATCGTGGGCGCCGGGGACGCTGAGGGCAGCATGAATGCCGCCAACATCCTGAAGCCCGCTCTTTCCCGTGGCGAGATCCAGGTCATCGGCGCCACCACCTTCAATGAATACCGCAAGTCTATCGAGAAGGACAGCGCCCTGGAGCGCCGGTTCCAGCCGGTGACGGTGAACGAGCCTTCCATCGAGGATTCCATCAAGATCCTCAAGGGTCTGGCCCCCAACTACGAGGCGTATCACGGCGTCAAGATCTCCGACGGCATCCTGCGTCAGGCGGTGCTGTTGAGCGAGCGGTACATCACCGACCGCTTCCTGCCGGATAAGGCCATCGACCTGATCGATGAGGCCTGCTCCGACCTGAACCTGAAGGACCCGGACATCTCCCGGCGGATGCAGCTTCAGCGGGAGATCGACGACTTTGAAAAAGAACGGGCCATGCTGGAAGAGCAAGGCGCGCAGGAGGGCGCGGAGCCGGATTACGAGCAGATCGCCACGCTGAAAAGCAAGATCCTCCAGCGTCAGACGGAGCTGAACACCCTGCTTTTGAAGGGAGATCCCCAGCTGACCATGGAGAACATTGCCCACGTTATCGAGCTGTGGACCAAGATCCCGGCCTCCAAGATCCGGGAGGAGGAATTCCAGCGGCTCAGCCAGTTGGAGGAGCGGCTCAAGAGTCACATCGTCGGGCAGGACGAAGCCATCGCGGCGGTGTCCGCCGCTGTGCGGCGGAACCGGGTGGGTATCTCTCCCAAGCACAAGCCCGTCAGCTTCATTTTTGTCGGCTCTACCGGCGTGGGTAAGACGGAGCTGGTGAAGCAGCTGGCCGTGGACCTGTTCAACACTCCGGACGCTCTGATCCGTCTGGATATGTCGGAATTTATGGAAAAGCACTCCGTTTCCCGGATCGTAGGCTCCCCGCCGGGCTATGTGGGCTATGACGAGGCGGGCCAGCTGACGGAGAAGATCCGCCGGAAGCCCTACGCCGTCATTTTGTTCGATGAGATCGAAAAGGCCCATCCCGACGTGCTGAACGTGCTGCTGCAAATTCTGGACGATGGCGAGATCACCGATTCCCACGGCCGCCGGGTCAACTTTGAAAATACCATTATCGTCATGACCTCCAACGCCGGCAGCGGCAATCAGGATGGCGGCACCGTGGGCTTTGACCGCAGCCAGACACAGCAGGACGCAGATAAGGCTATGAAGGCGCTGCAGCAGTTCCTGCGGCCGGAGTTCATCAACCGCGTGGACGCCGTCATTACCTTCAACCGCCTGTCCAAGGAGAACTTCAAGGAGATTGCCAAGATCATGCTGGGCGAGCTTGTCACCTCCTTGGGTGACAAGGGTATCACCTTTACCTATGACGACAGCCTGGTAGAGTTCCTGGTGGAAAAGTCCTTCTCCCGGACCTACGGCGCCCGGAACCTGCGGCGCACCATCCAGAAGGAGCTGGAGGACCCCATG
Organism: uncultured Oscillibacter sp.; assembly: GCA_900544105.1. Taxonomy (GTDB): domain Bacteria; phylum Bacillota; class Clostridia; order Oscillospirales; family Oscillospiraceae; genus Oscillibacter. The sequence goes on along the minus strand of UQUC01000002.1, from coordinate 33,579 downwards.
GCCACTAAGATCATCGATAGCTACGAGCATCCGGTGTCCCGGATCCATGCTGCCGCGGAGAATGAAGCTATCCGTCTGGATGCGCTGTAAGAAAGGGGAGAGGTACGGTGAAGCTGTTTCGGAAGAATATCGATCCCCGCTGCGCCTACTGCCAGCGCGGACAGCAGATCAGCGAAACGGACGTCATGTGCGTGAAGCACGGTATCGTTCCGGTGGAGCACCATTGCAGAGGGTTTCACTACGATCCTTTGAAGCGGGTACCGCCCCGTCCGGCTTCTCTGGACACCGCCAAGCTGAAAGAGGAAGATTTTTCCCTGTGAATTTCAAACAGGCACCCGCAAGGGTGCCTGTTTTGGCAAAAGGAGGAGACTATGGAGATCAAACGTGTATGTGCCCTGTATTTCAGCGCCACAGGAAATACGGAAAAAACCGTTACCGCCTTTGCGGAGACGCTGGCAGAACAGTTAGGCGTCCCCTGGGAACGGCTGCCGTTCACCAAGCCCGCAGAGCGGGAACAGGACTATGTGTTTGCCGACACGGATCTGGTGGTGGTGGGTACACCCACCTACGCGGGAAAGCTGCCCAACAAGATCCTGCTTGACCTCAAAGCCCACCTTCATGGTAACGGCGCGCTGGCAGCGGCCATTGTGACCTTTGGAAATCGGTCCTATGACAACGCTTTAGCGGAACTATGCGCAGTTCTGGAGGGTGACGGATTCCATACGGTGGCCGGGGGCGCCTTTGTGGGCCGTCACGCCTTTACGGACAAGCTGGCGGAGGACAGGCCTGACTGGGATGGCCGAAAGGAACTCAAAAATTTTGCGACTACAACCGCTGACAAGGTAAAAAGCTTGACAGAAAATCCCGCACCCGTCACTGTTCCCGGAGACCCGGAGGCTCCGTACTACATCCCCAAGGGCACCGACGGAGAACCCGCCAAGTTCCTGAAGGCCAAGCCCCGGACCGACCCGGCCAAGTGTACCAACTGCGGCGCTTGCGCCCGGCTGTGCCCCATGGGGGCCATCGACTCCAAGGACGTATACAGCGTTCCCGGCACCTGCATCAAGTGTCAAGCTTGTGTGCGGAAATGCACGAAACACGCCAAATACTTTGACGACCCGGCGTTTTTATCCCATGTAGCCATGCTGGAGCAGACCTTCACAGAGCCGAAGAAGAACGAGGTGTTCCTGTAAGGAAAGTCTGTCGGAATATAGCAAAACAGCGTCCCGTCACGGGACGCTGTTCCTTTTTTGCGGAAAAACGGACCGGTCAAGCCACTGTTGCATAGCTTGTGAATGAGATCAAATGGGGAGGGGCGGCTATGGCACAGATCACCAATTTCTTCTTAGGGGCCAACAGCGGCAGCGGCTTTCAGAATTTATTTTCCGAGATCATGGACCCGGAAACGGCCTTTGACATGATGATCCTCAAGGGCGGGCCGGGGGTAGGGAAGAATACCTTCATGCGGGAGATCGGTAGGACGATGGAGCAGGCGGGAGCGGACGTGGAGTATCTTTGGTGCTCCGGGGATCCGGATTCTCTGGACGGCGTTGTGATCCCAACGCTCCGGTGCGCCGTCTGTGATGGGACCTCGCCCCACGCCATAGAGCCGAAATACCCGGCGGCTGTGGATCGCTATGTGGATCTGGGGCGGTTTTATGACCTGCCCGCAGCCAAGGCGCAGGCGGTGGAGGTGAAGCGCCACACTCACAATTATCAGGATGCCTATGGCCGCGCCTACCACTGTCTGAAGGCGGCCCGACAGGTGGAGTTGGATACGGTTGCCGAGGTCAGCCGCAGCTTTGACTGTCAGCGGGCGGCCCGGCGGTTCTCCGGGATCATGGCCAGAGAGCTGCGGGGCCGAGGGAGCGGCACGGGGAAGATCACCCGCCGCTTTTTGGGGAGCCTGACCCATAGGGGGCCGGTCTGGCGGTTTGACAGCGTGGAGGCCCTGTGCCCTAAGGTCTACGAGCTGGAGGACAGCTATGAGCAGGCGGTGGCGCTGCTGACGGCATTGTGTGAGGAAGCCACTCGCCGGGACTATGACGTGACCGCCTGCCCGTCCCCGGAGGAACCGGAGCGGCTGGAACACCTGCTGATCCCGGAGCTGGGCGTGGCCTTTGTCACCTCCAAGTCAGGGATGGTGTATCCAGGAAAGCCCTACCGCCGGGTGAGGATGGACGCCCTGAGCTACCCGGAGAACAAGGCCCGTCTGCGGTTTCGCAGCCGGATGACTGGGGTGCTCCGGGAGGAGGCAATCGCCGCGCTGCAAGAGGCCAAGGCAGCCCACGATCTGTTGGAGGGCGTCTACAATCCCTATGTGGATTTTGAGGGTGTCCGGGCGCAGGCGGCATTGGAGGCAGGCCGTTTGTTAAGCTGGATGAAGTGAAAAAACCGTGCTGTTTTATAAACAGCACGGTTTTTTCAAATTCTTTGTTTAGTTTAGGAAGTCCTTCAACTTTTTGCTGCGGGAGGGATGACGCAGCTTTCTCAGGGCCTTGGCTTCAATCTGGCGGATACGCTCACGGGTCACGTTGAACTCCTTGCCCACTTCCTCCAGCGTCCGGGTGCGGCCGTCCTCAATGCCGAAACGGAGTTTCAGCACCTTTTCCTCACGGGGAGTCAGAGTGGACAGCACATCCATCAGTTGCTCCTTCAGCAGCGTGAAGGACGCGGCCTCGCTTGGCTCGCTGGCGCCCTCGTCGGGGATGAAGTCACCCAAGTGGGAATCCTCCTCCTCGCCGATGGGGGTCTCCAGAGACACCGGCTCCTGGGCGATCTTCAAAATCTCCCGGACCTTGTCCACGGGCATGTTCATCTCCTTGGCGATCTCGTTGGGGCTGGGATCGTGGCCAAGCTCCTGCAAAAGTTGACGGGAGACACGGATGACCTTGTTGATGGTCTCCACCATGTGAACGGGGATCCGGATGGTACGGGCCTGATCCGCAATGGCGCGGGTGATGGCCTGCCGGATCCACCAGGTTGCGTAGGTGGAGAACTTGTAGCCCTTGGTATAATCGAACTTTTCAACGGCCTTGATGAGGCCCAGATTGCCCTCCTGGATCAAGTCCAGGAACAGCATACCGCGGCCCACATACCGCTTGGCGATGGACACCACCAGACGGAGGTTCGCCTCTGCCAGTTTCTGCTTGGCGCTTTCACCCTTCTTAAAGGCCTTGCGAAGCTCAGCCTCTTCCTCCGGAGTGACGGCGGGGGTTTCACCGGCCTCACGCTGCTCCTTCAGCTCATCCAGACGGGCCTTGGCTGCCGCACCTGCGGCCATCGCCTGAGCCAGTACGATCTCTTCATCGGGGTTCAGCAGGGGGACCTTGCCGATCTCCTTGAGGTACATACGGACAGGATCATCGATGGAGAAGTTGCTGACCAGGGAGTTGGGGTCCACCAGTTCCTCTTCCTCTACGTCGGCGATCTCCTCGGCGGCAGGCTCATCGTCGGGCAGCTCGGGGAGGAGATCCTCCTCCGTGCCGATGTCGATGTTCAGCGCTTCCAGAGAATCGTAAAGCTGATCCATCTGATCGCTTTCCAGATTCAGATCGTCCACGGCCTCCATCAGCTCGCCGGAGTCCAGCTTGCCCTTCTTCTTGCCGCGGGCCAGCAGTTCCCGCAGTTTTTCCTGGCCTATCAGCCAGCTGGCAGCGGGGAGAGCGGCGACCTGCTTATCGTCCAGGCGGACGATGCCGGCCTTTTTAGCCTCTTCATCCGTCATAATATGGTCTGCTTCGGGGCGGGCGGCTTTTGCGGCCTTACCGGAACGGCTGCTCTTTCCCGGCATCGGGATCTCATCCGGAATATCCATGCTGTCGGCAGCGGCCAGCAGAGCGTCGGCCTGCGCCTCCAGACTATCAGGACTCAAATCACGTTTAGACATGTTGCTTTCCTCTCTTTTTGTTCTTGAATTTTTCCATAGCGGCCAGCAGAGGATCATCCTGTGCCGTTCGCTTATCCGCTTCGCTGTTGATCACATCTATGTAATCCGTCAGAGCCTGCTGTGCGTGCTGCGTGGATACAGGCTCCTGACAGACGGCGGTGAGACAATCGATCTCCTCCCGGGAAAATTTCTCTCCCAGAGATGAGATCATGGGCCGGCTTCCGGCGGCATGGACCTCCCACAGCCGTTGGTAAGCCCGGCTCAGCAGGGAGGAGGAGAACCGCTCCGGCGGGATGGGCATGGCGTTGGAAAACAGGGTGTCATCCGTCAGCAAAAGACGAAGAATACCTTTTTCCGCTTCTGCGGAACGCATATTTTCAAAGTGCAGGGATCGCTCCTTGGGCTGCAAGGCCATTGCAGGATTCAGATCCTTCCGTAGCTCCGCCCGCTTTTCCCGCGCGATCCGGCGCTTGAAGGACCGCTGGACCTCCAGCTTCATGGCCTCCGCAGTGATCCCGGCGGCCTCGGCAGCCCGACCAGTATAGATCTCCCGCTCCACGGCACTGGGGAGGGAGGCCAGCAGCTCACTGACCTCTCCGCAGTAGGCGATGCGGGCTTCGTCATCCTTGAGATCGTATTTTCCGGCGATCTGGGCCATGCGAAATTCCACGCCGTTCTCGCTGCCGTTGAGCAGACGCTCGAAGGCGTCCGGTCCTTGAAACTTGATGAAATCGTCGGCGTCCTGCTTGATGTATGCGCCATCTACCAGGCGGCGGGGCAGCTGAAGCACCTTGACGCTGAACTCAGAGCCATTCAAAATCTGTAAGGCCCGCTCCGTGGCGATCTTACCGGCGTTATCATTGTCGTAACAGAGGACCAATTCCTTGGTGAAACGGCTGAGAAGCCGAGTCTGCTCCACCGTCAGCGCCGTTCCCATGGAGGCCACGGCATTGTCGAAGCCTGCCTGATGCAGCGTGACGATGTCCAGGTTGCCCTCGCAGAGAATGATGTTGGGGCGCTTGGTTTTTTTAGCCAGATTCAGACCGTACAGCACCCGGCGCTTGGAGTACACAGGCGTTTCCGAGGAGTTCATGTATTTTGGCTCGGACTTGTCCAGTACCCGGCTGCCAAAGGCCACCACGTCGCCTCGAGTGTCGATCACCGGTAGCATGAGCCGGTTGCGGAATTTGTCGTACAGGCCGCCATTTTTGTTCTGGACCACCAACCCAGCGTCCAGCAGCTCAGATTTGGTATAGCCCTTTTTGGTCATGGCAGTGAGCAGCACGTCCCAGGCGTCCAGCGAGGCGCCCATGCCGAATTTGACGGCGGTAGACTTTTTGATCTGCCGCCGGTCCAGATATTCCTGAACGGCCCGGCCTTCCGGCTGCTGAAGAAGCTGATAGTAAAATCTGGCGGCATCCCGGTTCAGGTCCAGCAGACGCTGTCGTCTGCGTCCGGCCTCCCGGTCACCTTCCTCCTCCGGGACCTCCATTCCGGCTCGCTTGGCCAGAAAACGGACAGCATCCGGAAATGGAAGATTTTCAATGTCCATGATGAAGTTGACGACGCCACCGCCCTTTTTGCAGCCGAAGCAGTAATAGATCTGCTTGTCCGGAGAGACGGAGAAGGAGCCGGTCTTTTCACTGTGGAAGGGGCACAGACCGAACAGGTTGCTGCCCTTGCGGGTCAACTGCACATAGCTGCCTACCACGTCCACAATATCGCTGCGGGCGGTCAGCTCGTCCATAAAGCTCTGGGGAAATGCCACGGCCGGTCCTCCTTTCACAAATTTAGCAATCACATTAAGTTATACCCCGCGAAAGGCGGATTTCCTCTTTTTTTCAATAAAAATTTTATTTTTTTATCTGTGTGTCTTTACATGAAGAAAAACCGGCTGTAAAATAAAGAAAATTGGAGAAATAGACGGATATGGAGGGGAAATATGCCGATCCAGGTATGGCTGGCCAGAATGGAACGGCCGCTGACGGAACAGGAATACAGAGATATGATGGCCCTTCTTCCGGGCACACGGCGGGAGCGGCTGCAAAAATTGCCGCGGGAGAAGCATCAGGAAGTGCTGTGCGCCTATCTTCTGCTGCGGATGGCGTTATGGGAGCGGTGCGGTTGGCGAGATATCCCGCAGATCGAGGTTGATGAGCGGGGAAAACCTTTCTTCCCGGACTATCCGGATACCCATTTTAGCCTCAGCCACACGGCGGGGGCCGCAGCCGTCGCTTTAGCGGACGCGCCGGTAGGGGTGGATATTGAGCGCATCCGTCCTGTGAGCGTCCGGGCGATGGAGCGGATCGCTGGCGTCCGAACGGAGGCAGCCTTCTTTCGGAACTGGGTCCGGCGAGAGGCGCGGGTCAAACGCACTGGCAGCGGGATCGTGACCATGATGCGGACAGAAGCGCCGTTGAATCGTGGGGAATTCTACTACGAGGTGGAGGCATTTCATGGTTATGCGGCTGGTATTGCCGCCGGGCAATCCGGTGCGCCGAGACCGGTGCGCCACCTTATGCTGGATGAGATGCTTTGACAGCTTGACTTTTGGTGTGTATTCGTTATAATAAATAAGGTTGATTGTTATAGATTGCGACCCGCGGGATCGTTTTAAACAGGAATTAAACAGGAAAATGAGGAGGCAATCACGATGACATATTCCCTCGAAGTGGCAGGTTTAAAAAGAGAGCTGCCACTCTGCAAGGTAACGGATGACCTGTACATTGGCGCTTTTGTCTGCTTTGGTGATGCGGAGCTGACCGTGGCCTGCGCCCGGGATCTTTTGAAGCTGGTGCCTGCCGACAGCTATGATTATATCTTCACTGCTGAGGCTAAAGGTATCCCTCTGATCCATGAGATGGCCAGACAGTCTGGTGCTGCAAAGTACTTTATGGCACGTAAGAGTCCTAAGGTCTATATGCAGGACCCCATCTGCGTAGAGGATCAGTCCATTACGACTGCCGGTGCTCAAAAGCTGTTCCTGAGCCGGGATGATGCGGAGCTGATCCGGGGCAAGCGAATTCTGATCATGGATGACGTGATCTCTACCGGCGGTTCCCTGAAGGCTATGGAGAAACTGGTGGAGCAGGCCGGGGGCATTGTCACCGGTAAGATCGCTGTGCTGGCTGAGGGGGGTGCGGCAAATCGTACGGACATCAAGTTCCTGGAAAAGCTGCCTCTGTTTAATGCGGACGGCACCGTGAAGAACTGATATAGGCTGAAACGAACCAGCATGGAGCAACGCTCCATGCTGGTTCGTTTATGTGCTCTCAACGGGTCAGAAACAGTCCCAAAACGGCGGAGAGCAGGATCACCTTGGGGATGCTGACCTTAAATTTCAGTAGCAGGATCGCGGCGGCCACACCGATCAGAGCCGCACCGTAACTGATGCTGCCTGCGGCGTTCGTGTAGTTGGCCGCGGTCAATGAGCAGACCACAGCTATGATCAGGCCCAAACAGGCGGGGCGAATACCGTACATCACTTTTTTCATAAAATCGGATTCCCGGAATTTTTCAAACATGACGGCGGCAACCGCGCAGATCAACAGGGTGGGGGACAGAACGCCCAGACTGGCAGAGATCGCCCCGGCCAGTCCAGCCACACGGGTCCCAGCAAAGGTAGCACAGTTTAGACCCAGCGGACCAGGCGTCATTTCTGCAATAGCAACAATATCGCTGACCTCGGAAAGGGTCATCCAGCCGTGGGACAGCATCTCACTGTTGATGAGAGGGACCATACTCAGTCCGCCGAAGCTGGTAAAGCCGATCTTGCAGAAGGACCAGAACAGTTCAAGAAGGATCATGAGCGGCCTCCTTTCCGGCAATGCCAGACGGATAGCAGCCAGCCTAAAAATCCGCTGATGAGCACGATGAGAATGCAGCTCAGTCCGCCGAACAGGTACAGGACAAGAGCCAGCAGAAGAAAGACATACCCTGCCTGATCTGCCAACGCCGCCTTCCGCAGCTTCAAAGCTGCGGAGGCTACAACGGGCGCTACGGCGGCCCGGACGCCGGTCATGGCCCGGCTGACGTACAGGTTATCCTTCACCTGGGTATAGCACCAGGTCACGACCGTCAGAACGATGAGCGAGGGCAGGGAGATCCCCAGCAGACAGGCGAGGGCACCGGGAAAGCCCGCCACATGATAGCCGAACAGATAGGATACATTGCCGATCATCAGCCCCGGCAGACTGCGGCCCACGCTGGTGATGTCCAGCAGGTCCTCGTCGGTGATCCAGCCTTTTTTCTGCACATATTCCTGTTGAATTTGGGCTACGATGGACCAGCCGCCGCCAAAGGTGTAAAAGCCGATTTTAAAAAAATACAAAAACAATTCCAATGCCCGGCTGCATTGGGAAGGGGACCGCTGCGCTTCAGATTCCACGGGTATGCCTCCTCAATGGCTTTTCTTAAAGGTGAGATACCCCTCTAAAATCAGAGAGGCCGCCACAGCGTCCACTACTTTCTTCCGCTGTTTGGCGTTCTTGCCGCTGTTAAAGAGGATGTTGTGGGCGTCGATGGTGGTGCGACGCTCGTCCCAGAGGACCACCGGCAGGGCCGTGGCCTCCTCCAACAGCACTTTCATGGCTTTTGCCTTCTCGGAGCGAGGCCCAAGAGTGCCGTCCATGTTCACGGGATGACCCAGGACCAGTTCCTCCGCGCCGTGTTCCTTAGCTAAGAGGGTGACCTGCTCCACCACGACCTCCTGACGGCGGCTGTTGATCACGGTGGTGAACCCGGCCAGCAGGCCGGTGGGGTCAGAAATGGCGATGCCGGTATGGGCGTCACCGTAGTCGATTGCCATAATGCGCATAGCGTAACTCCTTATGATAGGGGGATGAATTGCTCATCCACAGGATAGGATTGGATGTCCGAAAAATGCCACCACTCGGCGGAATAGGGGCGGAAGCCCGCAACCGTCATGGCGCTTTCCAACAGGCGGGCATTTGCAGCGGCAGCAGCTTCGATATCGCTGTAATCCCGGTCTGCCAGAGTGGTGAAATCATCAAAGTCCGTGGGCATGTCCACAGGCTGACCGTCGGCGGTGACCAGCGTTACATCAACGGTGTTTCCCCGACTGTGCGAGGAAAAGCCCTTTTCCGGGTTTGCCACATAAGCGGGATCCGGACAGATCTCCCAAAGCCGGAACTGCGCGGAAACAGGGCGGAAGGCGTCCCAGATCAGCAGGGAACAGCCGCTTTCCGCGACGGTCTCCTGCACCGCCGCCAGCTTCTGCACCGTACCGTACCGCAGGTAGGCGTCTGAAAAATCATAGATGGCCTGTCCAGTGAAGTTGTTGTCGGTGGCGTAGCGCAGGTCTGTGTAGATATCAGGGATCCAGTCCTCCACACGGACAAGGTCCTCCGGTGCGGGAATCGATTCTGTTACCTCGGCAGGCTCGGAACCTTCATCCGGTTCCACCTCGGCGCCGTCTCCTGACACGGCGGGCGCGGGGAGCGGGTCGGCCGGTGCTTCCAGAGACGGTTCCGGCGTTGACGGCGTGGGAGATTCCTGAAAAGCGCCGCAGCCAACAAGCCAGCATAGGAGGGACAAACTGAGGGGAAACCAATGCCGATGCACCTGCTTCACCGCCCTTTCACACATTTTTTACATGGTATCATACCGCCCCTGCGGATGCAAGCCGGAATCTTACAGAAATTATCGAACATCTGTTTTTCTTGTTGCGGTTTGGCGGTAAGTTTGCTATACTATATTTTAATTGAGAAGAAAAGAGGGACACTGTGCGGATCTTAGGCATCGACCCCGGCTACGCCACCATCGGCTTCGGGCTGATCGAAGGGGAGCGGGCACAATACAGAATGGTGACCTACGGGGCCATCACCACCCCGGCGGGCCTGCCTCTGTCCAAACGGCTCTACCAGATCGACCGGGACATGGAGGAGCTTATCGGCCAGCTGAAGCCGGATGTGATCTCCGTGGAGGAGCTGTTCTTCAACACGAATATCACCACCGGCATCGCCGTGGCCCATGGCCGGGGAGTGCTGCTGTGCGCCGCGGAGCGGTGTGGCATCCCGCTGTTTGAGTACACACCGGGACAGGTGAAGATGGCTGTCACCGGCTACGGCAAGGCGGAGAAGCGGCAGGTCATGGATATGACCAAGCGGCTGCTGAAATTGGCGAAAACGCCCCGGCCCGATGACGCCGCCGACGCGCTGGCACTGGCGTTATGCCACGCAAGGAGTTCTACTTCACGGCTCCCACAGATCAAGCCGGAGAAGGAAACTGTATAAGGAGAAAACCGTATGTTTTACTATCTGGACGGCACTGTGGCGGAGATCCTGCCGGGGCTGGCCGTCATCGACTGCGGCGGCGTGGGATACGCCTGCATGACCACCAATAACACCCTCTCCCAGCTGAAAAAGGGGGAAAAGAAGAAACTCTACACCTACCTGAACGTGGGAGAGAGCATCTTTGATCTCTACGGCTTTGCCACACAGAATGAGCTGAATAGCTTCAAACTGCTGCTGGGGGTGTCCGGTGTGGGACCCAAGGCAGCGCTGGCCATCCTCTCCGCCAACACGCCGGAGGGATTGGCCATGGCCATTGTCACGGAGGACGCCAAATCCCTGACGGCGGCCCAAGGCATCGGCAAAAAGATCGCTCAGCGGATCATCCTGGAATTGAAGGACAAAATGGCGAAGGAGACCGCCTCCGGGCTGGACTTCTCCGGCGGAAAGGGTGCGGCGGCCCCCGCCGTGTTTACCAGTAAGGCGACCGAGGCTGCCGCGGCGCTGGCGGTGCTGGGCTATTCCACCCAGGAGGTGCAGATGGCCCTCAAGGGCGTGGATGTGGAGAATCTGCCGCTGGAGGAGATCATCCGCCAGAGCCTGAAGAAAATGGTGAAATAATAGGGAAGTGAAGCTGTGAGCATCGACTTTGGAAATGATATTTACGAGGAGCCTATCGTGGCCAAGACCTTTCTGGCAGAGGACGCTCAGGAATCCTCTCTGCGACCCAAGACCCTGGCGGAGTACATCGGTCAGGAAAAGGCCAAGGAGAATCTGAGCATCTTCATTCAGGCCGCCCGGAAGCGGCAGGAATCTTTGGACCACGTTCTGCTCCATGGCCCTCCGGGACTGGGCAAGACGACTCTGGCTGGCATCATCGCTCAGGAGATGGGGGTCAACATCCGCATCACCTCCGGCCCGGCCATTGAAAAACCCGGCGATCTGGCGGCGCTGCTGACAAACCTCAACGAGGGGGACATCTTGTTTGTGGATGAGATCCACCGGCTGAACCGCTCCGTGGAGGAAATTCTATATCCCGCGATGGAGGACTACGCCCTGGACATTATTGTAGGCAAGGGGCCGTCGGCCAACTCCATCCGGCTGGATCTGCCCCATTTCACCCTGATCGGTGCCACAACACGGGCGGGGCAGCTCTCGGCCCCGCTGCGGGACCGCTTCGGTGTGACGCTGCGGCTGGAGCTGTATACCCCGGAGGAGCTATCGAAGATCGTCACTCGCTCTGCCGGAATTTTGAACTGTGCTATTGTACCGGAGGGCGCCTATGAGATCGCTCGCCGCAGCCGGGGTACTCCCCGGATCGCCAACCGGATGCTCCGCCGTGTGCGGGATTTTGCGGACGTTAAGGCCGATGGCGTTATCACCAAGCAGGTGGCGGACGAGGCCCTCTGCGCGCTGGAGATCGACTATCTGGGGCTGGACCCGGTGGACCGGCGGATGATGGCGGCCATCATCGAAAACTACAACGGCGGCCCTGTGGGACTGGAGACCCTGGCGGCCACCATCGGAGAGGAATCCGTGACACTGGAGGACGTTTACGAGCCGTACCTCATGCAGTTGGGTTTCCTGACCCGCACCCCCCGGGGGCGGTGTGTGACGCAAAAGGCGTATCAACACCTCCATAAGTCCATTCCCGGCGGCGCGTCAGAGGGGCCGCTGATGGATCAATTGACCTTTTAAAAACGATATTGTGGGGAAGGAAGCGTTGAGTAAACGTTTTCTTTTATAATTTCACTAAAAATTTTCTGATTTATTCACGAGAATTTTATATTTTGCTTGACATTTCGGCTACAAGATAGGTATAATACGTTATGTGCAAAGTTCCAAATGAAAAATTGAATTCCTCAGAAGTATTGACCGACGAGGATCTGTGTCGTCTGGTTGCCGAAGGCGACCGTCAGGCGGAGGAGATCTTGGCCGCCCGGTATATCCGGTTGGTCCGTACCTGTGCCCGCCCTTATTTTTTGGCAGGCGGTGACAGTGAGGACCTGACACAGGAGGGAATGCTGGGGCTTATCAAGGCTGTGCGGGAATTCAATGGCAACAAGGATGCCTCATTCCGAACCTTTGCTGAGATCTGCATACGAAGCCGACTGTATTCCGCCCTGCGTTCCGCGGGACGGGAAAAGCATCAGGTGCTGAACCAGTCGGTCTCATTGGATACTCCCGACTTTGACAGCAATTCCTACACCTCTGGCACCAATCATCTGGCGCAGCGCGACCCTGAAGATGACCTTATTGACAGGGAACATACGGCAGCCCTCTTATCCGGTGTCCGGAAACAGTTGTCCGAATTTGAAGCGAAGATCCTGGGGTACTATTTAGACGGACTTTCATGTAGAGAGATCGCCCTGGAAGTGGGCAAAAGCGCGAAGTCCGTGGACAACGCTGTGCAGCGTATCCGGCGCAAGGTGGCACAGCAAATTCTTTCCGGCGAATTCAGCTCACGCTGAACGCAATATATTTTTCTTTTCAAAGAGAGGGTAAAATCATGTACGAAGACAAGACCTTAGTGTGCAAAGAGTGTGGCCAGGAGTTCGTGTTCACCGCTGGTGAGCAGGAGTTCTATGCTGAGCGCGGCTTCCAGAACGAGCCCCAGCGCTGCAAGGCCTGCCGTGACGCTCGCAAGAACGCTGCCCGCGGTCCCCGCGAGTACTTCACCGCTGTTTGCGCTGCCTGCGGCGGCGAGGCCAAGGTTCCCTTTGAGCCCAAGTCCGACCGTCCGGTCTATTGCAGCGAGTGCTTCGCCAAGATGCGTGAGCAGGGCTAATTGAACGAACGATTCGTTTTGTTTCTTGCTGAAAAACAGCGCCTGTCGAAAGACGGGCGCTGTTTTCGCTTCCATCCCTGATGACGGATCAGTCTGCCTGTCAATCTTTTTTGCGGAATACCATTATGGATCAAAGACTGAAAATCTATAAAAGGTCAAGGGTAAAAGAAAAGTCCTGAAACCTTGTGGCTTCAGGACTTTTGTGGCAGCGGGTGAAGGATTCGAACCCTCACATACAGAGTCAGAGTCTGCTGTGCTACCTTTACACAAACCCGCTATATTCGCTCATTCGTGTCGCACGAACAGGTATTATTATACCGGAAAACAAGAATTTGTCAAGGACTTTTTTGAAAAAAATAATATTTGTCGATTTCAGCCGCTTTTAAGCAATTTTCCCCGGAAAACACCTGCTCCGCGTGCATCATCAGAAGCAGATCTCGTTATTCCGCAAGTGAGATCCGGCGCAGAGTCTGCGTTTTCTTTTAATTTCATCTGTCACCAGCGCCAGCTTCCCTCTTTGTACCCCCGTGATTTTGTGTTTTCATGTACGGAAGAGATATGGACCTGAATAGTGATACGACTGTTTAGATGGCGAGTTGCTGCGTTTTCTGCGTACGTGTGAACCGTTTGCCTGACGTTTTTCAACAGTGATCCGGAGCGGAGAAGGCGGCATCACAGATCTGCGCTGCCAGTGTTCAGTTTTTCCTATATGGTTATTTGCCCGCAGCTGTGGTATAGTCAAAGTAGAGCAACATCGATCCCGAAAATGAGATCATTTTTATGAATTTTATGAAAGAGAGGACTGTGACCTTGAATCGCGAATGCATTTTAGAGCAGGCCAAGCAGCATGACAGCTTTTATCTTTATGAGGAGGCCATCATCCGGAAGAATACGGAACAGCTGAAAACTGATTTCCCCGGTGTGACCTTCCTGTATTCCGTGAAATGCAACCCCTATCCGGAGGTCCTGCGCTGCGTACTGGACCAGGGCTTCGGCGTGGACGCCGCCAGCCTGGCTGAGTGCGTTATGGGCCAGAAGGCCGGTCTGGGTAAGGACATGGTGATCTTCTCCGCTCCTGGTAAGACTATGGCGGACATCCGGGGGGGCCTGAGCATCTCCACGCTGGTGGCTGACAGCGCCGCAGAGGTGGAGCGCATCCAGGAGGCTGCTGCGGAGCAGGGCATCGTGGCGGAGATCGGCCTGCGGGTCAACCCTGACTTTACCTATACCGCTGATACCGGTGTCGCTTCCAAGTTTGGCATTGACGAGCAGCTTATTTACGATTCTATGGAGGCTTGGAAGAAGCTGCCGAACATCCGCATTGTAGGCATCCATGCCCACCTGAAGAGTCAGGAACTCAGCGCTGAGATCCTGAAGGGCTATTATCGGAATATGTTCCGGCTGTCTGTTTCCATGCGGGAGGCTTTCGGCACCCTGAAGTTTGTGAACCTGGGTTCCGGCATGGGTATTCCTTTCTGCGAGACGGATAAGCCCTTTGATACGGTTGCTCTGGGTGCTGAGACCCAGCGGCTCATGGCGGATTTCCGTGAAAAGCTGCCGGAGACCCGGATCTACATCGAGACCGGCCGTTACGCCGTGGGCACCTCCGGTACCTACGTCGCCAAGGTGGTGGACAAGAAGGTCACCCATGGCAAGAACTTCGTGCTGCTCAGCGCCACACTGAACGGCTTTGCCCGTCCCTCCATGGTGGCCATGATGGAGCACTTCATGGGCAATGGCCCCATTGCCGCATGGGAGCCGATCTACACCGGCGACCACTCCTTCCAGATGATCCCCCTGGTGGAGACTGCGGAGCGGGAGACCGTCACCGTGACGGGCAACCTCTGCACCGGCACGGATCTGGTCCTTTCCGATGCGGACATGCCTAAGATGGAAGTGGGCGACACCGTGGTGTTCCCCAACGCCGGCTCCTACGCCGCCGTGATCAGCCCCATGCAGTTCGCCTCTCAGCCCAAGCCTGCCCAGCTGTTCCTGCGGGCTGACGGCACTGTGGTAAACACGGATTTCTAAGTCCGTAGGCCCACATTCGATAGCGTGCTATTCAATGACCAGCGGAGCCAGCATAGCTGGCTCCGCTGCGTTTTTATCAGTCAGCTCTTGAGGGAGGCCTTTATGAGCCGCTCTGGGACATTTTCGGAACAAGACTTGCATTTTTCCGGGATTTGTGGTAGCGTAAGCACAGAATTTGAAAGATTTGCCCGGGCAAATCTTTTTTTATGTGAGGAGAAATCATGGAAAATCACTTTGAGATCTGTATGACGGAGGACCAACTTCGGGGCATCAGCTCCATCGGTCTGGCCCATATGGGGGATGCAGTGTTTGAACTGCTGGTGCGGGGATGGCTGTGTCAACATGGCAAGGCCACCGGCAAAGGACTTCATCAGGCCACCATCCAGCTGGTACGGGCAGAGCATCAGGCGGCCTGCGCGGAAAAGATCCTCCCCATGCTGACGGAGGAGGAGCTGGCCGTGTTCCGCCGGGGCCGCAACGCCCAGGTCCATTCGATACCCAGCCACGCCAGCCGCGCACAGTACAGCACCGCCACGGCGCTGGAGGCTCTGTTCGGCTGGTTGTATCTGGGCGGCCAGCGCCAGCGGGTCAGCGATCTCTTTGACGTGATGATGGAGGAATAAGAAATGCCCTTGGACGCAATTTCCCTCCGGGCTGTGGTGGAAGAACTGCGGCCCCAGCTTTTGAATCTGCGCATCGATAAGGTACAGCAGCCTGCCCGGGATCAGGTGATCCTGCTGCTACGGGGCAACAAGCGGCTTCTGCTGAACGCCGGGGCTAATGCCCCCCGTCTCCAGCTGACGGAGCTGCTGCGGGACAATCCGGCGGAGCCGCCCATGTTCTGTATGCTGCTGCGCAAGCATCTGGTAGGAGCACGGGTGGCAGAGATCACACAGCCTGGCCCTGAACGTCTGGTGCGGATCGAGCTGGACGTGACGGATGATTTCGGTCAGCCGGGCCACCGGACGCTGGTGCTGGAGGCCATGGGTCGCCGCTCCAACCTGATCCTGCTGGACGGCGAGAACCGTGTCATCGACTGTATGCGCCGGGTGGATGCGGAGATGTCCGCAGCCCGGCAGGTTTTGCCGGGGCTTTTTTACGAGCCTCCCGCCTCCACAGGACGGCTACCCTTTTTGGAGGAAACGGCGGAGGGCTTTGCTGAAAAGCTGGCCCAAGTCAACCCGGAGATCCAGCTGGATCGCTTCCTGCTGGACGCCTATTTCGGAATTTCGCCCCTGATGGCCCGTGAACTCAGCTTCCGGGCCTGCGGGGAAACGGACGGACGGCTCTGCAATCTGGACGAGGCCGGAAGAAGCCGCTTTCAGGACGCGTTCTTTGCATTTGCAAACTGCGTAAAGGAAAACCAATTTACGCCGATCGTTCTGAAACGGGAGGGGGTTCCCTTTGAATTTTCCGCCCTGCCGGTGTACCAATACGGCCTTGCGGCGGAAACAGAGACCTTTGAGAGCTTTTCCGCTCTGCTGGACAGCTTTTATGAAGCCAAGGAGCGGCAGGAGCGGGTGCGGCAGCGGGGAGCAGACCTGATCCGCACCGCTACCACCGCCCGGGACCGGGTGCGGCGGAAGCTGGCCTTGCAGGAGAAAGACTACGCTGCCACCCAGGAGCGGGACGCTCTGCGGCTGTCCGGGGACCTCATCACCGCCAATCTCTATCGCATGGAGCGTGGGCAGAGCAAGCTGGTCTGCCAGAATTACTACGATGAAAATCTGGCGGAAGTCACCATTCCGCTGGACCCGTTGCTGGCGCCCCAGCAGAACGCCGCCAAGTATTATAAACGCTACACCAAGGCTAAGACAGCGGAGAAGTACCTCCGGGAGCAGATGGCTCTGGCTCGTCGGGACCTTGCTTATTTAGAGAGTGTTTTGCAGGAGATCCAGCAGGCGGAAACAGAGCAGGATTTTCTGGATATCCGGGGGGAAATGAGCGATGCCGGCTTCATCCGTAAGCAGGGGAAGAAGGTGCTCCAACGGCCCTCCAAGCCACGGGAATTCAAAACCTCCGGCGGCTTCCGGGTGCTGGTGGGGCGGAACAACCGCCAGAACGACAAGCTGACCTTGAAGGACGCTGACTACCGGGATCTGTGGTTCCATGTGCAAAAGCTCCACGGCTCCCATGTGATCCTCTGTACCAACGGCGGGGAGCCGGGAGATCAGGATGTTACGGAGGCCGCAAGTCTGGCAGCCTACTACTCCCAGGCCAAGGACAGCGCTAACGTGCCGGTGGACTGCACCCAGGTGAAGTATGTAAAAAAACCGGCGGGCGCCCGCCCCGGTATGGTGATCTACACCACCTACCGTACCGTCAACGTCACCCCGGCGGAGGACTTGGTAAAACGTCTGCAAGCCGGAAAATAACAGGAAAAAAGAGCACCGTAAGGTGCTCTTTTTTGTTGAATGGCTCAGGCTGTGTGAGGCGCGTGGCCGGTGTTGTCCTCCGTGTCGCGGAACAGCAGTGTGACGCACCAAAGACCTGCCAATCCGACCAGCGTGTAGACGATCCGGGAGAGAACGGCTGCCTGTCCGCCGAACAGGAACGCGACGGTGTCAAAGCCGAACAGCCCCACGCCGCCCCAGTTCAGCGCACCAACGATCACAAGGATCAGCGCGATTTTGTCAACGATCATATTGTACCTCCTGTGTGACAAGTGAACTGTCCGTAGTGTTTTCGTAAAAAACGGATTTTATTCATACCTTGCAAGGCAGATGCGTCTGCATTATAATAAAAAACGAAATCCAAAACAGCGAGGGATACCTATGGATCAACGATTTGAACAGACCGCCTTTTGCCCGGCGGATATCTTGTTGCCGCAGACGACAGACATGAAAAAATGGCCGGTGGTCGCCTGCGATCAGTTCACCTCCCAGCCGGACTACTGGCAGGAGGCGGAAACAGCCGTAGGAGAGGCTCCGTCAGCCCTGCGGCTGGTGCTGCCAGAGGTCTATCTGAACGGCCCGGATGTGGACAAGCGGATCGAGACCATCAATACCTCTATGGACCGCTATTTGGCAGAGGACCTGTTCCGGACGCTTCCGGACAGCCTGATCTATCTGGAGCGCACGCAGTCTGATGGCCGGGTGCGGCATGGATTGATTGGCTGCGTTGATCTGGAACAATATGACTTCACCCCTGGCTCTGGAGCACTGATCCGGGCCACAGAGGGGACGGTGCTGGAGCGCATCCCACCACGGGTACGGGTGCGTGAGCACGCGGCGTTGGAGCTGCCCCATGTGATGCTGCTGATCGACGATCCGCAGAGAAGCGTGATCGAACCGCTGACAGGGGAGACCGGCGTCATGGAGGCCCTCTATGACACGGACCTCATGCTGGGCGGCGGCCATGTGAAGGGCTGGCGGCTGACTGATAGTCAGATGAGCCGGGTGGCCAACGCCCTGAGCGCCTTGAAAAGTCCGGAGGCCATGGCAGATAAGTACGGCATGGCGGACGCGGCCCCGCTGCTGTTCGCCGTGGGAGACGGCAATCATTCTCTGGCCACCGCCAAAGCCTGCTATGAAAATCTGAAAAAGGTGACGCCACCGGAGCAGTGGGCGTCTTTGCCCGCCCGGTACGCCTTGGTGGAGGTGGTGAATCTTCACGATGACGCGTTGACCTTTGAACCCATCCACCGGGTACTGTTCCATGTGGACGGCCGGGATCTGTGGAAGGCCTTTCAAGCGTTCTATCCCGGTGCGCATACCGGCGGGGGAGCGGGGCATACAGCAGAGGTATGCGGACAGGGATTGGACGGCCTGTGGACGGTTCCGCACCCCAAAGCGCAGTTGGCGGTGGGGACGCTGCAAACCTTCCTGGACGCATACTGCAGGGACCATCCGGAGGTGCAGGTGGATTACATCCACGGGGATGACGTGGCTCGAAAGCTGGGCAGTCAGCCGGGGAATCTGGGATTCCTGCTGCCGCTCATGGGGAAGGAGCAGCTGTTCCCCACCGTGATGGCCGACGGCGTGCTGCCCCGCAAGACCTTCTCCATGGGAGAGGCACGGGATAAGCGCTACTATCTGGAAGCCAGGAGGATTCGATGAAGATACAAGAACAGGCTCCGGTGAAGATCAATCTGGCGCTGGACATTTTAGGTCGCCGGACGGACGGCTTCCACGAGCTGCGGATGGTGATGCAGTCCGTTTCCCTTTGCGATACAGTGATAGTGGAGGAGACCGGCGTCGGCTTTACGCTGCTGGCGGACGGCTTCACGGTCCCGGCGGGGAAGTCCTCCTTGGAGCAGCAGGCGGCGGAAGCCTTTTTCGCCGCCATTGAACGGCCCGTGCCGCCCCTGACCGTGCATCTGGAAAAAACCACCCCGGCCTACGCAGGCTTGGGGGGCGGCAGCGCGGATGTGGCGGCGCTGCTGCGGTGCCTGCGCCGGCGGTACGCACCTGAAATACCCGTGGAGCAGCTGCGGGCCATCGGACTGACGGTGGGCAGTGATATGCCCTTCTGCGTCTCCGGCGGTACGGCTCTGGCGGAGGGTCGTGGGGAACGGCTGACGGCGCTGCCTGCCCTGCCGGATTGTTGGATCGTACTGTGCAAGCCGGAATTCGGCATCCCCACGCCTGCGCTGTTCGCATTGGCGGATGCCGTGGTGCCGAAAAATCGCCCGGATATCGACGGCATGATCCGCGCACTGTCTGCGGGGGATCTGGACGGCGTGACGGCACGGCTATGCAACGTGTTCGAGGAATTTCTGCCAGAGGAATACCATGAGGTGTTCCACATCAAAAACCGGCTTTTGGAGCTGGGGGCGCTGAACGCCGCCATGAGCGGCTCCGGGCCGACGGTGTTCGGCATTTTCCGGGAGGAAACGGCGGCGAAGGCAGCGGAGACCGCCTTGAAGCAGCGCTATCCGCAGACATATTTGGCAAAACCTGTGGGTAAATTGGTATAAAACACAAAATTTCCGTCCAGAATCCAGATACATCAGAATTGTATCCGGAAAGGACGGAAATTTTTTATGAAACAGCGGTTACATCCCATCGAGCTTACATTGATGATCGTAGCGGCGCTGGCACTGACCTCCGGGGCGGTAGCACTTCACACGCAGAGCCAGTTAGCGGAAAAGGTGGTGCGGCTTCACGTACTGGCCAATTCCGATTCCGAGGAGGATCAGGCGCTGAAGCTGAAGGTGCGGGACGCTGTGCTGGAACAGGCCACGGAGACCCTCCGGGGAGCGGACAGTCAGACAGAGGCCTGCCGCCGCTTGACAGCTATCCTTCCGGAGCTGGAAGAAACAGCCCGTGCCGTCATCACGGCCAACGGCTATGATTACAGCGTCCGGGCGGAGCTGGGGGAAACGTCCTTTCCCACAAAGGAATATGACGGCTTTGCCCTGCCCGCTGGGGAATATCTGGCGCTGCGGGTCCTGATCGGAGAGGCGGCGGGGCAGAACTGGTGGTGCGTGGTGTTTCCGCCCCTGTGCACGGCGGCAGCCAGTGATGTTCCCACCGTCGCGCTGGACGCGGGGCTGACGGATCAGGAGGTGGCCCTCATCACGGAGGCGGACGAGGGCTATATCCTGAAATTCAAATCAGTGGAGCTGTGGCAGACCTTAAAAGCAAAGCTGACCAAATAACAACAGCCCGTGCGGATCAATTCCGCACGGGCTGTTACAGGTCTTACAGGACTTTATTCAGGAAGGTAACGAGCCGGGGGCTTTCCGGGTGGGAAAACAGCTCGGGGGAGGGCTTATCCTCGCCGATGACGCCGCCGTCCAAGAAAATGGTGCGGCTGCTGACCTCCCGGGCGAAGCGCATCTCGTGGGTCACCACGATCATGGTCATGCCGCTCTCCGCCAGATCCTTCATCACGTCCAGCACCTCACCGATCATCTCCGGGTCCAGGGCGCTGGTAGGCTCGTCGAACAGCATGACCTCCGGGTCCATCATCAGGGAACGCACAATGGCGATCCGCTGCTTCTGTCCGCCGGAAAGCTGGCTGGGATAGGCGTCGGCTCGGTCGGCCAGACCCACCTTTGCCAAAAGCTCTAAGGCTTTCTCTTGCGCGTCGGACTGGGACATCCCCTTGATGCGCACCGGGGCAGCGGTGAGGTTGTGCATCACATCCATGTTGTTGAACAGGTTGAACTGCTGGAACACCATGCCCATCCGCTGACGGCAGTGGTCGATGGCCTTGCCCTTGATGGTGCAGATGTCCGTGCCGTCAAAGAGGATCTGGCCGGAGGTGGGTTGCTCCAGCAGATTCAGGCAGCGGAGGAAGGTGGACTTGCCGCCGCCGCTGGGACCGATGATGGAGACCACCTCATTTTCGTGGAAGGTGGTACTGATCCCCTTGAGGACCTCCAGCTTGTGGAATTTTTTTTGCAGGTCCACAACCTTCAGAATTTCACGCTTATTTTCCATGGGACAGCTTCCTTTCCGCCAGAGACACCGCCCGGCCGCTGACGAAGGTCAGCACGAAGTAGCACAGCGCCGCCACAGCCAGACATTCCAGATTCTTGTAGGTCACGGCGATCACATCGTTGGTACGGAACATCAGGTCGGCAATGCCGATCACGGAGACGATGGAGGATTCCTTGATGACGGTGACGAATTCGTTGCCCAGCGCCGGGAGAATATTGCGGATAGCTTGAGGGAGGACCACCAGCCGCATGGCCTCACCGCTGCTGAAGCCAACGCTCCGGGCAGCCTCCATCTGCCCGCCGTCCACAGCCTGAATACCGGAACGGATGATCTCCGCTACATAGGCACAGCTATTCATGCTCATAGCCACGATACCGGCGGCAAACCGGGAGAAGTTGGGGATCCAGGAAATGTTGGGAATGGTAATGCCGATCATGGGCAGACCATAGAAGATAAACATGAGCTGCACCATCAGCGGCGTTCCGCGGACAAACTCGATGTACGCCACCGCGATCCACCGCAGGGGAGGGATGCGGCACATCCGCAGAGAGGCCATCAGGGTGCCCAGTATCGCGCCAAACAGAACGGAGAAGGCGGCGATGATGAGCGTGTTGACGATGCCTTCGGTGAAAAAGCTGTTGTAGCGTTCTATCAGCTTTGCCATGGTTTCCAAAAAGGCCATGGGAGAATTCCTCCTTGTTTGTGTGCCGGTATCCGGCAAATATCAGGCGGGCACGCGAGGAACCAGAGTTGGTTCCCCGCGCGTCCGTGCTTGGTTTCAATCAGAATCGGTATTTATTTACAGACCCATGCTGGCAGCCAGCTCCACAGCCTCGTCATAAGCTTTCAGGTAGCTGCCGTCGTTGACCACCTGATTGATGACGGTGTTGACTTCTGCCAGCAGATCCTCGCTGCCCTTGGCGGCCACAACGGCCTTGCCGAAGGAGGCTTCCTCAGAGGTGAAGGCGAAGTTGGAGACTTCCAGACCGCCGTTGCTGGTGGCGATCAGAGATTCGCCCACAGCCTGATCAACCACCAGACCGGCGATGTTGCCGTTCTGAACTTCCAGCGCCAGAGCAGGATACTTTTCCAACTCGAACAGCTCGCTGTCAGGCAGAGCGGTCTGGATCAGCTGAGACTGGATGGTGCCCTTCTGCGCGCCGACCTTCTGGCCCGCCAGAGATTCCTTGGTGGAATACAGGTCTGCGTTACCGGTCTTCACGATGAGAAGCTGAGCGCTTTTCTCATACAGGTCGCTGAAATCGATCTCCTCGGCTCTCTCAGGGGTCTTAGTGAAGGCTGCAATGCCCAGATCCACCTGACCGGACTTTACAGCGGGGATGATGCCGTCAAAGGACATATCCACCACTTCCAGCTCCACGCCCAGGTGATCGGCGATCTGCTGGGCCAGCCACATATCGCAACCGGCGAAGTTAGCATCCAGATCCTTGAACTCGTAGGGAGCGTACTGGGCTTCCGTACCAACTACCAACTTGCCGCTGGTCTTGACCTTTTCCAGCAGACTTGCCGCTACGGCCGGTTCCGCCGGGGTTTCCTCAGCCGGGGTACTGTCCGCCGGAGCGGAATCATCGGTTTTGCTGCCGCAGCCGGTCAGCAGGGACAACATCATCATGGCGCCCAGCGCCAGAGACATGAGCTTTTTCCATGTATTCTTTTTCATATGATCCTCCCAAAGTCTGAGTGATTATTGAATCAACTCTGTTTATACGTATGATTATACGCAATATTCAGCTAAAATCAATAGGCAAACTGTATATAATTGAAAACTCACTGAATGAATAATTATAAATATTCACAATATACGAATAAAATGCCGTTAGAATGACAAGCCCTCCATCCGGTCAAAGGCTTCCTTCAGGCGGTCCAGCCCCACCGTACACGCAATGCGGAAATGTCCGGCGCCGGTGCTGCCGAACAGTGTACCGGGTGTGACCAGAACGTGTGCCCGTTCCAGCAGCGCCTGACAGAAGTCCTCAGCGCTGAGGCCGGTTTTCTCGATGCCGGGGAAAAGGTAGAAGGTACCCTTGGGCCGCACCAGACTGAGGTAGGGGATCTTCTCCATCCGGTCCGCCGCATAGAAAATGCGGTCCCGGTAGGCCAGAACGTATTTTTCGCGGATGGCCTGCCGGATCGCCAGCGCTTGTATGGCGGCCCGCTGGGAGATGGAGGGGGCCGTATAGATCAGGGAATTGTTGATGTTGCTCATGACCTCCAGTATCTCCGGCTCCGCGATGGCTACGCCCACCCGCCAGCCGGTCATGAGAAAATTCTTGGAAAAGCTGTTCAGGGTGATGACTCGGTGGGCAAGCCCAGGGATCGTGCGGATAGGGATGAAGTCCCCCTCATAGAGGTAGGTGGTATAGATCTCATCCGCCGCGATCAGCAGGTCATGCTCCTCCGCCACCCGGCCCAGCAGCTCCAGCGTGGAGCGGTCATAGCCCATGCCGGTGGGGTTGCAGGGATTGTTGAACACAATGAGCTTGGTACGGGGGGTGATGGCCGCCCGGAGACGGGCTTCGTCAATGGCCCACGCCTCATTAGCATAGGTGGGGACCTCTACGCACACTCCTCCGGCCAGTTCAGCCTGGGTGCGGTAGAGGGAGAAGTAGGGGGAAAAGACGATGACCTCGTCACCGGGGTCCAGGACGGACAGCATCACCAGCGCCATTCCCATGCTGCTGGAAGCGGTGACCAGAACGTGATCCGGGGAGAGAGGCTGCTTGAAATCCGTCTGCCAGGCGTCACAGACGGAGCGGATCAGCTCCGGGTCGCCTTTCGGATCTCCATAGTGGGTGTATCCGGCTTTTGCTTCCCGGAAGGCAGTGTCGATGATGGCGTCATCGGTGATAAAGTCCGTGTCGCCGATGCTGAGATCAATGATGTCCGAATACCGGGCCAGCGCATCGGTGTCCAGACTCAGCCCGGCATCGGAATTCTGAAATCGCTTGGCGATATATGATTTTGCAGGTCTCATAGTGTTTCTCCTTTCACCCGGGGGATCACGGTGGACCCGTTGGGAATGACATAGGTGGATTTTCCGTCCAGTTCCGCGGCTTTCAGTAAGGCGTCCATGTCGGAAAAGGCGTGGATCCCCATGGGTGCAACGGTCTGGGGATCAATGGAGGAATACATGAAAATGCGGTACCGCTGGGCCTGCTCACAGTTCAGGAAGAAGATATAGCCCGCCACAGTGAAGGCCTCCCGCAGACGCTGTTCAATGGAGCCGTCCTGTAAATTCTTGCTCCAGTCGAAGTACTCGGCGGGGCCGCCGCCCTCCGGCGCTTCGATCATCAGAACCAGCGTACCGCCGGGCTTCAACGCGGATTCCACATTGTCAATGGTCTTGGTGCCCTGATAGAGGGAGATGTCCTTGGGAAAGCCGCCGCAGCTGGTGACCACAGCGTCTGCCCGGCAGGGAATATCCACCCGGTAAATGTTGTCCACGGCGGTACAGGCCCGCTCCCAGGAGGTCAGGTAGTGGCCGGAGAAGATATACGAGAGCTTCATGTCGGCGTTCATCACCAGATTCACCATGAAGAGGTTGTTCACCAGTGACGCCGCCTCGCACATATCCTCGTGCAGCGGGTTTCCCGCCAACACACCGTTTCCGATGGCGGGATTGGTGCGGAGCTTGGTGCTGTCCAGAGAATAGGCGTGGTTGTGGCGGATGGTCTCCAAGCCGCTGATGCCGGGGAGGATGCTCTTCCGTCCACCGCCGAAGCCGGCCATCACATGATGGGTGGCGGCACCTAAACAGACCACCAGATCCGCTTCTGCGGCGGTGCGGTCGATCCACACAGGTGTTTCATGGGGCGTAGTACCCAGATAGGCAAGATCCTTGGCCTCGCAGTCGTGATTCTTCACACGGACCCGGTCATAGACGCCATCGGTGACCAGTGTCCGCAGCTCCTGCTCATCGCCGCCGATGTGAGTGCCGTTGGCTACCACGATGGTCAGATGCTCCGGCTGTACGCCACATTCGTCAATGAGATAGTCAACGAGATGGGGGATCACCAGATCCTGCCGCATCCAGAATCGGGTCATGTCGCTGACCACCAGAGCTACCCGGTCTCCGGGGCGGACCCGCCGGCGCAGGGGTGCGCTGTCGATGGGCTGCTCCAGCGAGGCGAACAGGGCGGAGCGAATGTCGCTGATGGGCGGCGTCTCCGTTCCATGCAGCTCCGCCAGAATATCCGCTTCGTTCAGAGAAAGGGACACAGATCCGTGCCCGTATTTAAATTCGTAGGTTTTCATAAATAACCTCCATGAACGCACATGAATAATAATTCATTATACACGCAGAAATTGAATGTTCAATAACCAATCCACCGCCGCTTCACCAAAATTCGGCGTTGTTCAGCGGAGGACTTTTGTGTTTTTTCGACAAGGGAAGGCCTAAGAAAAAACGTCCGTCCGGAAATCCAGACGGGCGGCTGGATCAGCGGTGCAGATAAGCGTCAATATCAAAGGGCTGCAATGCAGTAGTGGATTTCAGATATAAGGGGTGGTGGGGATGACCGGATTTCAGAAGCGGCCCGGCGGTGAACCATTGAGCATTTGCAGCTTGACCGTCAGCGGCGAAATCCCGCATACAGTCCATGAGATAATCGCGCTTTTCGATGATGTTCCCCCAGGCGGCCCAGATAGCAGGGGTCTCCGAAAGGGAGAGGAGATAGCGGAAGGCTTTCCGGTTCTCATCATGGAGAGCGCCGTTGCACACCCGCTCCATATCGTCCGGCCAGGTGGCCCGTTGAGCGTAGACATTGAACATGAGAAAGCTGTCGTAACCGTTGTTCAGGGCGATGCGCTGGGCGGATTGCAAGGTGGGATCCAGTGCGTCCGGCGCGGCGGTGGAGGGGTTGATCCCCACGCAGATCAGAGGCCTTTGGCCCCGGGTGCCCAGAATGTAACGGTATTCAGAATAGGTATTGGGCACATAGAGCCAGCGGCTCACATCATAATCCGGGGAGGGGCGCAGCGCGGCGTCCAGCGCCGGATCAAACAGCTCGAGGGTCACGGTATCCGTGGTGCCCTGCGGGATATGGGGCATGACAATCACTCCTGTATGTCAGAATTCATAGCGAAGCCATTGTAACATGGCGCTGAAAAAAAGGCAATCGGGTCTGTTTTTGGCGACAGCATTGTGATAGAATGGAGAAAAAACAAACTGCGGGAGGTCACTATGCTGACGATCTTGATCGGCCGTGCCAAAACGGGAAAATCGGATACCATGCTGCGGCGGATGGCAGAACTGGGGGAGAGCAGCCAGCAGATCCTGCTGGTGCCGGAGCATGCCTCCCATCAGGCGGAGGTGGACGTATGCCGCGCCTGCGGCGATACCGCCAGCCGGCATGCTGAGGTGCTAAGCTTTCGGCGGCTGGGCGAGCGGGTGCTGAGCATCACCGGCGGCATTGCAGATGTGACGCTGGATAACGGCGGCAAATTGCTGACTCTCCAGCGGGCGCTGTTAGAAACGGCCCCTCAGATGACCGTGTACCGGAAGCCCTCGCAAAAGGTAGGCTTTCTGGAACAGATGCTGGCGCTGTTCGACGAGCTGCGAAGCTACGAGGTGACCCCGGAGGCCCTGTACCAGCAGGCGCAGGACATGGACGGTGCCACCCATGACAAGCTGACGGATCTGAGCTTGCTCTACGCTGCCTATGAGGCGCGGCTCCGTCGTCCCGGTCTGGATGCCCGGGATCGGATGACCAAGCTCTGTGACCATTTGGAGGAGTCCGGCTATGTGCGGGACAAGGACATTTTCATCGATGGTTTTACCTATTTCAACGCCCAGGAGCGGCGGGCACTGGCGATTTTTCTGCGGCAGGCCCGGTCTGTTACAATCACGTTGCTTGGAGAAGTCAACAGCCGGGAGGAGATCTTTGAACCCACGCTGAAAACCATGTCCATGCTGGAGCGGTTGGCCGCTTCTGAGGGAAAAACCGTAAAGCTATTGTCCTTAACAAGCGAGGACTCGTCGGCTCTTGGCCATTTGGAACGCTGCTTCTTCGGGGAGAATCTTCCCTACGAGGGTGACAGCGCCGCCATCCGGCTCCGAGAGGCCGCCACCGTCTATTCCGAGGTGGAGCAGACCGCCGCCGACATCCGCTGCCTGCTGGCAGCGGGGAAGTGCCGCTGCCGGGACATCACCGTGGCGGCCCGGAATATGACGGAGTACGCCGGGACCATCGAAACAGTGTTTGAGCGGTACGGGATCCCGGTGTATCTCAGCCGCCGCAGCGACATTCTGGAAAAGCCGGTGCTGAGCCTGCTGACCGGTGTGCTGGCCTCCATCTCCAACGGCTACGAGTACGAGGACATGTTCCGCTGGCTGAAAACCGGTTTGGCGGGCCTGACGGCGGAAGAATGTGATCTGCTGGAAAACTATGTTCTGAAATGGGATATCCACGGCCAGACGTGGCTTCGTGACGAGGACTGGACGGAAAACCCGGACGGCTACGGCGCACCGTGGGACCAGCGGCGGCAGACCGTTTTGACGCGAGTGAACGAACTACGCCGCCGGGTGCGGGAGCCGCTGGAGCGTCTGGCGGCGGGCCTGAAGGCCGGGGAGACGGCCCGGGATTATGTGGAGACCCTGTATGGCTTCATGGAAGAACTGAAGCTGGAAACGGCCCTGACGGAGCGGATGCACGCGCAGGCGGAGACAGGCCGGATGCAGGAGGCGGAGGAGACTGCCCAGCTATGGGAGATCCTCTGCGGTGTGCTGGATCAGTTTGTGGAGATTTTAGGGGAGGAACGCCTGGAACAGAGCGAGTTTGAGCGGCTGTTCCGACTGGTGCTGACCCAGTACAGCGTGGGCACCATCCCCGTGGCGCTGGATCAGGTGTCCGTCAGCGAGATCACCCGGAACGACCGGCACACCACAAGCTACCTCTTTTTGCTGGGAGCCAACGACCATGTGCTGCCGGACCCCGGTCAGAGCGGCGGCCTGCTGAATGAGGATGACCGTCAGGCGCTGGCTCTTCGGGGGATCGAACTGGCCCCTACCGGCATGGAGCGGATGGGCATTGAACTGCAAAACCTCTACGCCGCGCTTGCCCAGCCCACGGCGGGCCTGACGGTGAGTTATCCGGTTACGGATGTTTCCGGTAGCGAGCTGCGTCCCGCCTTTGTGGTGGAGCGGCTGCGGAAATTGTTCCCGAAACTGCGTGTGGAACGCGAGCGAGCTGACAAGGCATATCGCCTGTCAGCCGTTGAACCTGCGCTGGAAATGGCGGGACAGGACCCCGACGGCCCCCTGTGGCGGTATTTTCAGCAGGAGCCGGACTGTGCCCGGCATTTAAGCGCCATGGAGCGGGCTGCCGCGGCCCGGCGGGGCAGTCTGTCTCCCGCCGCGGTCCGGGCTATTTACGGAGAGCGGGTCTCCATGACTGCCTCCCGACTGGAACGGATGCGCTCCTGCCACTTTGCCTATTTCATGGAGTATGGCCTGCGGGCCAAGCCCCGGGAACCGGCCTCCTTCGACGCGCCCCAGATCGGCACGTTTCTCCACTATCTGCTGGAAAACGTCACCCGGGACGTACTGGGGCAGGGCGGCTTTGCCGCGGTGGATAACAAAAAACTTCATCGCCTGACCCGACAATACATCGACCAATACGCGGAACAGGAGCTGCACAATTTTCAGAACCGTACCCCCCGGTTCCGGTATCTGTTCAACCGTCTGCGGACCAACGCCTACGCTATCATCGACCAGGTGGCGGAGGAACTGCGCCACTCGGATTTCGTCCCTATGGCCTTCGAGCTGGGATTCGGCGGGAAGGACGGAACGCTGCCCGCCGTCACCATTTCCCGCCCGGACGGGGAACTGCGGGTAGGCGGCAAGGTGGACCGGGTGGACGGCTGGATCAAGGACGATAAGCTGTACCTCCGGGTGGTGGACTACAAATCCAGCAAGAAGAAATTCGATTTGGCCAACGTCCGCATGGGACTGGATATTCAGATGCTGCTGTACCTCTTTGCCCTGCAAAAGGAGGGAGCGGAATATTTTGGAAAAGAGATCGAACCGGCGGGCGTGCTGTATCTCCCCGCCAGGGACGAGATTTTGCCGGCGGAGCGGGGGATCTCTCAGGAAGCTCTGCAAAAGGAGCGGGAAAAGACGCTGAAGCGCTCAGGACTTCTCTTGGAGGATCCGGCGGTGTTGCAGGCCATGGAGCACGAGGCTCTGACGGAGCCTCATTATCTGCCGCTGCGGATCAGCAAGGACGGGAACCTCTCCGGGAGCCTTGCCTCCGCCGCCCGGCTGGGGAAGCTGGGCACGTATGTGGACAAATTGCTGGGCCAGATCTCCGACGAGCTGCGCAGCGGCAACATCGACGCGGATCCCTGCTGCCACAGCGAGGAGGACAGCCAGTGCCGCTTCTGCGACTGGGTCTCCGCCTGTCAGTTCCGGGATGGACGGGACCGGGACCGTCTGCGATATATCCTGCCGGTGAAGCCGGAGGAATTCTGGAAAGAGCTTGAGGAAGGAGGCGGTGACCCATGGCAAAGCTGAAGTTGACGGAGCAGCAGCAAGCGGCTGTGGAAAATCGGGGCGGCAGTCTGCTGGTATCCGCCGCCGCCGGGTCCGGCAAGACGAAGGTGTTGGTGGAGCGGCTGTTCCGGTATGTGACGGAGGACCACTGTCATATCGACGATTTCCTCATCATCACCTACACGAAGGCCGCCGCCGCCGAGCTGCGGAGCAAGATCGCCGCCGAATTGTCCAAACGGATGGCGGAGGCTCCAGAGGACCGACATCTCCGCAGCCAGCTTTTGCGGGTGTATCAGGCGGACATCAAGACTGTGGACGCCTTCTGCACGGCACTGCTGCGGGAGAACACCCATCTTCTGGCACAGGAGGGAGAGCGCTATACCCTGACGCCGGATTTTCGGGTGCTGGACGAGAATGACGCGAAGCTCCTGCGTCAGCGGGTGCTAACCCGGGTGCTGGAGCGGTTTTACGAGGAATTGGACGAGGGCGGCGCACTGCTGGCGGATACGCTGGGCGCGGGCCGGGACGACAGCGCCCTGGAGGATCTGGTGCTGGAAACCTACGAAAAGCTGCAAAGCCACGCTGATCCGGACCGGTGGCTCACGGAGAACGTAAGCGTCTGGGAAAAACGCGGCGGAGACTTTAACGAAACGCCCTACGCCGCCGAGCTGCTGGCGGTCATCCGTCGAAAGGGATTTCACCACATGGAGGCGCTGCGACAAGCGGGACAGTCCACCGTGGGTGGGGATCTCTATAAGGGATATGGCGAAAAATTCCTGCGGGCCAGCCGCAGCTTCGCACCCTTGGCGGCAGCACAGAACTGGGAGGCCGCCCGCGTTTCTCTGGATGGACTGGAATTTTCCCGGCTCACCACGCCGAAGGGAATGACCGAGGACCCGGAGGTCGTGAGATTGAAGGGGCTGTGGGAGAACGCCAAGGCTGCCGCCAAAAAGCTGGCTCCCATGCTGGCGGTCAGCGATACGGAAGCCTTAGAGGACCTTCAGACCATGGCCCCTGCCATGACAGCCCTTTTGAAGCTGACGGCAGACTTTTCCAACGCTTATCGGACGGAAAAGCTGCGGATGAACTGCGCCGACTTCTCCGATCAGGAGCATCTGGCCCTTCGCCTGCTGGTGGAGCGGGACGGCGCGCCTACGGAACTGGGCCGTCAGGTGGCGGGCCGCTACCAGGAGATCTTGGTAGACGAATATCAGGATACCAACGAGGTGCAGAATGCTATTTTCCGTGCGGTGTCCCGTGAGGGCAAAAATCTCTTTACCGTAGGAGACGTAAAGCAGAGTATTTACCGGTTCCGATTAGCGGATCCTACGATTTTTTTAGACAAGTATCGCCGCTTTACGCCAGCTGAAAACGCAGTGGAAGGGGAGGATCGCAAAATTCTGCTGTCCAAAAACTTCCGCTCTCGGAAGGAGATCCTGGACGCAGCCAATTTCGTCTTCTCCAACATCCTGTCGGCGGAGATGGGAGAGATGGAATACGGCGAGGACGAGTCCCTCCACTTCGGCACGGAGTACTACCCGCCCCGGAAGGACTGCGAGACGGAATTCCACCTCATCTCCGCCCATCAGAAGTTGGCGGCAAATGAGCGCCCGGTGAAACGGCTGCTGGCGGAGGCCCGGTTCACGGCGCAGCGTATCCGTCAGCTTTTGGATGAGGGCTATCCCGTCACCGGGGAGAACGGCACGCTGCGGCCCTGCCGCCCGGAGGACATCGTGATCCTGATGCGCTCTCCGGGGAGCCGGTCCGCCGCCTTCGCTCAGGCACTGGCGGAGCGGGAGGTGCCCTGTTCTTTTGAGGAAAGCGGCGATTTCTACCAGACACCGGAGATCTCTGTTACGCTGGCTCTGTTGGCGATCATCGACAATCCCCGGCAGGATGTGCCGCTGATCGCCGTGCTCCGCTCCCCGGTATTTGGCTTTACGCCGGACCGTTTGGCGGAGATCCGCAGCCGTGACCGGGAGGGAGACTTCTATGACGCTCTGCTGGCGGACGGCGGCGAGGACGTACAAGCGTTCCTGACAACGCTGACCGGACTGCGGGACGCGGCGGCGGACATGAGCGTGTGCCGCCTGCTGTGGCACATCTACAATACACTGCATTTGCCGGGCATCTTCGGCGCTATGGATGAGGGCGGCGTCCGGCAGGAAAATCTGGTAGCCCTGACCCGCCATGCCGAGCGCTTTGAGAGCAGCGGCTACCGGGGGCTGTTCGCCTTCATCACCCAACTCCGGCGGCTCATTGATGCTGGGCAGGCCCCTGCCGTGAAAACCGCCGGGGGGAGTGGCGGCGTTCAGATGATGAGTATTCACAAATCCAAGGGCCTGGAATTTCCCATCGTGTTCCTCTGCGACTTGGAACACGCCTTTTCCCGGCAGGATTTCGATACACCGGTGCTGGTGCACCCGACGCTGGGCCTTGGCCCCCAATGTATCGATCTGAAGCGGAAGATCCGTTATCCCACCATGGCCCGGCTGGCACTGGAGGAGAAGCTCCGCCGCGAAAATCTTGCGGAGGAACAGCGGATTCTGTATGTGGCCATGACCCGGCCAAAGGAAAAGTTGATCTTGGTGGACGCGCTGTACGGCGCGGAAAAGCGGCTTCAAAAACTGACCGCTGCCGCGGCCTGTCCCGTCATGCCGGAGGTGGTGGCGGAGGGAAAGTGCTTCGGCGACTGGATCTTACTGCCGCTGCTATGCCGCCCGGAGGCTGCGCCCCTGCGAGACATGGCCGGGGTGATGGCAGGCGGTCTGTATACCGGAGATACCGCCCCGTGGCAGGTGTTCGTCCACGACGGCAATGACTACGGGGAGCCGCCCCGGACGCCTGTATCCGACACGGAGGAGAATGCTGGAGAAACGCCCTTTGACCCGGCGCTGTTGACCTTCCGGTATCCCTATCAACGAGAAACAACCCTCCCCGCCAAGCTCACCGCCACGCAGCTGAAGGGGCGGGCCTTGGATCAGGAGATCGCAGAGGACGCTTACCACACGCCGTACATCCGGCCTCTTGTCCAGCCGAAATTCCGCCGGGAGAAAAAGGGACTGACACCGGCGGAGCGGGGCACCGCCACCCATCTTGTCTTGCAATATCTGGATCTGCAAAATTCGGATGTGCCCGGACAGGTGGAAAAGCTGCGGCTGGAGGCCAAGCTGACGGCGGAGCAGGCGGCGGCTGTGGACATTTTCGCCCTGCGGCGCTTTTTGGAATCCCCGCTGGCTGAGGAAATGCGGCAGGCAAAAACGGTAGCACGAGAGTACCGATTTACAGTGCTGATGCCGGCCCGGGATTATGACCCGGCAGCCGCGGAGGAGGACAGCATCCTGCTGCAAGGCGTGGTGGACTGCTGGTTTGAAACGCCCGAGGGCGTCACGGTGGTGGACTTTAAGACCGATTTCGTGCAGACGGAGGAAGATGTAGCGCAGCACGCGGAGCTGTACCGGGGCCAGCTGGCGGCGTACTCTCTGGCACTGGAACGGGTATTGGAAAGGGCGGTGACGCGGAAAGCACTGTACTTTCTGCAAGCCGGAAAAACCGTGGAGATCTCGTAATTTCAGCTTTTTCGCAAAAACCGGAAAAAATGCTTGCAATCTGTGTTCCGATGTGATATGCTTATTTAGCTTTTGTGGGGTGAAAGCTCCATAGAGGTAGTTTTGTACCAGAAAGAGGTGAACGAGAGCAATGAAGGAAGGAATCCATCC
>UQUC01000001.1 GCA_900544105.1 uncultured Oscillibacter sp. | reverse complement strand
CCGCCATAGGGTTCAGGGGCGCAACGTCCGGCATGGGCACAAAAAAAGCGCGGCATGGCCCGCGCTTTTTTTGTGTGTCCCGCCCGCTTATTTGTAGGCGTTCATCATGATCTGCGTGGTTTCGTCGAGCGACAGCGCGTAGGGATCAAGCTCGAACAGCCCGCCCATCGTATGCCGCGCGTTGGCCGCGCACTTGGCCATGTCTTCCTTCGTAATGCCGTAGTCGGACATTTTGAGCCCGTCGACGCCGCACGCCTTCTGCAATTCCACAAGCGCCTTGACGAACGCCATCGGGCGCTCGGCCTCCGGCAGGTGCCCCGTCACCACGCCCATGGCCTTGGCCATAGCCGTGAACCGTTCGGGGGACTTGTCGGCGAAGAACGAATAGTACGCCTCGGAAAGCATGATCAGCCCCGCGCCGTGCGGCAGTTTCGGATAGAAGGCGCTCAGGGCGTGCTCCATGCCGTGTTCGGACGTGCAGCAGGAGGTCGACTCGACCATGCCGGAAAGCGTGCTTGCCAGCGCCACCTGCGTGCGGGCTTCCAGATCCGATCCGTCCTTCACGGCGGCGGGCAGATATTTGGCGAGAAGTTCAATGCTTTTCAGCGCATAGGCGTCGCTGAGCGGCGTGGCGACGTTCGCGATATACCCTTCCGTGGCGTGGAACAACGCGTCAAAGCCCTGATAGGCGGTCAGGTGCGCCGGGATGGTCAGCATCATTTCCGGGTCAACCACGGAGAGCACGGGGAAGGTTTCCGCGCAGCCGAAGCCGATCTTCTCGTTGGTGTCCTCTTTGGTGATGACGGTCCACGGGTCGGCTTCCGTGCCCGTGCCCGCCGTGGTCGCAATCGCCACGATGGGCAGGGCGCCGTTCACCAGCGGCTGCCCCTTGCCGGAGCCGCCGGAGATGTAATCCCAGTAGTCGCCGGGGTTTTTGGCCATGACCGCAATGCTTTTCGCGGAGTCGATGGAGCTGCCGCCGCCAAGGCCGATCACGAAGTCGCAGCCCTGCTCGCGGGCCAGCGCCGCGCCTTCATGGACATGGCGGAGCACCGGGTTGGGCAGGATCTTGTCGAACAGCGCGTGCCCGATGCCCTGCTTGTCCAGCATGTCGATGAGGCGATCGAGATAGCCGTTCGCGCGCATGGATTTTCCGGCGGTGATGACGACGAGCGCTTTCTTGCCCGGCAGGGGCGTCGTGGCGAGATCGTTGAAGCTGCCGGGGCCGAACAGGATCTTGGTGGGAATGGAATACGTGAATTTCATATGATTCTCCCTGATGAATGGACGGTGCGAAAGCGCACGGTGAACGAAGTATAGAGTGCTTCACGAAAGCGCGAAGTCAAGGGGGCTGACCTCTTTTTGCGGGACGAACCCGACCGGGGCAAGGCGGCGTGCCGGCCTCCCGCAATGGATGGAGAAGGCTGGGGGCCGCCGCATCCGTCGTCATTCAATCCATGCGGCCCGCAATACGCTGATTTCATGGGCATAGCCGGGAAGCTCATTGGGCGTTTCCAGATAGAACGGCAAGTGCCTCAAGGCGGGATGGTTGATGATCCGCGCAATCGCCTCCAGCCCGATGGTCCCTTCGCCGATGCGGGCGTGGCGATCCTTGCGGCTGGCGAAGGGCATCAGGCTGTCGTTCAGGTGGATGGCGTACAGCTTGCCCAGCCCGACATGCCGGTCGAACTGCTCCAGCACCCCGTCAAGATCGTTGACGATATCATATCCAGCCGAATAGACGTGGCAGGTGTCGAGGCACACGCCCATCTTGTCACCCAGCGATACCGAGCGGAGGATATGCCCCAGCTCCTCGAAACGGCTTCCGACCTCGGTCCCCTTGCCGGACATGGTTTCCAGCAGGACGCGGGTGGTCTGCTCCGGACGCAGGATCGCGTCCAGCAGTTCGACGATGAGCGCCATGCCCGCGTCGATCCCCTGCCCCACATGGCTGCCGGGATGAAAATTATACAGCATATGCGGCAGATACGTGTCCAGCGTCATCACGTCCTCGCGCATGGCGTCCCGCGCGAACGCCCGCAGCCCCTCATCAAGGGCACACGCGTTCAGCGTATAGGGCGCGTGTCCCAGAACGGGCGCGAAGGCGTGCTCCTCCATCAGGCCGCGCAGGGCTTCCGCGTCCTTGGGGTCCGCCTTCTTGGCCTTGCTGCCCCTCGGGTTTCGCGTAAAAAACTGGAACGTATCCGCCTTGATGGAGAGCGCGTCCTCCCCCATGTGGCGGTACCCTTTGGAACTGGACAAGTGACACCCGATATGCAGCATGACGACCCTTCCTGAATGGCTATCCTGTATGAAAAACACAAAGCGCCCCGGCGGTCAATCCCACCGGGGCGCTTCGCGATAATGGACCTGAGACTCTAAGGCTTAGGCAAGGGCCTGAAGCAGCAGCAGAGCCACAATGTTGATGATCTTGATCATCGGGTTAACAGCCGGGCCAGCGGTGTCCTTGTAGGGGTCGCCCACGGTGTCGCCGGTAACGGCGGCCTTGTGCGCATCGGAACCCTTGCCGCCGTGGTGGCCGTCTTCAATGTACTTCTTCGCGTTGTCCCACGCGCCGCCGCCGGAGGTCATGGAGATGGCGACGAACAGGCCGGTCACGATGGTGCCCATCAGCATGGCGCCGAGGGTCGCGAACGCCGCGCTCTGGCCGCCGAAGGCGTCGATGATGAAGTACACGATGATCGGGGCGAAGACCGGGAGCATGGAGGGCATGATCATTTCGCGGATGGCGGCCTTGGTCAGCATATCCACGGCGGCGCCGTAGTTGGGCTTCGCGGTGCCTTCCATGATGCCGGGGATGGTGCGGAACTGACGGCGCACTTCCTCGATCATGCTGTAAGCCGCCTTGGACACGGAGTCCATGGTCAGAGCGGAGAACACGAAGGGCAGCATACCACCAATCAGCAGACCGATGGTCACGCGGGAATCCAGAATGTTGATGCCGGTGTCGCCGATGCCAACAGCCTGCGCATAGCTGACGAACAGAGCCAGAGCAGTCAGAGCGGCGGAGCCGATGGCGAAGCCCTTACCCATAGCAGCGGTGGTGTTGCCCACAGCGTCCAGCTTATCGGTGATCTCACGGACGCTGTGATCCAGACCGCTCATCTCGGCGATACCGCCGGCGTTGTCAGCGATGGGGCCGTAAGCGTCCACAGCCACGGTGATGCCGGTGGTGGACAGCATGCCGACAGCGGCCAGAGCGATGCCGTACAGACCGGCAACCTGATAGGAAACGAAAATACCAACGCAGATCAGCAGGATGGGCACGGCAGTGGACATCATGCCCACGGCGATGCCGCTGATGATGGTGGTAGCGGGGCCGGTCTCGGACTGCTGGGCGATCTTCTTCACGGAGTTATAATCGCCAGAGGTGTAGATCTCGGTAACGATACCGATGATCAGGCCAACGATCAGACCCGCGATGATGGCGATGGCCTGGGCCATACCGCCGAAGAACACATTGCTCAAAACCAGAGACAGGACCACCACGATGGCGGAGGAGACATAGGAGCCCATCTTCAAAGCCTTATGGGGATTGGAGTTCTCATCGCCCCGGACAAAGAAGCAGCCGATGATGGAAGCCACGATACCGGCAGCAGCCAGGATCAGGGGGAACAGAGCGCCGGCGCCGTTGAAGGTGCCGACCACAGCCACGCCCAGAGTCAGGGCGGACACCAGAGCGCCCACATAGGACTCAAACAGGTCAGCGCCCATGCCAGCCACGTCGCCCACGTTGTCGCCCACGTTATCAGCGATCACGGCAGGGTTCCGGGGGTCATCCTCGGGGATACCGGCCTCGACCTTACCCACCAGGTCAGCGCCCACGTCGGCAGCCTTGGTATAGATACCGCCGCCCACACGGGCAAACAGCGCGATGGAGGAAGCGCCCAGAGAGAAGCCGGTGAGGATCTCCACGTTGCCGGTGAAGGCGTAGATGGCGGCGCAGCCCAGCAGACCCAGGCCAACCACGCACATACCCATGACGGAACCGCCGGAGAAGGCGACGCCCAGAGCCTTGTTCATGCCGTTGGACTTAGCAGCGGCAGCGGTACGGACATTGGCCTTGGTAGCCACGTTCATACCCACATAACCGGCGCACACAGAGAAGACCGCGCCGATCAGGAAGCAAACAGCGGTGAGCCAGGTGATGAACAGGCCGATCAGCACGAACAGCACCGCCACGAAAATGACCAGGATCTTGTACTCCGCGAAGAGAAATGCCCGGGCGCCATCACTGATGTTTCCCGCGATCTCCTTCATCCGTTCCGTACCGGCGTCAGCCTTGGAGACCACAGAGGTCTTCCATGCGGCAAACAGCAGAGCCAGAACCGCGCACAGCAAAACTACCCAAATGATGTTTTCCATTCCTTCCACTCCTTAAACGTTTTGTATAAAATTGAGTGTCTAACTTTGCTGTATCATTCTAACAACACCGCGCGTTTTTTTCAAGTAAATTTACCTAACGAGCAAATCACTTTAAATAAGTTTTACGTTTTGCCCAATTTTTTCCTTGAAAGTTTTTAAATTTTCGTCTTTATTTTTCATTTAACATTCGTAAAATATGCAAATTATCAAATTTTTTTATATATATTAATCCACATTTTCTTTCAATATATGTAAAAGCAGCAATGATTTCGCGATTTTTTCTCAAACGTTTACGAAAAATTTCAGAAAAACGATTACGCGTGGTCGAAATTTTTGACACCCTCAAAAAGCATAAAAAAATCCACGCCCTCTCGGCGTGGTCCTTCCGGTTTTTACCGTTCGCTGTGGCTCTGCTCCTGACCGTCAAAAATCAGGTCATCCACATCTGCCATGAACTTGTTCATCGTCATTGCACATCCCTCCTTTTCTCAATTTTCATTCTGATTATACGTCTGCTTTTAGCGGTTTGCAAGGCAGGAATTGTGATTTTTTTGTAAACTCTGCGTCAAGTGCCTTCATCCGCGCCGGGGGTGGGGCTTTCTCACACGCTCCGGAACTCCTGTTTCTTTTCCGCAAAATGAAGAAATTTGTTTACATTCCGGAGGGATATTACTATAATGTAAGGATATTTCCCGACGGTACACCGCCAGGCAGCGTGCCGTCTACCTACACATCAGGAAGCGGTTATGCCGAATCTCAGGTCTCTTGAGTCCCTGCGCCGCCGGGTCTGCACCATTATTGATATTGGTACGGCGGACGACCTCATCAGCCGCGCCTATGACATTTTCTACACCCTGGTCATTCTGGTAAACCTGGTGGTCACCATTGCCTGTACCTTCGACGAGGCAGAGGCCGCCTGCGGTCCGCTGCTGCTGCGGATCGCAGCTGCCACCGTGGCCTTTTTCGCCGTGGACTGCGTCCTGCGGATCTGGACTGCCAAGTACCACCATCCCAATCTGAAGGAATGGAAGGCCGTCTGCCGATACATTTTTTCCTTCTCAGGCATCGTGGACCTGCTGAGCTTTCTGCCCTACTACATGCCCTTTTTCTTCCCCTCCGGGGCCGTGGCCTTCCGGATGTTCCGGGTGGTGCGGATCTTCCGCCTGTTCCGGATCAACGCCTATTACGATTCCCTGAACGTCATCACCCAGGTCCTTACCAGCAAGGCCCAGCAGCTTCTCTCCTCCGTGTTTATCATTCTGGTGCTGATGACTGCCTCCAGTTTGTGTATGTACTCACTGGAGCATGACGCGCAGCCCCAGGTGTTCTCCAATGCCTTTTCCGGCATCTGGTGGGCGGTATCCACCCTGCTGACAGTGGGCTACGGAGACATTTACCCCATCACCACCCTGGGCAAGATCTTTGGCATTTTGATCACCTTTCTGGGCGTGGGCATGGTGGCGATCCCCACCGGTATCATTTCTGCCGGCTTCGTGGACCAGTATTCCCGCATCAAGCGGATCAGCGAATACGGTGCGGAATCAGATGTCCGATTTATCCGCATCCACCTGACCCCCCGGGGCCGCTGGGCCAATGCCCCGCTGCGGGATCTGGGCCTGCCGGAGGGCGTCATCATCGCCGCCGTCCAGCGGGGACGGGACATCATTGTTCCCCGGGGCGATGTGGTGCTCCTCCCCGGTGACAATCTTGTGCTGGGGGCGGGCGTCTATGAGGATGACGTCCGCATCCAACTAAAGGAGATCGTCCTTCAGGCACATCACCCCTGGGTGGGCCATCCGCTCCGGGATCTGGATATTTCCCGGCAGACGGTCATCGTTATGGTCCGCCGCCGGAACCGAACGCTGATCCCCAACGGTGGCCTGAAGCTGCTGGGGGGCGACAAAGTATTCCTCTATACACAATCTCACCTGCCCCACGCGCAGGATATCCAAATCTGATCAATCATGCAAGGAGGCCCTCTATGGCTGACGATATGAGAACTCTGGGCTATATCTGCCCGAAATGCGGTGCGCAGGTAATGGGTGCCCGCTCCGTATTTGCGTTGGAAGCGTCTGACGCCGAGATCGAATGTTCCTGCGGCGGCAGCGTCCTGCGGACGAACTATGACGGCCAAAACTATCACATTCTGGTGCCCTGCGGCGTTTGCGGCCAGACCCACGAGGCCGTCTGTCCGCCGGAGCGGATGCTCCACGCCGCCACCGCCCTCAGCTGCCCGGACAGCAAGCAGTTCTGCTGTTTCATCGGCGATGAGGGCACGGTGGAACATCACCTCCGGGAGGCCAGCATTGCCATCTCTAAGGAAAAGGCGCAGGAGAACAGCGGCGAGGCGGAGGCCTTTACCGACAATGTGATCATGTATGAATTCCTCTCGGAGCTCAAGGACATCGCCGCCCGGCCCAACGGTATCACCTGCGGCTGCGGCAGCCACGATTACAGCATGGAAATCCGCCGGGACGCGGTGGAGCTGACATGCCGGGACTGCGGCGCCCGCCTGCGGCTCAGCGCCGCCACCGACCGGGATCTGGACGATCTCTGCTGCCACATGAAGCTGGTCATTCCCGGCGGGAAGTGACCGTCTCCTTCTATTCTCAAAAAGAAAGGTGTAAAACTGTATGATCTCGCTTCTGGCCCGTTTCTTCTGTAAAAGCGACGGGAAAAGCCCCGCTCAGCTGCGGACGGCCTACGGCATTCTCTGCGGCGCTGTTGGGATCGGGCTGAACCTGCTGCTGTTTTTGGGCAAGTTCTTTGCCGGGACCCTCTCCGGCTCCGTCGCCATCACGGCGGACGCCTTCAACAACCTCTCTGACGCCGGCTCCTCCGTGGTCACGCTGCTGGGCTTCCGCATTGCCGCCAAAGCGCCGGATCCGGGGCATCCCTTCGGCCACGGCCGGGCGGAGTACCTCTCCGGTCTGGCGGTATCCATGCTGATTTTGCTGATGGGTGTAGAGCTGGCCAAGGAATCCCTGAATAAGATCCTGCACCCCGCCTTGGTGGAGTTCAGCTGGCTGGTGATCGGGATTCTGGCTGCTTCTATCTGTGTGAAGCTGTATATGGCCATGTACAACCGCTCCCTCGGCAAAAAGCTCTCCGCACCGGCGCTTCTGGCGGCAGCAGCGGATTCGCTGGGAGATTGCATGTCCACCTCTGCCGTTCTGGTCGCCACCTTGATCGGCCATTACTTCCATCTCCCGGTGGATGGCTGGGTGGGTGTTCTGGTGGCACTACTCATTTTCAAGGGCGGCATAGACGCCGCCAAGGACACCATCGATCCCCTGCTTGGAAAGCCTCCCACACCGGAATTTGTTAAAGAAATCGAAGATCTGGTGATGGCCCACAAGGAGATCTCCGGGATTCACGATCTGGTGGTCCATGATTACGGCCCCGGCCGGGTGATGATCTCCCTCCACGCGGAGGTCCCGGCCACCGGCAGCGTCATGACGATCCATGACACCATCGACAACATCGAACAGGAGCTGCACCGGAAGCTGGGCTGCGAGGCGGTGATCCACATGGACCCCATCGCCACGGATGACAGCACGACCGTCGCCCTCCGGAATAAGATCACAGAGCTGGCCCATTGCATCGATCCGGCCCTCAGCATTC
The DNA here is from genome assembly GCA_900544105.1 of uncultured Oscillibacter sp. Classification (GTDB taxonomy): domain Bacteria; phylum Bacillota; class Clostridia; order Oscillospirales; family Oscillospiraceae; genus Oscillibacter. Next base: position 91,360 of record UQUC01000001.1, on the reverse strand, counting down.
ACGATTTCCGCATGGTCCCCGGCCCTACCCACACCAACCTGATCTTCGACGTTGTGACGCCCTTCGGCTTCCGGCTGGAGGACGCTGAGGTAGCCCGGCAGCTCCGGGCTCTCATCCGCACCTTTGACAGCCACTATGTCCCCGTGATCCAGGTGGAGCAATCCTACATATGATCTGACAGCGGCGGCCCGGAGCCGTTCCGGGCCGCCGCTGTATGCGCAGGTCGATCTTTTTTTGATTTTTCCCGCAAAAGGCCTTTACAAGTTCAGGAAATGTTGCTATAATAACAGGGCTGTATGGGGGCGTAGCTCAGCTGGGAGAGCGTACGGTTCGCATCCGTAAGGTCGAGAGTTCGATCCTCTTCGTCTCCACCATAAAAACCACTCCATCGGAGTGGTTTTTCTTTTTGGCTAACACTTCGCTGGAAGTTTTGTTTGGGGGTATCTTATGAAAACCGCATTGATCACCGGCGCGTCCCGTGGAATTGGCCGGGCCGTGGCCCGGGAATTAGCCCATCAGGGCTGGGCTGTGGGCATCAACTATCTAAACCGGACAGACAAGGCCCAGGAGCTGGTGGATGAGCTGACAGCAGCGGGCTGTCAGGCCGCCATGTTCCAGGCCGATGTCGCGGACAGCGCTGCTGTGACCGAGATGGTCCGGAAGCTGGGCGAGACCTTCAGCCCGGTAGAATTAGTGGTAAACAACGCCGGTGTGTCGGGTCAGGGGCTGTTTCAGGACACCACCGACGAGATGTGGGACCGGTATCTGGCGGTAAATCTGAGCGGCGCCCGGAACACCGTCAAGGCGGCCCTCCCTCACATGATTTCTGAAAAGCGGGGCTGTATCGTAAATATTTCCTCCATCTGGGGCCAGCGGGGGGCAAGCTGCGAGGTGGCTTACTCCTGCACAAAGGCGGGCATCATCGCCCTGACCCGGTCGTTGGCTATGGAATTGGCCCCCTCCGGCATCCGGGTGAACTGCGTGGCCCCCGGCGTCATCAACACCGACATGGTGCAGGTACTGGGACAGGAGACCGTGGAGGAGTTAATCCGCGAGACGCCTCTGGGCCGCTTGGGAACACCCGAGGATATCGCCTATGCCGTGGCGTTCTTCGCCTCGGAGCGGGCAAGCTTCATCACCGGTCAGGTCCTTACCGCCGACGGCGGCTTCATCGTATAAAGCTTCATGCATGGCAGCGCACCGCGAACATGCGCAAATGCCAGCGCGTGAAGTTTTCGTGCATCATTTCCGGTTGCCCCGCAGGGGCGAGGAAATGGCACATTTCTTATTTTGCTATGCTTTTGCACAGCAAAACCGCACAACAAAAGGACTGCCGCTTAGCGGCAGTCCTTTATCGTTGACTGACCTCCCAGGCGTCCTGAAAGATCAGATCATCCACATCACCCATAGGCTTTTTCGGCTCCATACGCTTCCCTCCTTTGCGATATCTGCATTTGCAACTTACTCAGTATATGCCGCCGAAGGTGAAAAATTGTGCGAAACCGTGTATCAGAAATAAAAAAGCACGGAAAAGGCCGTCCAGGAAGTCCCCTTTACAAATGATTCGAAAGTGTGTATAATATTTTTAATTATGTGCAAATATCTGCAAATGCGAGGAATTTAATCATGGAACTGACTCAAGGCGTCCGGTTCGACACGTTGGAGCTGTCACCGGAAATTCTGCGCGCTTTAATGGAGCGCAATATTGTACAATCCACCCCGGTGCAGGCAGGCTGCATTCCCCCCATGCTTGAATGGCGGGACGTGATCGCCAAGGCCCCCACCGGTACCGGCAAGACCTTTGCCTATGGCATCCCCATCGTAGAGCATATCGACCCGGAGGACGAAAGCGTTCAGGCGGTGATCCTGGCCCCCACCCGGGAGCTTGCCATCCAGATCACCGATGAACTGCGGATCCTCTATACCTATAAGCCCGGCATCCGGGCAGTATGTCTGTACGGCGGCGCTCCCATCGGCCGCCAGATCGACGCGCTGAAAAAACATCCCCAGATCGTAGTGGCCACGCCGGGACGGTTGTCCGACCACATGAAGCGCCGCACCGTCCGGGTGGACACGGCGAAAACTGTTGTGCTGGACGAGGCGGACCGGATGCTGGACATGGGCTTCATCCATGATGTGACCCGGCTGTTGGACCGCATGGACAAGCGGAAAAACCTGGGGCTGTTCTCCGCCACCATCTCCCGTGAGGTCATGGACATCGCTTGGGTGTATCAACGGGACGCAGAAGAAGTCACCGTCCGGGAGGACGAGCAGAACAAGCCCGATATCAAGCAGTTCCGCATGGATGTGAGCTTCGACGGCAAGGCGGAGGCCATCGCCAAGATCTTGAACGAGACCGGCTTTGACCGCTGCATGGTGTTCTGCAACACCAAGGGCAACACGGAGCGGATCACCAAGTTCCTGCAAATGCGGGGCATCGACGCCCAGTGCATCCACGGGGACATTCCCCAGAAAAAGCGGGAGCAGGTGATGGACCTGTTCCGTAAGGGCAAACTCCGGGTCTTTGTCTCCACCGATGTGGCCGCCCGTGGTATCGACGTGGATGATGTGGACATTGTGTTCAACTGCGACATTCCCGATGAAAACCAGGACTATGTCCATCGGATCGGCCGTACCGGCCGGGCCAAACGGCAGGGCGTGGCCGTCAGCTTTGTGGCGGACTTCCCCTCCAAGATCCGGATCGACGATATTGCCAAGAATACCCGTAATGAGATCCTGCCTGTGAAGTTTGACGAAAACGGCAGCCTGACCATGGCATAACATAAAAGGAGTCCCTATGAAATTATGGAAGCGCCTGACAGCGCTGTGTCTCAGTGCTCTGGTATGTGTTACCCTCCTGACCGCCTGTGGCCGTAAGGAGTCAGCAGACGGCCGGGTATCTCTCTCCGTCTGCGTGGGTGAGACTCCCATCACTTACGATCCCATCTATGCCCAGCAGATCGGGGACCAGACCATTTTGAACCACCTCTACGAAAATCTGATGCGGCTGGAAACGGGTGAAAACGGTCAGACCACCGCAGTCCCCGGTGCCGCCAAAAGCGTGGACATGAAGGAGAACAGTGACGGCACCGTTACCTACACCTTCCGTCTCCGGGGCAGCAAGTGGTCTGATGGCGTAGAGGTCAAAGCCAACGACTTTGTATACGCCTGGCAGCGTCTGGCAAACCCAGCCAACGGTTCTGTATACGCTCCGCTGCTGTCCATTGTCAGCGGTTATGCGGAGGCCCAGGCCTCCGGCGACATGAGTCTGCTGGCAGTGAGTGCCAAGAGCAGCTCCACGCTTGTGGTAACCCTGACCGGTCATTACGATTGGTTCCTGCGGGAGGTCTGCACCTCCATCGCCACCATGCCCCTGCGTCAGGATATAGTGCTCCGCCTCAAGCAGGAGGCGGATACTGCCAACGAAGATCTGGAAGAGGCTGCGGCGCCCCGCCGCTGGTGGTCTGATCCCACCCGTCTGGTGACCAATGGCCCCTATACCGCCTCCGCAGAGGATGAAAACGCTCTGACCCTGACAGAAAATACCGCCTACGGCAAAAAGCTGACCGGTCCGGAAGATCTGACCTTCCGCTTCGGAGACACGCAGACAGCGGCGGTTCTGTATGACCAGGGCGTGATAGACGCCGTTTGGCCCCTGACGGAAGAGGAGATGGCGGAGCAGATGAAATCGGACGAGACCTGGCAGGCAGAGCCTATTCTGGAGACCTACTCCGTGATGTTCAACTGTAACCGTCTGGAGGATGAATCCATCCGCAAGGCTCTGAGCCTGGTGATCGACCGGAATCAACTGGCTGCCATGGCGGGGATCATGGCGCAGCCCGCCGAGGGGCTTGTCCCCCCTGGTGTACCGGAGGATCATGCAGATCTGGATTTCCGCACCTGCGGCGACAGTCTGCTGGACAACGATCCGGAAGGCTACGCCGACCGCTGCCAGAAAGCAGTGGACCTGATGCAGAATGCCGGATATGACCGGGGCAGCGACCTGAGTGCGGAGCTGGGTGCTCTGGAATATCTCTATGTGGACCAGGGCAACAACAAGACCGTAGCCATGGCCTTATGCGGTATGTGGAATCACTATCTGGATGTGAACGTGACGCCCAGAGCCGTAACACAGGTGGAGTTACTCTCCGCCATGCGCAGCGGAAATTACACGTTGGCCGGTATGTCCGTCAGTGCCGTGTGCAACGATGCGGAATGTTTCCTGATGGACTGGACCACCGGCAACCGGGACAACTTCCTCCACTATGAAAGCAGCGCCTACGATACGCTGATGTCCATTATCGCCGGTGCCGAGGACGGTTTAGCCCGTATGGGCTGTCTCCATGACGCGGAGGACCTGCTGCTGGAGATTGACTGTGCCATATCCCCCCTCTACACAATGGGCACGGCCTGGAAACTGCGGGACACCTATCTGGGCGCCTATCGGGACCCCCGTGGCTGGTTCGATTTCCAGGGCGTGTATTCAAAACCCGTCACCGTGCAGTAATTCCCGCGAAAACCAAGAGAATGTGCCGCGACCGCCAAGAACTATCAAAGAACAACGCAGCCGTTTTCGGGAAGCTCTCCCGGAAACGGCTGCGTGAGTTTATATTCCGAACTCTTGCGGACGGCTTTTTTACAGCTTCGTGTAGATTTTTCTTCCAGCGGACCAGACCGCCTGCACAGCCCCCTCCTGACGGCGGTACACCGCCCGTTCCAGCCGTTCCGCCGGAGTCAGGGTGCGAGGCTGGGGCAGTGCGTCATCCGCCAGTACGATGGCGTGAAGGGGATTTCCCACGGCGAAGCCCGGCTGCTCTCCAAAGAATTCCGCCCCGGCAGAGGTTGCCAGATACCACCCCTCCGCCACAGTGAGGAAGGGGGTGTTCCAGTCATCCATCATCCGCCGGGCCTTGGAAGCCCGGACAGCGGAGGCCGTCACATCGAACAGATCCAGATGATCTCCCCCGGCGATATCGCTGCCAAGGGCCACCTTCAGTCCTTCGTCCAGCATCCTCCGCACCGGAGCCACACCGGAGCAGAGATTCTGATTGGAGTCGGCGCAGTGGACCACCGTTACCCCGGCGTCCTTCATAGCCTGCCGCTCCCGTTCGTCCGACCAGACGCAGTGGGCCATCACGGTGCGGTCATTCCAAAGGCCGTACTTCTTATAGGTCTCCCAATACTGGCTGCAAGCCGGATGGAGCTGGTGCACCCAGTCGATCTCCGCGCCATTTTCCGACAGGTGGGACTGCACCGGCAGATCGCGCTCCGCCGCCAGCTTTCCCAAAAACGCCATCAACTCATTCGTGCAGGAGGGGGTGAACCGGGGGGTCAGAATCGGCTTGATGTGCTGGAGATCCTGACAGGCATCCAGCCACCGCAGCGTTTTGCGCATGGAACCCTCTGTGGTCTCTTCCAACACGCCGGGTGCGCCGTTGCGATCCATGTTCACCTTGCCCACATAGCCGGTGATCCCCGCTTTTTCCAGCTCGTCCATCAAAATCAGGGTAGCGTCGGTGTGGAGGGAGGAAAACATGCACACCCGCGTGGTCCCGTGGGACGCCAATTCCCCTGCCAGCTGCCGGTACACCGCCCGGGCGTAGTCCGGCTCCGCGAACCGGGCCTCCGTGGGGAAGGCGTAGGCATTCAGCCAGTCCAGCAGGGGCAGATCCATACCCATCCCCAGCATGGGATACTGGGGAGCGTGGAGGTGCAGGTCCGCAAAGGACTGGACGATCAGGCAGTCTCCATAGTCCTCCACAGACGCCCCGGCATATTGCTCCGGCTGCACCGGATACACCCCGGTAATGACGCCGTTTTCAGCGATGAGATAACCGTGTTCCGTCACATCCAACCGGCCGCAGGCCGGCGCGGAAACGATATTTCCTTTCAGAATGGTGGTCATTGCGCCCTCCTTTCAAAACAAAAGAGCGCCCGCATAAGCGGACGCTCATAGCAAGACCTTGGGCGGTCTCATAGAAACTTCCGCGCCTGGAAGATCCATCAGCGGAATTATATGAGCCATATTTCCTTTTAGAGTTTGATTGTATCACAGCGTCAGAAAAAAGGCAAGCCCCATCGGTGGCACATATCCAGGGAGGGTCGCCTATACTGGCGTACAGGCAAAATTCCGCCTGAATCGAGGAAAAGGCGTTGATTCGTATGCTGCAAGCATTGAGCTGGGCCGCTTTGGGCACCGGCTTTACCTTTCTGATGACCACCTTAGGGGCTGCGGTGGTATTTTTCTTTGTGGAGGAACCCCGGCCCCAGTTTCAGCGGACCATGCTTGGCTTCGCCGCCGGGGTGATGACGGCGGCCAGCGTTTGGAGTTTGCTGCTGCCTGCCATCGAGCAGTCGGCGGACTTCGGCGTTCCCGGCTGGCTCCCCGCAGCGGCGGGGCTGTTGTTGGGTGTGGGCTTTCTCTCCGCGCTGGACGCCGTCTTGCCCCATCTGCGGCGGGCAAAAGACCTGGACCCCACCCGCCGCCAAAGCACGCTGTTGATGGCGGCCATCACTCTCCACAATGTACCGGAGGGCATGGCAGTGGGCCTCGCCTTCGCACTGGCGGCGGAGGGGGACGGCATGGCCGGGGCTGCGGCGTTGGCGCTTGGCATCGGCATTCAGAATTTGCCAGAAGGTGCCGCCATCTCCCTTCCTCTGCGGCAGGAGGGCAGCTCCCGTGGCCGGGCCTTTCTGTTGGGCACCCTCTCCGGCAGTGTGGAGCCGATTTTCGGTATTCTGGTAGTACTGGCAGCCGCCGGTGTCCGTCCCTTGATGCCATGGCTCCTCAGCTTCGCCGCCGGAGCCATGCTGTATGTGGTGGTAGAGGAGTTGGTGCCTCAGGCCCATTCCAAAGCCGGGACCTGCGGCTTTGTGGGGGGCTTTTTAATTATGATGGTCTTAGACGTGGCGCTGGGATAGTGTGTCAAAACGTAAACTTACATTGTCTCCCGAAAAAAAGTCTGCTATAATCGGCCCAGCACACCAAACCCACGCAAAGGAGAACAAATATGGATACAAAATTCAGCGGCAGCGCAAATTATGTGGCGTCCCGCGACCTGATGGAGACCGTTAACATCGCCGTGGCTTTGCAGAAGCCTCTGCTCATCAAGGGTGAGCCGGGCACCGGCAAGACCATGCTGGCCCAGGCCGTGGCGGACGCTCTTGGGAAAAAGCTCATTATCTGGAACGTAAAATCCACCACCAAGGCCCAGGACGGCCTGTATGTCTACGATGTGGTGCAGCGGCTCTATGACAGCCAGTTTGGAAACGCCGGCGTAGATGACGTCAAAAAATATATCAAGCTGGGTAAACTGGGTGAGGCCTTCTCCGCCGACGAGCAGGTGGTCCTGCTGATCGACGAGATCGACAAGGCGGATCTGGAATTTCCCAACGACCTTCTCTGGGAGCTGGACCGGATGGAGTTCTACATCCCTGAGACGAAGGAGACCGTACAGGCCAAGCAGCGCCCCATCGTCATCATCACCTCCAACGCAGAGAAGGAACTGCCGGACGCTTTCCTCCGCCGGTGCGTGTTCCACTACATCGAGTTCCCGGAGCAGGAGCAGATGGAAGCCATCCTCCGGGTCCACTTCGGTGATTTGGAAGAAAAGCTGGTAAAGCAGTCCCTCGCCGCCTTCTACTGGCTGCGGGAGCTGCGGGGCATTGAGAAGAAGCCCTCCACCTCTGAACTGGTGGACTGGATCCGGGCGCTGGTGGCCGGCGGCGTGGACCCGGCTCGCATTGAAAAGGAGATCCCCTTCGCCGGTGTCCTGCTGAAAAAAGACAAGGATCTTCAGACCCTGCGAAAGGTGAAGTAAGCCATGTTCGCCGCGTTTTTTTACCTGCTGCGTCAGCGGGGGCTGCACGTCTCCCTGAACGAGTGGATGACGCTGCTGGAGGGCATGGAAAAGGGGCTGCACCATTCGACGCTCACCGGCTTTTATCACCTGTGCCGGGCCATTGTGGTGAAGAATGAAACGGAATTTGACCACTTTGACCTGATCTTTCTGGAATTTTTCAAGAACGTGCCCTACACCGGGGAGCTGCCGGAGGATCTGCTGGACTGGTTGAACCACCCCAGCGAGGATCTGAAACGGACCATTGCCGACCTGCGCTCCGCCGGGTTTCCGGATGAAACGCTGGAGGAACTGCTGAAAATGCTGGAGGAACGTCTGAAAGAGCAGACGGAGGAGCACAACGGCGGCAACTACTGGGTTGGGACTCAGGGCCGCACCCCTTGGGGCAACAGCGGTTGGCATCCCAACGGCATCCGGATCGGCGGGCAGTCCATGCACCGCACCGCCATGATGGTGGCGGGAGAACGAAAATTCCGGGACTTCCGGAAAGACAATAAGCTGGACACCCGCCAGTTTCAGATGGCCTTCCGCACGCTGCGTCAGCTGTCCGCGCAGGAGCGGAGCGCCGAAAAGGAGCTGGATGTGGACGCCACGATCCACGATACCTGCGAGAGCGCGGGGCGGTTGGAGATCCGGTACAAGAACCCCCGGAAGAACACGGTGAAGGTCCTGCTGCTGATGGACTCCGGCGGCTCTATGGACTACTATTCCGGCCTGTGCAGCCAGCTGTTTCAGGCGGCCACCAAGTCCAACCACTTTAAAGAGCTGCACACCTACTATTTTCATAACTGCATTTACGGCGACGTTTACAACGGCCCCCGCCTCTGGCAGGACGGTCAAACGCCTACGGAATGGCTTTTGCAGAATTTCGACGCCAGCTACAAGGTCATTCTCGTGGGCGATGCCGCCATGAACCCCTACGAGCTGCGGGAAAAGCAGTACGATTGGCGGAACCAGCGATACGGCCCCTCCGGTCTGGAATGGCTGGAGCTGTTTAAAAAGCACTTCCCCTATCTCATCTGGCTGAACCCGGAGCCTCTGCCGGTATTTCAGGACTTCTGGACCTTGACCCACCTGCAGTTGGCAAAGATGTTCCCCATGTTCGACCTTTCCGCCGAGGGCCTGGAAGCCGGCATGAAGCGCCTGATGGTGAAGCGATAGATGAGACAAGCCCGCAGCATTGCGGGCAAAGCAAACGAAAAGAGGTGGATCATGGATTTTTCCAAGCTGCTGGGGCTGCGCCCCGGCGTCACCGCCGTGATCGGCAGCGGCGGTAAAACCAGTTTGCTGCGCCGTCTAGCGGAGGAATTACCGGGGACGGTCCTCCTCTGTACCACCACCCATATCCGCCCCTTTGAGGAATACCCCCTGCTGACAGCCCCTACGCCGGAGGAGATTCGCAAGACCTTGGCCGCCCGGCGGGTCCTCTGCCTGGGAACTCCCTGCGAAAATGGCAAGCTGACCGCTCCCTCCCTTTCCGTAGAGACGCTGACCATGCTGGCGGACTATGTACTGGTAGAGGCCGACGGTTCCCGGCAGCTACCCCTGAAGGCCCACGATGCCCATGAGCCGGTGATCCCTGCCGTCAGCCGTCAGGTGATCTGCGTGGTGGGCGCATCTGGTTTCGGGAAGCCCATCCGTGAGAGCGTCCACCGGCCAGAGCAGTTCTGCGCCCTGACCGGCACCGCAAAGTCGGCCCCTGCTTCCCCGGAACAGGCTGCCGCAGTTCTTCTGACGGAAAAGCTGTGCGACACCGTGTTCCTGAATCAGATCGACACGGAGGCCCAACGGCCCCTGGCGGATCGCTTCGCCGCGGCGCTGGGCAGCTCCGGTCTCCGGATCGTCGCCGGGAGTCTTCGGGCCGGGAGCGGCTGGCTTTACCCGGATATCTGAAAAATACAACAGGCCCCTATCCCTACATTCTGCCGCGAAGCCGCATTTTCTTTGCAAAAGTACAAACATTTCCACAGAATTGCCGATTTTCGCAAACGTTTTCTCCTGTAAATTGCATAAAAATACCAGCAAGGGGTTCACAGTCAACTGGTTCCATGGTATAATTTGACACGTTCTTAACAATATTTCCGCCGCCTTTATCCGCCGCGGAACGATCCCGAACGGAGAAAATGCCATGGAACACCATGAAAAAGCAGGATGCCTGTTTCCTAAGATCGGTATGCGCAACGTCAAGACCGCCCTTGCGGCAGCCCTGTGTGCGCTGGTCTACTATTTTCTGGACCGCAACCCCACCTTCGCCTGCATCGGCGCTATTTTCGGTATGGGCAGCAGCTTTATGCAAAGCCGTCTCCACGGCGGTAACCGCTTCTTCGGCACAATGGTAGGCGGTTTTATCGGCATGGGTCTGTTTGCCATTTACATGGAGCTGTTCCCTGACGGCAGCAACGCCTGGGTCCTGATCCCCCTGACCTTCGTCGGCGTGATCATTTTGATCCTGCTGTGCCAGCGTATCTGGGTGGGCGGCGTACAGCCCGGCGGCGTGGTGCTGTGCATTCTGCTGTTCAACACCCCCACAGACACTTATATCACCTACGCCATGAACCGTATTCTGGACACTGGCATCGGCGTGCTGGCGGCGATCTTTGTCAACGGGATGCTGCCCGGCGGCTTCACCTTCTCTTTCATGCACAGGCTCTACCAGCGTCTGGGGATCCGGGACGATGTAGAGGATAAATTTATGGCCAAACCCGCCGTCTAAGCGATCTGAGACCACTCCTTCCAAACGGATCCATTCGCACAAATGCAAATATACAAGAAGTACCGCTCCCCTGCTGAGAAAACGTTCAGCAGGGGAGTTTTCTGTATACGCCCCCAGGGTTTGACCCGTAAATTCCGTGTGAAACCCAAAAAAGAGGAAGTGCACTTCATGGAAGCCCACTTTCACCTGACATAGAATCTCGGTATCAGTCAGATATACGGAGGTTTTGACGAATGAGCGGGTATAAAGAGTCACTTCGGCAGTACTTTTCTGCGCAGGCGAAAGCGCTTCGCAAGAAGCGGAAGCTGACCCAAGAGGAAATGTCCGAGCAGTTACACATCACGGTTCGGGCCTATGGCGATTTAGAGCGCGGCTGCAGTTGTTGTTCTGCAATCGCTCTCTTATTCTTTTTACTGATGCTGGAGCCTGATGAACTGACAGCGTTTCTTGCGCAGATGAAAAAACAGTTCCGGGAGCAGGAGCAGCAGGAGGTCGCATAGGCCCCTTTTTTGCAGCATTTCTGTATCTGAAAATATGGGGGGGAATCAGAATATGGACGGTCGCAAACATGTGCTGTTGGCCGACAGCAGCGAGGAATTTCGCTGGTTGATGTGGAAAATTGCGGCAAATCATGATTTTTTCTCCCTTGCAACCGTTGGCAGCGGCCGCGATGTTTTATTATGTATGCAAAAACAAACTGCCGATCTGCTGCTGATGGACACGGTGCTGCCGGATGTCTGCGGTCTAAGCGTACTGGAGGAATTGCAGCACCGGGGCACTGCCCCACAGAGGGTCATCCTTCTCTCCAGCATCGTTTCTGAGCAAGTCACCGATCAGGCCTTTGCTCTGGGCGTCTCGCATTTTATTCCAAAGCCGTTTCATACCGATCTGCTGTTTGATACCATGTACGAACTGTTTCCCGGCTGTTCCTGCGGTCATTGGCCGCATAGTCCTCAGTAGGATACAGATAGTCCACGCCCTCAGAAAATAAAAAAACCCCAACGGGCACCGCAAACGCGATGACCCGCCGGGGGATCTCCGGAATCAGTCGTCGCCTCCGTCAAAGGGAGCCGCATGATCCGGACTTTTTACTTTTCAAAGACGGGGATCAATCCACCAGACCGGCGGTGATGATGGCCATGGAGTAGACCTCCAGAGCGTTGCAGCCGCGGGACAGGTCGTTGATGGGCGCATTCAGACCCTGCAGGATGGGGCCGTAAGCGTCGAAGTTACCCATGCGCTGGCAGATCTTGTAGCCGATGTTGCCGGCGTTGATGTCGGGGAAGATGAAGGTGTTGGCATGACCGCCCACGGAGCTGGTGATGTGCTTGGTCTTGGCCACCACGGGAGACACGGCAGCGTCGAACTGGAACTCGCCGTCCACGGGAACGTCGGGCATGGCAGCCTTGGCCTTCTCGCAGGCGTTGCGCATCTTGTCCACGTCCTCGCCCTTGCCGGAACCCAAAGTGGAGTAGCTCAGGAAGGCCACCTTGGGATCAATGCCGAAGACCTTGGCGGTACGGGCAGTCTCAACGGCGATCTCCACCAGCTCATCCTCGGTGGGCTTGATGTTGATGGCACAGTCAGCCATAGCCAGGACCTCATTCTCGCCGGTGGCGGAAGGACGGACCATAATGAAGCAGGAGGACACGATCTTGCTGCCCGGCTTGGTCTTAATGATCTGCAGGGCGGGACGGACGGTGTCGGCGGTGGAGTAAGTAGCGCCGCCCAGCAGAGCGTCGGCATAGCCCATCTTCACCAGCATGGTGCCGAAGTAGTTGGCCTGAGACAGGGACTTGCGGCACTGCTCCTCGGTCATCTTGCCCTTGCGCAGCTCCACCATCAGGGCCACCATCTTGTCCATGTCAGGGAAGATGGCGGGGTCCATGATCTCAGCGCCGCGGATGTTGAAGCCGGCTTCCTCAGCAGCCTTGGTGATCTCGTCGGCGTTGCCCACCAGAACGGGAGTCAGGAAGGTACCGGACAGCAGACGGGCAGAAGCCTCCAGGATGCGGGGATCAGTGCCCTCGGTGAAGACGATCTTACGGGGATGCGCCTTCAGCTTGTTGATCAGAAATTCAAACATGTTGATTCCTCCAATTTTTAATTCAGGGAACGGGGTTTCAATTCCACTCTTTATTATACACGGTCCACAGCCGGGGTCAATGAAAAAAGTGACGAATTGGGACGTAATTTTTTCCGGTTTTTGCGTGTCAACTACGAAATTCGGCAAAAAAGTATCGTTAAAATACATAAAAATATGCCAAGAAGCCAGAAGTTGCTTGACGGGCGAATATAAAAGGGATAATATAAGGCGGTAACAATTTGTTACTTTTTATGGTTCACAAATTTTTAAAGGGCATTTGCCCGCGATACGATAGGAGCGTTATGAGTCAAAACACCAAAAAGCCTTATGATCCGTCAGACTGGCCCGCAGAGGCGGAACAGTCCCAGGATGCGCCCAGACCCCGCAGAAAACGGCGCACTCCCGCTGAGCCTGAAGACCTCTGGGGCAAGCTCCGCTTCCGGGCTGGAAAGAAGGTCCGCTGGTTTGGCCGCCGCTGCCGCCGGGTCGTCCGGGAAGCTCAGGCCCATCGGTTCCCGGAGTCCAACCGGAAGCCTCTGCAATTCCTGCTGATGCTCTGGGGGCTGTTGCCCTCCGCCGCCAGCCGGTTGCGGGAGATCCTGCTGGGCCGTCGCAGAGAGCGGAACCTCCGCACCAGCAGATTCTCTGTCTGGTTTGAAAAGGAAAAGCGCCTCCACTCCCTGATGTTCCTGGGAGGAAGCTGTGCGCTGGCAGGTATTATCCTGTTCTGTTCCTTCTTCACCATCGGCACCACCGTCTCCTATGACGGGCAGGTGTTGGGACGGCTGGCTTCCAAATCGGAAGCCGAAACCGTCCGGAAGGATCTGGAAAGCATCACCTCCCGGACACTGGGAGAGACCTACACCATCGATGATTCCCTGCTGCAATACGATTCTGGCTGGATGCTCCGTCAGGACATCGAGGACAAGGCCGTATACGAGGACCAGCTTTCCGACGAGATCGGTCTTGTGACCTCTGCATACTGCCTGTATGTCAACGATGTGCGCATCGGCGCCACTCCCTACGAGGGCGCGTTGGAGGAACTGCTGGACCAGTTGCAGAAAGCAGCCTCCGACGAGGACACCATTTCCTGTGAATTTGCGGAGGATGTTGAGATCCGGCAGGAGTACGTTCCCACCAGTGAGATCATGAACCTGGGCTATATTGCGGAGCTGCTTTACAGCACCAAGACGGCCGAGGTCACTTACGAGGTGAAAAAGGGCGATACCTGGTCTCAGATCGCCGCCAAGAACGACATGTCCTCCGCAGAGCTTCTGGCGCTGAACCCCGGCTACAACATCAATAAGCTTCAGATCGGCGAAGTGCTGACCCTGTCCGCCTCTGTCCCCTACCTGACCATGACCGTGGTAAAGCAGGAGCGGTATCTGGATGATGTGTCCTACAACATTGAGTACACCGACAGCGCTTACCTCTATCAGGGCGACTATAAGGTGACCTCCAAGGGCGAATACGGCAAGGCGGACGTGATGGCCAAGGCCACCTACGTCAATGGCGAGGAAACGGAGCGGACCATTCTCTCCTCCGTGACTTTGAAAGAGCCTGTCACCGAATACCGGCTCCGGGGCACCAAGGCCCGGCCCACCTGGATGCCTACCGGCAGCTTCCGCTGGCCTACCAGCGGCCGGATCTCCTCCTACTTTGGCGGACGGAAATCCCCCGGCGGCATCGGCTCCACCAACCACAAGGGCATCGACATCGCCGTTCCCAGAGGAACGCCCATCTACGCCGCCGATGGCGGCACCGTGACCTACTCCGGCTGGATGAGTGGCTATGGTTATCTGGTGCAGATCGACCATGGCAATGGCTACGTCACCCGGTACGGTCACAACTCCAGTCTCACCGTCAGCGTGGGACAGCATGTTTACAAGGGCCAGCAGGTGGCCCGTGCCGGCTCCACCGGCAACTCCACCGGCAACCACTGCCATTTTGAGGTGCGGTACAACGGCGTGGCGAAAAACCCGCTGAACTACCTGACGTAACAAACTGCATTCCAGAAAAGGGAGGACTTTTGTCCTCCCTTTTTCTTGTGTTCCGGAAGCTTTTATGCTATGATATCTTAGTTAAGTTATGTGCTTTTTCTCCCGGCTTCAAGTGGATAAACACATAAAGCCGGGACTCTGAAAGGAGTGCGAAATATGAAGTCCCTGAAGGTTTTAATGCTCAACGGCAGTCCCCATGCCAATGGCAACACCGCCGTGGCCCTGCGGGAAATGGAAGCGGTTTTCAAAGAGAATGGCGTCGATGTGGAAACGGTGGTCCTGGGAAACCGGGACATCCGGGGCTGCGTGGCCTGTGGTTCCTGTGCCAAGACCGGCAAGTGCGTCTTTGACGATGGAGTAAACGAGCTGGCCCCCAAGTTTCAGGAGGCCGACGGTCTGGTGATCGCCAGTCCGGTGTATTACGCCTCCGCCAACGCCACGCTGATCGCCTGTCTGGACCGACTGTTTCACAGCACGTCTTTTGATAAGACCATGAAGGTGGGTGCCAGCGTAGCCTGTGCCCGGCGGGGCGGCTGCTCCGCCACCTTTGATGAGTTGAACAAGTATTTCACCATCTCCGGGATGCCTGTGGCCTCCAGCCAATACTGGAACAGTATTCACGGCCGGACGCCCGGTGAAGCGGAGCAGGACGGCGAGGGGCTTCAGACCATGCGGACCCTGGCCCGGAACATGACATTCCTGATGCGCAGCATCGCGCTGGGGAAGGAGCAGTTCGGTCTGCCGGAAAAGGAAAACCGGGTCGCCACTCACTTTATCAGATAACTTTAGGAGGATATACGATTTTGAAGCGGGAAAATGTACTGGTGTCCGAGGACGCGCTGGCGCGTCAGCGGGAGTTCGAAGCAAAGATCAAGGAAATGTTCACCTCCCGGGAAGCCCATCCTGTGGCCTGCGTGGACACCTTCGGCTGTCAACAGAACGTAGCGGACGGCCAGAAACTGATGGGTATGCTGGCCGACAGTGGCTTTACCTTTACAGAGGATCCCAAGGAGGCGGATCTGGTGATCCTGAACACCTGCGCCGTCCGGGAGCACGCGGAACAACGGGTCTTCGGCAATCTGGGCATTCTCACCCACACGAAAAAGGAAAACCCGGAGCAGGTGATCTGTCTGTGCGGCTGCATGGCGCAGGAGGAGCGGGTCTCTAAACGTGTGAAGGAATCCTACCGTCATGTGGATCTGATGTTCGGTCCTCACGCCCTGTGGAAGTTCCCGGAGCTTTTGTGGCGGGTCTATGAGACCCGGAAGCGGGTCTTCGCCGTGGACAATGAGGACGGCACCATTGCCGAGGGCATCCCCGTGGTGCGTGAAAAGGGCGTGAAGGCATGGGTCAGCATCATGTACGGCTGCAACAACTTCTGCTCCTACTGCATCGTACCCTATGTCCGGGGCCGGGAGCGCAGCCGTGATCCCCAGTGCGTTTTGCAGGAGGTCCGGGAACTGGTTGCCGCCGGTTACAAGGACATCACTCTGCTGGGCCAGAATGTCAACTCCTACGGCAATGATCTGGATCTGGACTACCATTTCCCGGATCTCTTAGAGGACATCGACAAGATCCCCGGCGAATACTTGATCCGCTTTATGTCCAGCCATCCCAAGGACGCCACCAACCACCTCTTTGACGTGATGGCCAAGTGCTCCCATGTGGCAAAGCAGCTCCACCTCCCCTTCCAGTCCGGCAATGACCGCGTACTGAATGAGATGAACCGCCGCTACACCCGGAAGAAATATTTAGAGGAAATTCGCTACGCCAAAAGCGTAATGCCCGATCTGGTGCTGACCTCCGACGTCATCATCGGTTTCCCCGGCGAGACGGAGGCTGAGGCCATGGACACCGTTTCTCTGGTGGAAGAAGTAGGCTTCGATGCCCTCTTTACGTTTATCTACTCCCCCCGTCCCGGCACAAAGGCGGCGGCCATGCCGGACCCCGCCACTCGTGCCGAAAAGCAGAAGTGGTTCGATAAGCTCCTGGAAGTCCAGAATGCCAATTCCGCCAAGCTCCACGCCGCCTATGTGGGCAAGACCGTCCGGGTGCTGGTGGACGGCGAGAGTGACGATGAGAACTTCCCCCTTGCCTCCCGCACCGAGGGCAACCGGTTGGTACGGCTGAAGGGTGACAAGAATCTGATCGGCAGCTTTATTGACATAAAGGTAACGGACAGCAACACCTGGGCGCTGTACGGCGAGCCGGTTTGATTTGCTGCCCCCGCAGGGGGCCGGGATTCCCGGCGGAAACATACCGACTCGGTATGCGGAAGCCAAAGGGGATATTCTCTTTTGAAAAGAGAATGTCCCCCCGGCCCCCCTAAAGAGAAACGCGGGGGGATTTCGATTTCCCCCCGCACCCCCTTGAAACGACACAAAGGGGCGGGCTGCGGCCCTCCCCTTTGGAAACCCTTCTTGGGAGAAGGAGACAGGCCTCGCCTCTGGAAACCCCTCTTGGGGATGGGGAGCGGCAGCGAAAAAAGAAGTAGATGGTGTCCTCTTTGTAGCCAGATAAACGCCATACCCGCAGATGCGGGAGACGTACTTAGATCATTTGGGGACTTTCAGCGCAGCCGGCAGGAGATTTCTGGATTTTGCCGGCAGTGCGTACCGGTCAGCCCCTCGTTTTGGATGAGTTAACCGCAACGCGGTCAACTCATCCCTGACACTTTTTCTTTTCCACCGTGCACGGCGCATTTTCTTTTTGGTGTTTCAAAAAGAAAATGGGGGGTGCATTCCGGCAGGCAAAGCCTGCATCCCTGCGGCGGTTCGCCGCACATATGCGCACCAACCTGGTGCGCAATTTGATCCTAATAAACAAATGATATCGATATCGAAACAGAAAGAGGTATTTTTATGGCGGAACTGACCCCCATGATGAAGCAATATCTGGAAATCAAGAAGGACAACCCGGATTCCATTTTGTTTTTCCGTCTGGGGGACTTCTATGAGATGTTCGCCGACGATGCCAAGCTAGCCTCCAAGGAACTGGACCTGACCCTGACCTCCCGGGACCACGGCAAAAACGCCAAGCCGGAGGAGGAACGGGTCCCCATGTGCGGCATCCCCTACCACGCCAGCGAATCCTACATCGCCCGGCTGATTGCCAAGGGCTACAAGGTGGCCATCTGCGAGCAGATGGAGGATCCCGCCACCGCCAAGGGCCTGGTGAAGCGGGACATCATCCGGGTGGTGACCCCCGGCACTGTCATCGACGCCGCCTGCCTGGATGATAAGTCCGGCAACTACCTCTGCGGCATTTATCTGGACAGTCAGGGAGGCGGCGCAGCTTTCTGTGATCTCTCTACCGGTGAGACCCACCTCACCGCCTTCTCCGGTAAGGATACCCTGACCCATCTCATCAATGAACTGGGCCGGTTCAACCCCGCTGAGGCCATTCTCAGTGACGGGGCTTTCAATGAGAAGGCGCTGACAGACGTCCTCACTGACAAATTCCACTGCCGCTATGAAAACGGCGGCGAGCGCCGGTTCCGTCTGGCAGAGGCGGAGAAAAACATCCGCGCCCAATTTGGTGAGGAAGCCTTTTCCAAGTTGCCCGCCGGGGAACCTGCCGCCGCCATGTCTCTGGGCGGGTTGCTGAACTACCTCTACGAAACTCAGAAAACGGATCTCTCCCACATCCGAGAGCTGGATTACTACCGTCAGGGCCGGTTCATGGAGCTGGATCTGGCCGCCCGCCGGAATCTGGAGTTGACGGAGACCCTTCGGAGCAAGGAGAAGAAGGGCAGCCTCCTCTGGGTACTGGACAAAACCAAGACCCCCATGGGCGGTCGAATGCTGCGAAGCTGGTTAGAACGCCCCCTCCTGTCCGTGACGGATATTGACCGCCGCAGCAGTGCCGTGGCAGCACTGGTGGATGACACCATCCGCCGGGAAGAACTCATCGCCGGAATGACCGGCCTTGGAGACATGGAACGACTCATTGGCCGCATCGTCTATGGCACCGCCGGTGGCCGGGACCTGACCTCCCTTCGCGCCGCCATGGAAAAGCTGCCCAACCTGAAGGAACAGCTTTCCGGATTTTCCGACCGCCGTCTGACCGAACTGACCGCCGAGCTGGACACGCTGGACGATATCAGTGGGGACATTGCCGCCGCCATCTGCGATGAACCGCCCTTTTCCGTCCGGGAGGGCGGCATCATCCGGGACGGCTTCAACGAAGAAGTGGACCGCCTGCGGCACATTCTGAAAAGCGGCAAGGGCGTCATGGCGGAGATGGAAGCCAAGGAGAAGGAAAAAACCGGCATCCGCACCCTGAAAATCGGCTATAACAAGGTGTTCGGCTACTATATTGAGGTCTCCAACGCCTTTAAGGAGCAGGTGCCGGAAACCTACATCCGCAAGCAGACCTTGGTCAACGGCGAGCGGTTCATCACCCAGGAGCTGAAGGATCTGGAACACGAGATCCTGACGGCCTCCGAGCGGGTAGTGGCGCTGGAATATGAGCTGTTCTCCGCCCTGCGCCAGCAGATCGCGGACAATGCCGGGCGCATCCAGAAAACTGCCGCGGCGGTGGCGGAGTGTGACGCGCTGTGCTCCTTCGCCGCCGTAGCGGTCCACAACAACTTCTGCCGCCCGGAGGTAGACGAGTCCGGGGTCATTGAGATCCGTGAGGGCCGTCATCCTGTGGTGGAAAAGGTCCTGAAGGACAGTCTGTTCGTCCCCAACGACACCTTTATGGGTGAAAAAGAGGAACGGGTGGCCATCATCACCGGCCCCAACATGGCCGGCAAATCCACTTATATGCGGCAGGTGGCGCTGATCGTTCTCATGGCCCAGATGGGCAGCTTCGTCCCCGCCAAATACGCTCATATCGGCGTGGTGGATCGGATCTTCACCCGCATCGGCGCCAGCGACGACCTTTCTGCCGGACAGTCCACCTTCATGGTGGAGATGACGGAGGTCTCCGATATTCTCCATCAAGCCACAAAAAAATCTCTCCTGATCCTGGACGAGATCGGCCGTGGCACCTCCACCTTTGACGGTATGGCCATTGCCCGGGCTGTTCTGGAATACTGCGCCGACAAAAAGACGCTGGGGGCCAAGACCCTGTTTGCCACCCACTATCACGAGCTGACAGAAATGGAAAACACCCTCCCCGGCACCGTAAACTACAACATCGCCGTCAAGCGCCGGGGGGAGGACATCATCTTCCTGCGAAAAATCATCCCCGGCGGCGCCGACCGCAGCTATGGCATTGAAGTTGCCAAGCTGGCGGGTCTGCCGGAGAAGGTGGTCCAGCGGGCCAAGGTAATCCTGAAGGAGCTGGAGGATGAAAACGGTGTACAGTACGTGGCCGCCCGAAAAGAGACTGATCAAGTCTCGCTGGACGCCATGAGCGAGGGCGAGGTGCTGGACGCCATCCGCCGTTGTCAGCCGGATACGCTGACGCCTATTGAGGCAATGGGGCTGCTGTATGAATTGAAGCAAAAATTGAACAAATAAGGGCTGCTCCCGCAAAGGGGTAGTTCCCACTACGGGGCAAGGGGAAGGAATCTTTGGCGCAAAGATTCCTCCCCCTTAGACCCCCACCAGAAACATGGGGGACGCCACCCGTCCCCCATACCCCCTCGTGGCACAAAGGGGCGGGCCTCGGCCCTCCCCTTTGGAAACCCCTCCCGGGGGCGAGGGCCGGGGGCCTCGGCCCCTGCCTTTGTAAACCAACCCACAAGGGGACGAAAGACGGGGGGAGCGGTAGCGGAAAGAGGAGCAGGGGGCGTCCTGTTTGGAACGCCGGTGGGCGACAGGGTTTCTGGTGCGGGGACGCACTGATTTGAGATTTGGGTACAGCGCAGCCGGTAGGGGGCTTCTGGATTTAGTCGGAAGTTGGTGACGGCCAGCCCCCGTTTTGGATGATTTGACACGAAGGTGTCAAATCATCCCTCAACGTCTTTTCTTTTGACCATGAATGGCCGTTTTCTTTTCCGCAAGAGGAAAAGAAAATGGGGATTCAATTCTGCGGCGCTTCGCCGCATATTCCGATTTTCCCTGTAAAGGGAAAACCACTAAAAGGAGCCTGACCAATGGCCAAACGTAAATCCGCCTCCTATATGACCCCCGGTGAGCAGATCGCCGGAACTGTTTTCTTTGTGATCTATCTGGTGGTGCTGCCCTTTGCCACAGCGCCCCTGTTCCGATTGACGGAGCGCCTGCTGGACACCAGCATTTCACCCTCGCTGCAAAATGCCATCTATTATTACACACTGTTTGCCATTACGCTCATCATTTTTCACAGCTTTCTGGGCCGCACCACCCGGAACTTCGCGGACAATTTAGGCAATGCCTGCAAATCGATCTTAGTGGGTCTCATCGCTCTGTATGGTCTGAATGAGTTAGTCTACCGGCTGACCCGGATGCTGGTGAACAACCACACCAATCTGAATGACACCACCATCTCCGCCCAGATCCACAACGCCCCCAGAGTAACGCTGCTGATCGTAATTTTCCTGGCTCCATTCGTGGAGGAAGTGCTATTTCGCGGGTTGGTATTCGGCAATCTGAAAAGCAAAAGCCGCACGGTGGCCTATGTGGTGAGCTGCTTGCTGTTCGCCTTGCTCCATGTGTGGCAGTTCGCCGTAGTGCGGCAGGACATCACCTATTTCCTGCTGATGGTGCAGTATCTGGTGCCGGGTCTGGTTCTGGCCTGGGCCTATGACCACACCGGGACCCTGTGGAGCTCCATTCTGCTCCACGCCGCCGCCAATGCCCTTCATGTGTTGGCAGGCATGTGATATCTCATATAGAATCGAGCGTGGAATTCCGTGAGTTTTTTTGATGTGTTTTCTGAAATGCTGGTCATTCTCTTCTGCATGACCGCAGGTTTTCTAGCCCACAAACTGGGATATCTGGGCAAGCAAACGGATCAGAATCTTTGCCGTTTGCTCCTGGGTATCATTGTGCCTTGCCTGATTTTAGGCTC
The DNA here is from genome assembly GCA_900544105.1 of uncultured Oscillibacter sp. Classification (GTDB taxonomy): domain Bacteria; phylum Bacillota; class Clostridia; order Oscillospirales; family Oscillospiraceae; genus Oscillibacter. The sequence continues at coordinate 69,757 of UQUC01000001.1, read as the reverse complement.
CGTCTCCTCCGGAGACGCTTTGCCCAGCACCGGGGAAATCTTGTCTGTTTTAAAGGTCGCAATCGTTTATTATGGGCTGGGTTTCTTCGTCGCTGCCTTCGTGCCCCACCTGTTGGGTGGAACAGTCAAGCAGCAGTGTGTCTGGCGCTATTCGTTGATTTTTTCAAATATGGCCTTTATCGGCTATCCGGTATCGGTCGCTCTCTTTGGTCAAGAGGCACTGTTCTATGCCGTGATCCTGGTCCTGCCCTTTAACCTGCTGTCCTATTCTCTGGGTCCCTTGATGCTGGCTGGACAGGCAAAGTTTCGTTGGCAGCAGTTGCTATCGCCATGTATCGTTGCCTCGGTGATTGCCTTGATGGTGGCCCTGTTCCACATCAATGTGCCAGCCTTGCTTGGGGAGTGTCTGAACTTTACAGGCAGCATGACAACCCCTCTGTCCCTCTTAGTAGTCGGTTCTCTGCTGGCAGATCTACCCTTTGGACGGGCATTTACCTCACCGCGGCTATGGGCTTTGGCGGCCTTTCGACTTCTGATCCTTCCCATTATGCTGTGGCTGTTCCTGAAATGGACCGGTATCGGCACGCCTCTGGTGGCCAATATCGCTGTGATCCTCATGGCCATGCCCACCGCCCTCAATGGCAGTATGCTGGCTATGGAATACGGTGGTGACACCGAATGTATGGCCCAGAGTATTTTCCTGACCACCCTGATGTCTATTATCACCATTCCCGTTTTGGCAGCATTGCTGTAAGGAGAAATCATATGCCTCACATTCAACAATTATCATCTCATGTAGCCGACCTGATCGCCGCCGGCGAGGTGGTGGAACGCCCCGCCTCTGTTGTGAAGGAGCTGGTGGAAAATGCCATCGATGCCGGAGCCTCCGCCATCGTGGTGGAGATCCAGCGAGGCGGCATGGGCCTGATCCGTGTGACGGACAACGGTTGCGGTATCGCACCAGAGGAACTGCCCACCGCCTTTTTGCGTCACGCCACCAGCAAGCTTCGCACGGCGGAGGATCTGGCTAAAATCGGGACCCTTGGCTTCCGTGGTGAGGCTTTGGCGGCTATTTCCGCCGTCAGCCGCGTGGATGTGCTGACCCGACGGCCGGAGGATGCCGTAGGTGCCGCCATCCACGGCGAGGGCGGGCACATGGAGCCCGTCCGGGAGGAAGGCGCCCCGGAGGGCACCACCATCCGGGTATCGGACCTCTTTTATAACACCCCTGCCCGGCTGAAATTCATGAAAAAGGACAGCGCTGAGACCGCCGCTGTGGCGGGGCTGATGCAGCATCTGGCGCTGAGCCACCCGGACGTTTCCTTCAAGTTCATCAAGGACGGGCAGGAATCCCTCCACACCCCCGGAGACGGTAAGCCGGAATCCGCCGTGTACGCCGCCTTGGGCCGGGAATTCGCCAAAACGCTGGTGCCGGTACAGGGCCGGGGCGGGGACATCGAGGTGCGGGGCTTTGTGACCGCGCCTGTCAACGGCCGCGGCTCCCGCTCCATGCAGGTATTTTTCGTCAATGGCCGGTTCATCAAGTCCCAGCTTTTGACTGCCGCTTTAGAGGAAGGCTACCGGAATCAGCTTCTCAAAGGGCGGTTCCCCGGCTGCGTGCTGGAGGTGCTGCTGCCTGTGACGGCGGTGGATGTGAACGTCCATCCCGCCAAGACCCAGGTGAAATTTGCCAAGGAGCATGACGTATTCGACGCGGTGTTCCACACGGTCATGGACGCGCTGGACGCTCGCGGTGGGGCTGTGACGAAGCCAAGTACCCCGCCGGTCCGGGAGGCCCAAAATCCCCGGCAGGACTTTTTTCAGTCCGTGGACGCCAAGGCATACCGGGAACAGGGAGTGAGACCCACCCCCACGCCTACTGCCGTAAGATCCCCCACTCCGGCCCAGCCGCCCAAGGTGGCCCAACCCGCTTTCCGCCCGCAGCCGGTGACACCGTCTGCGCCTGTCAAGCCCTCCTGGAACACGGAATGGAGCTCTACCGCCAAGGTAGCTGACAGCGTTCCACCCATCTGGCCGCCTCGTGGGACTGTTCAAGCGCCCACCAGTGCCTTGGGAAAGGCCCCCGCCTCCGTGACCGCCAAGCCTGCGGAGCCTGTGGTTCCCGTGCCGGAAAAGGCGGTGGAACCCGCTCCGGCCCCTAAGCCCTTTGTCCCGGCCATTCCTGCCGTCCCGACCCAGCAGACCGCCATGGAGCTGCCGGGACAGGAAACGGTGCTGCCGGAGGCAGCCCCGTGGCGCATTGCCGGAGAGGTCCTGAATACTTACATTATCTGTGAGGATGACGCAGAGACCCTCTGGCTCATCGACAAGCACGCCGCCCATGAGCGGATCAACTTTGACCGGCTGATGACGTCCAAGGAGCCGCCCATGCGTCAGGCCCTTTTGCAGCCCATCGCCGTGGAACCCGGCAAGGAGGACGCCGCTCTGCTGTTGGATAATCTGGAACTGCTGGAACAGTTCGGCTTCGGCTGTGAGGATTTTGGTGACGGCGCGATTCTGGTACGGGAGGTCCCGGCAGACTTGGATGCGGCAGACACCGCCGCCACGCTGGAGGAATTTGCTCAAAACCTCCGCTCAGGCCGGAATCTGGATGAAAAACGGGAGGCGCTGCTGCACACCATGGCCTGTAAAGCCGCCATCAAGGGCGGCTGGACCAGTGACCCCGCCGAATTGAAGGTCTTGGTGGAAAAAGTGCAGAGCGGCGAGGTCCGGTATTGCCCCCACGGGCGGCCTGTGGTGGTAAAGGTCTCGAAATACGAGCTTGAAAAGCTTTTCAAGCGAGCCTGAGAGCAGAAATTTCAAACAGCCAAAAGCCACCGCCGTCGCGACGGTGGCTTTTCAACGAAAGGATACAAGCATGAATATGATTCAAACACTGGCGCAGGAGCTGAACAAGGACCCCCGGCATGTAGAGAATGTGGTCCGGCTGCTGGATGAGGGCAACACGATCCCCTTCATTGCCCGCTACCGCAAGGAGCTTCACGGCGCTATGGACGACACCTCCCTCCGAACGCTGGAGGAACGGCTCCAATACCTCCGCGGGTTGGAGGAACGCCGGGATACGGTGAAAAAGTCCATCGAGGAGCAGGGCAAGCTGACGGAGGAATTGGCCGCCGCCATCGACAGCGCCCAAACCTTAGCAGAGGTGGAGGATCTCTACCGCCCCTACAAGCAAAAGCGCCGCACCCGCGCCACCGTAGCCCGGGAAAAGGGACTGGAGCCGCTGGCCGCGCTGCTGTTCGCTCAGGAGCGGGACTGTCCCCGTCCGGAGGATGCGGCGGCAGACTTCCTCGATTCAGAAAAGGGCGTGGAGACGGCAGAGGATGCTCTGCAAGGAGCCAATGACATCATCGCCGAGTGGATCAGCGACGATGCGGCCGTCCGCAAGAGCCTGCGGGAGCTGTTGGAGCGCCGAGGAACTCTACGCTCTCTCGCCGCCACAGAGGAGGACAGTGTCTACCGCCTGTATTACGCGTTTGAGCAGCCTCTCAGTCGCTTACAGGGCCATCAGGTCCTCGCCATCAACCGGGGTGAAAAAGAAGAAAAGCTGAAGGTCACTGTCCTGCTGGACCGGGAGCTGGCGCTGCCGGTGCTGCGGCGAGCGGTGGTGAAGCCCGGCTCCGCTGCCATGGAGTTTGTCAAGGCCACGGCCGAGGATAGCTATGACCGGCTTATTTTCCCCTCTCTGGAACGGGAAATGCGGACGGCACTGACGGAAAAGGCCAGCGAGGGCGCCATCGGCCAGTTTGCCCTGAACCTGAAGCCCCTTCTGATGCAGCCGCCGGTGAAGGGCAAGGTCACTATGGGTCTGGATCCCGGCTACCGCATGGGCTGTAAAGTAGCGGTGGTGGACGACACCGGCAAGGTGCTGGATACCGCCGTGGTCTATCCCACCTACGGGGAGCGGCAGAAGAATGAGGCCATCGCTACCCTCAGTAAGCTGATCGCCAAGCACGGCGTGGAGCACATCGCCATCGGCAACGGCACCGCCAGCCGGGAGACGGAGCAGATGGCAGTGGAACTGATCCGCAAGGTCGGCGGGAACGTCAGCTATATGATCGTAAGCGAGGCAGGGGCCTCCGTCTATTCCGCCAGCAAACTGGCCGCCGAGGAATTCCCTCAGTATGACGTGAATCTCCGCTCTGCCGTGTCCATCGCCCGGCGGTTACAGGACCCGCTGGCGGAGCTGGTGAAGATCGACCCCAAGTCCATCGGCGTGGGACAGTATCAGCACGATTGTCCCCAGAAGCGGTTGGACGACGCCCTGAACGGCGTGGTGGAGGACTGCGTCAACGCCGTAGGCGTGGATGTCAACACCGCATCCCCCTCCCTTTTACAGCGGGTAGCGGGTCTGAACGGCACCACGGCGAAAAATGTGGTGGCCTACCGGGAGGAAAACGGTGCGTTCACCTCCCGCGCCCAGATCAAAAAGGTCCCCAAGCTGGGACCTAAGGCCTTCCAGCAGTGCGCGGGCTTTTTGCGGGTGCCGGAGAGTAAAAGCGTGCTGGATAACACCGCCGTCCACCCGGAATCCTATGACGCGGCCAAGGCCCTGCTGGAGCTGACGGGTCACACCTTAGCAGATGTGAGGAACGGGGCCATTTCCGACCTTCCCGCCCGCCTCGGCGCTTACGGAGAGGAAAAGGCGGCGGAGGAGATCGGCGTAGGCGTTCCTACCCTGCGGGACATCGTATCCGAGCTGTTAAAGCCGGGGCGGGACGTCCGCGACGAGCTGCCTAAGCCCATCCTCCGTACGGACGTGCTGGAAATGAAGGACTTGAAGCCCGGCATGATCCTCACTGGCACAGTGCGGAACGTCATCGACTTCGGCGTGTTCGTGGACATCGGTGTCCATCAGGACGGTCTGGTGCATATCTCGCAGGTGTGCGACAAATTCATCCGGCATCCCTCCGAGGCTGTGTCCGTAGGGGATGTTGTGAAGGTGGTCGTTCTGGAAGTGGATGAAAAGAAAAAGCGCATCAGCCTTTCCATGAAGCAGGCAAAATAAGTCTTTTCCCAAGCAAAATGCAAAGTATCAAGAGAGCCGGCGGCCTTTTGGCCGTCGGCTCCCTTTTTTAGCCAAACCGCCCCGGCGCGTCTTGGCGGGTAAAATCCCGCATAGACTGTCCCGAAAGGGGCGATGGGATGCTGGAAGTGCTGAATACCCTCCTGTGGGGACCGGGGACACTGGCGCTGATCTTGGGGACCGGGGCGTGGCTGACCCTGCGGACAGGGGGCTTTCCCCAGCGAAATTTAGGGCGGGCACTGACCCTGTCTTTAGGGGGGGAGGCCCGGCGAAAAGGCCGGGGCGGTGTGTCCCCCTTCGGCTCCCTGATGACGGCGCTGGCCTCCACTGTGGGCACCGGCAACATCGTGGGCGTGGCGGCAGCGCTGGTATCCGGTGGGCCGGGGGCGCTGGTATGGATGGAGCTGGCGGCGTTGCTGGGACTTGCAGCCAAGTTCGCCGAGTGTATGCTGGCGGTGAAATACCACCGCGTCCGCCAGGACGGTACCCGCTGGGGCGGGCCTATGGCGGTGATGGAGACGCGGCTGGGGTCCGCCGGGGCGGTTTTGGGCCGCTTCTACGCCTTATTCGCCCTGCTGATGGCCTTTGCTATGGGGGCGATGGCCCAGTCCGGGGCCTTGGCGGATACTTTCTCCGCCGCCTTCACCCTGCCCCGCTGGCGGGTAGGACTGGTGACGGCGGTGCTGGCCCTAGCGATTTTATTGGGCGGCATCCGCCGTATCGCGGAGATCTCCACGGTGCTGGTACCGGTGATGGCGCTGCTGTACCTAGGCGGTGGACTGGCGGTGATCCTGGGAAACCTCCGCCGCCTGCCGGAGGCGCTGATCCTGATGCTTCGGTGCGCGGTGGCGCCGGAGGCCGCTCTGGGCGGGGCTTTGGGGATCGTCACCCGCCGGGAGGCCCTCCGCTGGGGCGTTGCCCGGAGCGTTTTTTCCAACGAGGCGGGGTTAGGCTCCGCCTCCATCACCGCCGCCTGCGCTGACACGGAGGATCCTGTAAAGCAGGGGCTCATCAGCATGACCGGCGTGTTTTTCGACACCATGGTAATCTGCACCGTTACCGGTCTCGCCATCTGCTGCTCCGGCACGCTGGGAGCGGCGGATGGCAACGGTCTCCCCCTCACCGGCGCGGCACTGACCCTCCGGGCCTTTGAAACGGTGCTGGGGCCGCTGGCCCCGTGGCTCATCGGTGCGGCGTTGGGGCTGTTTGCCTTTACCTCCGTGCTGGGCTGTGCGGTTCAGGCAGAGACAACGGCATCATACCTGCTGGGACCGGAGGCGGTACGGCCCTGCCGGGTGCTGTACGGACTGTCGGTTTTTGTCGGAGCGATGATCCCTATGGCCACGGTCCTTCAGCTTGCGGATCTCGCCAACGCACTGATGGCCTTTCCGAACCTCGTCTGTCTGCTACTGCTCTCCGGTGAGATCGCCGGGGAATGCGGGAAAAAGGAACGGTAAAAATGGCAGCTATCAGAAAAGTAAAGCGGGTAAGAAAACGGTAAGGAAGAATATTTTCAGAGCCGCAAAGGTTCTGAAAATGGCTCCAGTGGCGCAAATACACGTTTTTGTGCCGCTGGAACTGTAAATTTTCTGTGATGACATTGCATTTTTGTGATTTCGTGGTATGATAACCGTGGTATAAAATTTTTGAAAAGGACTGATACCATGACAAAAATCGACATCGTCTCCGGCTTCCTGGGCGCCGGTAAGACCACACTCATCAAAAAGCTGCTGGCGGAGGCCTATAAGGGCGAAAAGCTGGTGCTCATCGAAAATGAATTTGGCGAGATCAACATTGACGGCGGCTTCCTGAAGGAATCCGGTATCCAGATCTCCGAAATGTCCGCCGGCTGCATCTGCTGCTCTCTGGTGGGCGACTTCAATAAGGCTTTGAAGGACGTGGAGGCTCAGTTCCACCCCGACCGCATCCTCATTGAGCCCTCCGGCGTGGGCAAGCTCAGCGACGTGATTGTGGCTGTGGAGAACACCGTAAAGGACGTTCCCGAGATGAAGCTCAACAGCTTCGTCACCGTGGCGGACGCCACCAAGGTGAAGGTCTATATGAAGAACTTCGGCGAGTTCTACAACAACCAGATCGAGGCCGCCGGCACCATCATCCTCTCCCGGACTCAGAAGATGACGCAGGAGAAGCTGGAGGCCGCCGTGGCCATGCTGCGGGAGAAGAACGCCGATGCCGCCATCATCACCACCCCCTGGGACGAACTGGACGGCAAGGCCATCCTCTCCGCCATTGAAAAAGTCTCTCTGGCCGACGAACTGCTGGAGAAGATGCGTGCGGAACACGAGGCCGATGAACACGAACACCATCACCATCATCACGACGGTGAGGAGTGCGACGATCCCAACTGCTCCTGCCACCATCATCATGACGACGATGATGACGATGACGACCACGATGAGCACGAGCATCATCACGACCATGAGCACCACCACGACCATGACCATGAGTGCTGCGGCCATGAGCACGACCATGAGCATGAACACCATCACCATGACCATGAGGACGGCGAGTGCGATGACCCCAACTGCTCCTGCCATGACCATCACCATCATCACCACGCCGACGAGGTGTTCATCTCCTGGGGCAAGGAGACGCCCAAGGTGTATACACAGGCGGACATTGACCGCATTCTGACAGCCCTGGATTCCGGCGACTACGGCGCCATTCTCCGGGCCAAGGGCATCGTGAATGGCACCGACGGCGCATGGATCGAGTTCGACTATGTGCCGGAGGAGCATGAGATCCGGGCAGGCCATCCTGACTACACCGGCCGCCTGTGCGTCATCGGTTCCAATCTGAAGGAGGAAAAGCTGGCAGAGCTGTTCGGCCTGTAAGCGAAAAAATTCATGGCTGATATTCCTGTATATCTCATCGCCGGTTTTTTGGACGGCGGCAAAACGGATTTTATCAACGGCATTTTAGAGGACGGCTTCGCCCGCGAGGACAAAACCCTCCTGATCTGCTGTGAAGAGGGCGAGCTGGAATACGAACAGAAGGCTCTGGACAACGTGACTGTGGTCACGGTGGACGAGGAGACCGCTCTCACCTGTTCCCAGTGCAAGGAATGGGAAAAGCAGTACAAGCCCAAGCAGGTCCTCATTGAGTACAACGGCATGTGGTCCATGGAGCGGCTGTACCGGGAGGTGCTGCCCGCCAACTGGGTCCTCTATCAGGTGATGACCTTTGTGGACGCCAATACCTTTGAGACCTATGCCAAGAACATGGGCCAGATCATGATGGAAAAGATCACCAACGCCGACCTGCTGGTGTTCAACCGCTGCACCGATGAGCTGAAGGCCGCGCTGCGGAAGCGCAACCTGCGGATGGTGAACCGCCGGGCGGACATCTATCTGGAAGATCTGAACGGCAACAGCGAGGACTACAACAACGGTGAGGTCTGCCCCTTTGATCTGGACCAGCCGGTGATCCATATTCCGGACGACGACTACGGCGTCTGGTATGTGGACGTGATGGATTACCCTGACCGTTGGGCAGGGAAAACCGTTCACATGAAGCTGCTTATGTGCCACTCCAAGAAGTATCCTGGCACCCACTGCCCCGGACGGTTCGCCATGGTCTGCTGCGAAAATGACGTGCAGTTCTTGGGTCTGGTGGCCAAGGGCGTGGATCTGAATAAGTACAAGAACCGGGACTGGGTGGAAGTCGAGGCACGCATGGCTTTGGAAAATCACTCCGCCTACAAGGGCAAGGGTCCGGTGATGCACATCATCTCCATCAAGCCCTGCGAAAAGCCCGCCAACGAGGTCGTGACCTTCTGATCTACTGATATTCAAAAAGCACGTTTCCTTTTGACAGGGAAACGTGCTTTTCTTCTTGCATGCGCTTCTTATATTTGTCACCGTGCAAATTGTTGGCAAATCGACCGTTATTTCAATGCCGTTGTGCCGCTCAGACTTGCTGAGGAGGGGCTGTTGTTCCGGTATCACCGCAGCCTTGATTTTGCGCCAAATCACCTTCGTTTTCAATACGGTTCGTATTTTTTGTTTTTAAATCGACATTTTGTATTGTAATTCCGCAAGATTTTTCAGGAGATCCGGTTTTCTCTCCGCTTCGCAAAGCTCGCAAAATTTCGGGAATACTTGCAAATTCCGGGCAAATCCATATAATAGAGGAGAGCCATGCAACTGTCGATAAAGTGGAAAATTTTCCGCGATGGTAAGGAAGGGTGTGTGCGGGAAACCCAAGAAGGGTGTCCCGCACCATTAAAATCAAACATTTTCAGAACTTTAATAAAGTTCTGAAAATAGACTCAGCGAGGCGAAAAAACTTTTTCGACACGCTGAGTATTCTGGTATGAAAGGACTTTACGTTTTGAAAGAAAAGCGGATCTATAAAAGAGAACTGCCCCTCTGGGGGAGTCTGCTGGCCGCCGTTTTACTGGCAGGCTGTATTACTTTACTGGCCCTGTGGTGCCAGCCAAACGCCCTGCGGACGGTACTGGCAGGGTTCAAGGCCCAGCCCCTGCTGATCGTTTTGAACGCCCTGCCCATTGGACTTTTGCTGCTGGCCCTCGCCTTCCTGTTTCGGAATGTCTTTTACAGCGGAGCGCTGGTGAATTTCTTCGTCTGCGCGCTGTCCCTTGCCAACCGGGTCAAAATCGAGGTCCGGGACGAGCCGGTGTTCCCCCGGGACTTCTCCCTTCTGCGGGAGGTAGGCAGCGCCATCCAGTCCTTCGATATCCGCTATCCGGTGAAGGCCATCGCCGTGGTGGTGCTGACCACCGCGCTGCTCATTGGCCTTGGGGTCCTGTTCCCCAGCCGCCCGGTGTCCTTCGCCGCACTGAAGGCCAAGCTGACAAAACGGGACGCCGTGGCCGTGTTCCCCGGCCGCTGCTGGCCGGAGCGGATCGTGGGTGCGGCCCTCAGCTTCGGCGTTTTGACTGCTCTGATTTTCACTGTATACGCCAGCAATACCCTCTACAATTCTTTCCGGGTCAGCAACGCCTACTACGTCCCCTCGGTGTTCAACGAGCTGGGTTTCCCCTACTGCTTCTGCCACCAGTTCACCACCTATCCTGTGGACAAGCCGGAGGGCTTTTCCAAGTCCGAGGCCGCCGGTTGGGAAACCGGCAGGCAGGCAGGGCTTGGCAAGGACGTCAGCGTGATCCTCGTGATGAACGAGGCGTTTTCCGACCTCACCGACCAGCCTATGTTCAACTGGGCGGAGGAAACCGATCCCCTGCCCAACCTCCACGCTTTGCAGAAGGACCCCCACGCCCTTTCCGGTCACATCGTGGTCCCCGGCTTTGCCGGAGGCACCGCCAACACGGAGTTCGACGCGCTGACGGGAATGCAGACCAACGCGCTGTCCGTCACCGCCACCTCCGCCATGCGGGTGGTAAACCGGAATCTGGACAGCTTGTTCCGGGTATTCGGGGCGGACGGCTACCGCACCTCCTTCTACCATCCTGGCGATGCCTGGTTCTACAACCGTGAGAATGTCTACCGCTGGCTGGGCGCGGAGCACGAGGTATTTGCCAAGGATATGAAGAATCTGGAATACAAGGGCCGCTGGGTCACGGATGACTACATGGCTGGTTTGATCGAGGAAGAATTTGAAACGGCGATCAGCGAGGGCCGCCCTCTGTTCAACTACACCACCACCATCCAGAACCACATGAGCTACACCGCCGACAAGTACGGTGAGGGCCACACGTTTGCACCGGTCTCCACCACGGCGGATATCTCCCCGGAGACCCGTTCCATGTTGGAGGTCTACACCGAAGGCGTCCGTGATGCCGACGCCATGCTGGGCCGGCTGACGGCTTACTTCTCAGAGCATGAGGAGCCTGTGGTGCTTGTATTCTACGGCGATCACCTGCCCTATCTGGGGGACAACCAGAAGGGCTATGCGGAGCTGGGATCTGAGGTGTCCATTCCGGAAAACGAGCGGGAGGACATTCTCTGCTCTTACAAGACCCCCTATGTGCTCTGGGCCAATGACGCCGCCGCAGACACGCTGAACTGGAATGAGGCCGTGGCCGCGCTGGATTTGCCGGAAGACGGCGTTCTCTCCGCTTCCTTTTTGGGCAGCGTCCTGCTGGAGCTTACCGGCCGCGCCGGGGAAAACCCGTGGTTCGACTTTCTCTCCTCCCTTCGACGGATCGCGCCGGTGGTACAGAAGAAAACCTATATCCTGGCGGATGGCTCCGTGCTGCCACAGCGAATTTTAAATGAGCAAACGGATGAAGCATCCATGGAATTGAAGGCCGCCGTCCACAAATGGCGCTGCTGGAGCTATTACAAGCTAAAATACGCGGACGTGGATTAGGCCACCGCAGATATATATGGAAAAAAACGGTTCCGGAAGTTCCGGAACCGTTTTTTTCGTATCAGCTTTTCGCTTCGATTTTCGCTCCGCATTTGGGGCAGGTGATGACGATCTTCCCCTTCCCAACCGGCACCCGGCAGATGGCGCCGCACCTGCAGGTGAAGTACTTGTGCTCCTTATCCGCCCGGCGAGCCTTGGCCCCGGCTGCGTTGTTCCGGGCCTTCCAGATCCAGCCCATAAACTTCTGGTTCTCCGCCCGGCGCTTGGTCAGGTTTTTGGAGAACATCCGGAACAGAATAAACACCATCAGCACCCAAAGGAGGGATTCGCAGATCCGGGCGGGGATCCATAGCCGCAGAAGGCTGAAAATCAACTGGGCCACCAGAATCACCAGGTAGCCCCGAAGGAGCGCCTGATTCATCTGATCCATGCCGTTCCGACCGTACATGAACCGCGCCACCGCGCATCTGAATTTATAGAACATACGTCTGCTGCCTCTTTCCGTCGGCTCCCGCGGAACCGTAACTGTTTTATCTTACATATTTTAGCGGATAGGTCAGAGAAAGGCAACGGTTTAGCAGCGGAGTTTACAAAAAAGTAATTTCTTTCCAAGTCATTCCGTGTTAAAATGACATACGATATGAAAATACACAAAGGAAGTGTTTGGTTTATGGCAAAGAAACAATTCAAAGCGGAGTCCAAACGGCTGCTGGACCTGATGATCAACTCCATCTACACCCACAAGGAGATCTTCCTGCGGGAGATCATCTCCAACGCCAGTGACGCCTGCGACAAGCTGTGCTATCAGGCGCTGACGGATGACAGCGTGAAGCTGACCCGGAAAGACTTCAAGATCGACCTGTCTGTTAACAAGGATGCCCGGACCATCACCGTTACGGATAACGGCATCGGTATGGACAAGGAGGATCTGGAGAACAATCTGGGCGTCATCGCCTCCTCCGGTTCCTACAAGTTCAAGCAGGAAGTGGGAGATGACACCAAGGACACTGACGTGATCGGTCAGTTCGGCGTGGGCTTCTACTCCGCCTTCATGGTCTGCGATCAGGTGACGGTCCGCACCCGGAAGTTCGGCAGTGACACCGCCTATCAGTGGCAGTCCTCCGGTGCTGACGGCTACACCGTCACGGAATGTGATAAGTCCGATGCGGGCACTGAGGTCATCATGCACTTGAAGGATGATACCGAGGACGAGCATTACAGCGAGTTTTTGGAGGAATGGAAGCTCCGGGAGCTGATCAAAAAGTATTCCGACTACATCCGCTTCCCCATCCGCATGGCAGTCACGAAAACGAAAAAGGTGGCCTCCTGCATGTCCGACAAGCCGGACGAGGTGCCCTATGTGGAGATGGAGACTCTGAACTCCATGGTCCCCATCTGGCAGCGGAAAAAGGCCGATGTGAAGCCAGAGGAATACAACGAGTTCTATCGGGAGAAATTCCGCGATTTCGCGGACCCCCAGCGGGTCATCACCGTGTCCGCCGAGGGCGCCGTGACCTACAAGGCGTTACTGTTCATCCCCGGCGCCACCCCCTTCGACTTCTACACCAAGGAATACGAAAAGGGCTTGCAGCTCTATTCCAGCGGCGTTCTCATTATGGACAAGTGCCCGGATCTGCTGCCGGAGCACTTCCGGTTTGTCCGGGGCGTGGTGGATTCCCCGGATCTGAGCCTGAACATCTCCCGGGAGCTTTTACAGCATGACCGGCAGCTGAAGGTCATCGCCGGAAATCTGGAAAAGAAGATCAAGAGTGAGCTGGCCAAGATGCTCAAGGACGAGCGTGAGGCTTATGAGACCTTCTGGAAGAACTTCGGCCGCCAGTTGAAATACGGCGTGGTCAGCGAGTACGGCATCCACAAGGACCTGTTGCAAGATCTGCTGCTGTTCTGGTCCTCCACGGAGAAGAAGCTGGTGACGCTGGATGAGTATGTCTCCCGGATGAAGGAAGATCAGAAGGTCATCTATTACGCCGCCGGTGACACCGTGGATAAGATCGACAAGCTGCCTCAGCTGGAGGCTTTGAAGGATCAGGGCGTGGAGATCCTCTACTTCACAGAGGAAGTGGACGAGTTCGTGGCCCAGACCCTGCGGAGCTACAAGGACAAGGAGTTCCGCTCCGCCATGGACGGCGCAGCCGACGAGTCCGCTCAGGAAAAGGCTAAGGAGGAGGCCGACACCCATAAGGACGTGTTTGCCTTCGTGAAGGAGGCTCTGGGCGATGCAGTGGCGGAGGTGAAACCCTCCACACGGCTGAAATCCCACCCTGTATGTCTCACCGCCGGCGAGGGCCTGAGCTTTGAGATGGAAAAATATTTCCAGCTCATGCAGCCTGACAGTGGCATCAAGGCCCAGCGTATCCTGGAGCTGAATACGGAGCATCCTGTGTTTGCCGCCCTGGAAACCGCTGTCACCGCAGACCCGGAGAAGGCCAAAAAGTACGCCAAGCTGCTGTATGACCAGGCGCTGCTGATCGCGGGCCTGCCGCTGGACGATCCCTCCGGCTACACGGATCTGGTGTGCGGACTGATGAAGTAAGTCTGATAAGAAGGACTTTGCCCCCGGCGTGTCTTACAAGACACGCCGGGGGTCTTTTTGCTATTTCTCGCTATTTCGGCAGTTTAGCGCGCAAAAACACCTCCGCATGGAAATCCATACGGAGGTGTTGTGTTTGTATTCGGCGCTTCTCAACCCCACAGGGCGGAGAGGGACGGGATAATTTGCTTTTTCCGGCTCATGATCTTGGGCAGGAACACGCTGTTCTTTTCCTCGCCGGTGATATTGAATGCCTGACGGATAGTCTCCGTATCTCCGGAATACAGCAGGTAGGAGCCTTCCACCAATACGTCCGTGATCATCAGCAGCACAATGTCCAGACCGTTCTTCTTACGGATGGTCTCCATCGTGGCGAGGAATTCCTCTTTCCGGGCCATAAGACGGTCGGAATCCAGGCAGGTAATCTGGCTCACCGCCAGATTGTGACCGCCAATGTGGAATTCCTTGTAGTCGGTGCGGATAATGGACTCAGCGCTCTTATCCTCACCGGTAGCGGCGGAGAAAATGGTCTGCCCCAGCTCTTCCAGAGAGACATTGGCAATACGGGACATCCGGTTGGCAATGTCGATATCCCGCTGGGTGCAGGTGGGAGATTTGAACATGACCGTATCCGACACGATGGCGGCAGCCATGAGACCCGCCATTTTAGCAGAGGGCATCAGTCCCTTTTCCTGGTACATATCCGCAACGATGGTGGTAGAACTGCCCACCGGCTCATTCCGGACGTAAATAGGATTGTTGGTCTCAATATCCGCCAGACGGTGGTGATCCACGATCTCCAGAATATCCGCCTGATCCAGACCGGGCACAGACTGGGCTTTTTCGTTGTGGTCCATCAGGATCACCTGCTTGCGCCGGGGGCGCAGCAGATGGAATCGGGACAGGGTGCCCACCACGTGCTCATTTTCATCCAGAATGGGGTAAGCCCGGAATCGGCTTTCCAGCACGGTATTGCGCACGTCATCGATATAATCGTCCAGATGGAAGGAAACCAGATCGTGGCTCTTGCAGATGCGCTCAATGGGCAGAGAATGGCAGATCAGGTGGACCGCCCGGTACGCGTCATAAGGCGTGGAGATAATGCAGGTATCGGTGTCCAGATCCAGCAGCTCCCGGCTGACCTCCGCCTGGCAGACGATGACACAGGTGACCCGCAGCTCCAGTGCCCGCTTGATCATGTCCGGCTGATCGCCGCAGACCACGATGCTGTCCGGAGAGGAAAACAGCAGGTTTTCCCGTCCCGCAGGCAGGGCGATGGTGACCTCGCCGGAGATCTCGTCCCGGATCTGGCCGCCCTCGTTGAGGACCTTGCCCTCCAAAACGGAGAGCAGGTTATAGACCGGCACGTTCTTGACCGTGGAATTGCGGACGGCCAACATATCGTAGCTGGCCACGTCACCGGCGGAAAGCATACCGTAAAGTGTACCGTCCTCATTGGCCACAGGCAGTACGGAGATCCGGTCCGTCTGCATCATCTGCCAGGCCCGGCTGATGGTAGCGGCGGGAGACAGGGTGGGCGGCGTATCGAAGTCCAGGTCCCGGACCTGCGTCCGAACGTTGTTGATCAGCTCCGGCGGCTGGGCGCCGAATTTATTCAGAACGGCCTGGGTCTCGTCGCTGATCTGACCCAAGCGGGCAGCGCAGTACTGCCGCTGCCCCAGAGCGTTTTTCAGTGCGGCGTAGGCCATGGCGGATACGATGGAGTCGGTATCCGGGTTGCGATGGCCGGTAATGTAAACTTTGTCCATTCCACAGTTCCTTTCGGATCGTTTCTAAATTCTGTTTCTCTCATGATTATGAGAGTCCGGCGTGAAATTGTCAACAGTGCCTTTCACCAAATGGACCGTGCGAAAGCACAGTCTCACAACCCATTTTGTATAGTTTCGGATCGTTTACAGGATCAGAAGCTCCTTGGGCGCCAGCGTAATATCCTGGCAGCCCTGTTCTGTAATGACGATCACATCCTCAATGCGGACGCCCAGCTTCCCCGGCAGATAGATCCCCGGCTCCGCGCTGATGACAACGCCGGCAGGCAGCGGCTTGCTGTTGGACGGCGTGGCATTGGGATTTTCATGGATCTCCACACCGACGCTGTGGCCAAAGCTATGGCCGAAATAGGGACCGTATCCGGCGTCCACGATGACCTGCCGGGCGGCGCCGTCCACCGCCGCGCCGGTGGCGCCGGCTTTCGCTGCGGCAATACCGGCCAGTTGAGCCTTTAGAACGGTGTTGTAGACGTTTTCCATCTCCTCCGTCACACGGCCCACGGCCACTGTGCGGGTCATATCCGAGCAATAGCCGCCGAATTTGCAGCCGAAGTCCATGGTGACGAACTCCCCGGCCTGAATGGGCTTCTCGCTGGGAACGCCGTGGGGCAGGCTGCCGTTGGCCCCGGAGACCACGATGGGGTCAAAGGACTTGTCCTCCGCACCGTAATGCAGCATTTTATAGAGCAGCAACGCAGCAATTTCCTTTTCCGTAACGCCGGGACGGATCTCGCCGAGAATATCCGTCAGCGCTTTTTCTGCGATCCGCTGGGCCTGGATCATACATTCCAGCTCCGCCTGGTCCTTGACGGCCCGCAGCGTCCACAAAAGCTCTGTGGCGGGGGCCAGCTCACAGTGGAGCTTCTCCGAAAAGCGACGGAAGTCCGCCGCCGTCATATATTCATCCTCATACCCCATGCGGGTGATGTGTTCCTTTTCGATGACCTCGTTGATGAGGGCGGAGTAGGGATGTTCCCGGTCCGTTTCCCGGATCTCCGCATCCCGTACATGGCGGGCTGCGGCCTCCGTATACCGGCTGTCGGTGAAATAATAGTTATGGTTTCGAGTGACGATGGCCACACCGTCCGTCCCGGAGGAGTGAAAACCGGAGGCGTAAAAGCGATTAGCCTCACAGGTCAGCAGCACGGCGTCCAAGCCGTTGGTCTCCAGCACACCGGCGATTTTTTCGAAATGATTCATAGCAGATCCTCTTTTTCTGAGAGCCGCAGCATATCAGGTGTAACCGGCCCTCTGTGATGAGCAGTGTAGCAGAATATCACAAAATTGTCAAAGAGGTTCGCCAGTCCCGACTTATTTTCCCCGCATTTTGTGAAAAATCACAGTTGACTTTAATCATTTAAAGCTGTATGGTAATAGCATCACAAAGCCCAGTGCGGCGGAAAGGAGTTCACAATGCGTTTCGGAATGTTTACCTATATTTACCGCTACGCACGCTATTTTGCGGGCTTCTTTCATAATGCAGAAAAGGAACAGGCATCCTGCCGGGCATAAGGCTTTCACCCGTTAAATGCAAGGGGGCTCTGTTCCATGGACAGACCCCCTTGTTTTTTTGGAAAGTACCCAACTTTGTGAATTCGTCCGGATATGGACAAAAGGAGAAGATCACTATGAAAAAGAAATTGCTTGCTTTCGTTCTGGCCGCGGCCATGACGCTGTCCCTGGCCTCCTGCGGTGGCTCCAAGACGGAGACGCCCTCCACCGGCTCTGACAATCCCTCCGCCGAGGGCGCCACCTATAAGGTCGGTATCTGCCAGCTGGTGCAGCACCCCGCGCTGGATGCCGCAACCCAGGGTTTTATCGATGCTCTGAATGAAGCCCTCCCCGGCCAGGTGACGTTTGAGAACAAGAACGCCTCCGGCGAGGCCAACAACTGCGGCACGATCGTCAACGGCTTTGTTTCTGAGGGCGTGGATCTGATCATGGCCAATGCCACCGCTGCCCTGACCGCCGCCGCTTCCGCGACTGCCGACATTCCCATTCTGGGCACATCCATCACCGCTTACGGCGTGGCCCTGGATCTTGACGATTTCAACGGCACCGTAGGCGGCAATATCTCCGGCACCTCCGATCTGGCCGACCTGAGCCAGCAGGCCGATATGATCTCCGAATGGTTCCCCGAGGCCAAGAAGGTCGCTCTGCTGTTCTGCTCCGCCGAGCCCAACTCCAGCTACCAGGTTCAGGAAGTAGCGACCTGCCTGGCCAACAAGGGCATTGAGACCAAGGAATTTGCCTTCACCGATTCCAACGACGTCGCTTCCGTGACTCAGTCCGCCGCTGACTACGCAGACGTGGTCTATATCCCCACCGATAACACCGCCGCCTCCAACACCGAGGCCATCGCCAACATTCTGGTCCCCGCCAAGGTCCCCGCTATCTGCGGCGAAGAGGGCATCTGCTCCGGCTGCGGCGTGGCCACCCTGTCCATCAGTTACTATGACCTGGGCGTGACCACCGGCAAGATGGCTGCCAAGATCCTCACCGGTGAGGCGGATATCTCCACCATGCCCATCGAATACACCGACGCCACCCCCAAGTATAACCCCACCATCTGCGAGGAGCTGGGCATCCAGCCTCTGGACGGCTATGAGGCCATTGAGGGCTGATCCAAAGCAAACGCGATCCCACAATGAAAATCTGGCGGGAGGGGGGATCCCCTCCTTCCGCTGTGAACAAGGAGAAACGGTATGAGTTTTCTATCCTCCCTTCTCAACGCGCTTCCGGGCGCTGTGGCCCAGGGCCTGATCTGGGGCCTGATGGCCATTGGCGTCTACATCACCTTCCGTATTCTGGATGTGGCTGACCTGACGGTGGACGGTTCTCTGGCCACCGGCGGCGCCGTGGCCGTCATGCTGATCCGGGCTGGGCTGAACGCCTGGACCGCGCTGCTGTGCGCTTTTCTGGCCGGTATGCTGGCTGGCTTTGTCACCGGCCTGTTCCACACCAAATGCGGTATCCCCGCCATTCTGTCCGGTATTCTGACTCAACTGTCCCTCTACTCCATCAACCTGCGGATCATGGGCAGCAAGGCCAATCAAGCGGTGGGCGTGGACAAGTATGATCTGCTGGTATCCCAGCGGTATGTGCGTTCGGTAAGTCTGGACAACCCCCTGCCTCTGCTGGCGGTATTCACGGTGGTGCTCATTGCCGTTTTGTACTGGTTCTTTGGCACGGAAAAGGGCTGCTCCCTCCGCGCCACCGGCGCGAACCCCAACATGGCCCGGGCTCAGGGCATCAACACCAACGCCAACGTGGTGCTGGGTCTCATGGTGTCCAACGGCCTGGTGGCTCTGTCCGGCGGCCTGCTGGCTCAATTTCAGGGTTCCTCCGACATCAACATGGGCCGGGGCGCCATCGTCATCGGCCTGGCCGCCGTCATCATCGGTGAGGTGGCCTTTGGCAAGGTATTCACCAACTTCGCTTTGAAGCTGCTGGCGGTATCCATCGGTGCCGTCATCTACTACATCGTTCTGCAAATCGTTTTGCAGTTGGGCCTGAACACCAACGATCTGAAGCTGGTATCCGCCCTGATCGTAGCCGTGTTCCTGGCGATCCCCTACTGGAAGGGTCACATCCACACCAAAAAGGGAGGTTCCGTCCATGCTTGAACTGAAGGATATCTGCAAGACGTTTAATCCCAATACCATCAACGCTAAGGTAGCTTTGAACCATCTGAACCTGACGCTGAATGACGGGGATTTTGTCACCGTTATCGGCGGCAACGGTGCGGGCAAGTCCACCATGCTGAACGCCATCGCAGGCGTGTTTCAGGTGGATTCCGGCACCATCACCATTGACGGTCAGGACGTTACCAAGCTGCCGGAGCACAAGCGGGCGACATTTTTGGGGCGGGTGTTCCAGGATCCCATGATGGGCACCGCACCGACCATGCAGATCGAGGAAAATCTGGCACTGGCAGCCCGCCGGGGACAGCCCCGGGGGTTGAAGTGGGGCATCACCCCGGCGGAACGGGCGGATTATAAGGAGTTGCTGCGAAAGCTGGACCTGGGCCTGGAGGACCGCCTCACAGCCAAGGTAGGCCTGCTCTCCGGCGGTCAGCGTCAGGCGCTGACGCTGCTGATGGCCTCCCTGAAGCAGCCCAAGCTGCTGCTGTTGGACGAGCACACTGCCGCTCTGGACCCCAAGACCGCCGACAAGGTGTTGGCTCTGTCCGACCAGATCGTGCAGGAGAACAACCTCACCACCCTCATGATCACCCACAACATGAAGGACGCCATTGCCCACGGCAACCGGCTCATTATGATGGATGCCGGTCGGGTGGTAGTGGATATCTCCGGTGAGGATAAGAAGAAGCTGACAGTCCCCGACCTGCTGGCCCTGTTCAGCCACGCCAGCGGCTCCGACGAGGCCAACGACAAAATGCTCCTATCCTGAAAACCAACATACATCTCTCCCCCCGGAAGATCTCTTCCGGGGGATTTTTCTATGCAAAAGCATAGCAAAATAAGAAATGTGCCATTTCCTCGCCCCTGCGGGGCAACCGGAAATGATGCGCGAAAACTTCACGCACTGACATTGTGCATATTTGCGGTAAGCTGCTCATGCATGCAGTTTTATGCGCAAAAATACGCCCCGTTCTTCCGCTTTTTCAGAAGAACGGGGTATACTTTTAAATCAGGTTGCGGTCAGTCCGCGCTGGAATTCATGACCTCATTGGCGGACTTGACGGTGCGGCGCAGAAAGATTGCGCTCAGGGTGAAGGACATGACCTCTGCGATGGGGAAGGACCACCACACCAACTCCAGCCGTCCAGTCCGGGACAGCAGCCACGCCACCGGCAGTAATACCACCATCTGACGGCACACGGAGACGATTAGGCTATGCACCGGATTGCCGATGGCCTGGAACACAGAGCCGGCGATAATGCAGAAGCCTGCCAGCAGGAAGGAAACGCTGATGATCCGCAGAGCGGGAACGCCGATGGCCAGCATGGTCTCCGATGCGTCAAACAGCTCCAGCAGCGTGGAGGGGAACAGCTGGAAAATGATAAAGCCCACGACCATGATGACCATGGCGGTGATGTTGGAAAGGCGGATGGTCTTCCACACCCGCTGGGGCCGGGCCGCGCCGTAGTTATAGGAAATGATAGGCACCATGCCGTTGTTCAGGCCGAAGATGGGCATGAACACGAAGCTCTGGATCTTGAAATACGCGCCGAACACGGCGGTGGCGGTGGGGGTAAAGACGAAGAGGATCTTGTTCATGCCGAAGGTCATCACAGAGCTGATGGACTGCATGATGATGGAGGGGATACCCACCCGGTAGATCTCCTTGGCTACGATAGGATCCCAGCGGATGTTCTCCCGGCGGATGTGAATGTCATGATTGCACTTGATATTCACGATCAGGCCCACGATCGCTGCCACGATCTGTCCAACAACAGTGGCCACAGCAGCGCCGGCCACACCCATTCGGGGTGCGCCGCACAGTCCGAAGATCAGAATGGGGTCCATCACGATGTTGATGATGGCGCCCAGCAGCTGGGTGCACATGGCCAGACTGGTACGGCCAGTGGACTGCAACAGCCGCTCAAAGCAGAACTGGCTGAAAATACCCACGGAAAGGCCTAGGCAGATCCGGGTGTACTGCACACCGTATTCCACGATCTCCGGCACCGCCTTGGCCTGCGCCATGAAGAAGGGCCGGGAGAGGAACAGTCCGATAAAGGCAAAGACAAGATAGCTGCAAATAGGCAGCAGGAAGATACCCGCGCCGGCAGCCCGGTCCGCCATCTCCTGCTTCTTTTCGCCCAGAGAGCGGGAAAGCAGGGCGTTAATGCCCACGGCAGTACCTGCGCCCACGGCGATCATCAGGCTCTGAAGGGGAAAGGCCAGACCCACGGCGTTGAAGGCGTTCTCGCTGAGCCGGGAGACGAACACGCTGTCCACGATGTTGTACAGCGCCTGTACCAGCATAGAGATCATCATGGGCACCGCCATACCAGCCAGCAGCTTACCCACCGGCAGAACGCCCATCTTGTTTTCCTGGGGAGCCGCACCCGCGGCGTTTTGCTTATTCATAGATTAGATTGGTTCCTTTCATATCAGCTTTCGGAAGAAAGACGCGGCCTTTCAGCCGCGCCTTTTCTGGCATTTACTTTTTCAGCTCGCCGGTGGCTAACTGCGTCAGGTAGGCATTCAGGAAACCGTCCAGATCACCGTCCATCACGTTGTCGATCTGGCTGGTTGCATCCCATGTGCCAGGGGCACATGGGAACCCTGCATTTCACTCAAATGTCCGGGCAAAGCCCGTCCATTTCAAGGTTTTGCTCCGCAAAACGCTTGTTCGCCGCATAAGCGGCGGGAAACCAGCCTGCCGACAACTTATTTTTTCAGCTCGCCGGTGGCCAGCTGCGTCAGGTAGGCATTCAGGAAACCGTCCAGATCGCCGTCCATCACATTGTCGATCTGGCTGGTTTCGTAGCCGGTGCGGGTGTCCTTTACCAACTGGTAGGGCATGAACACGTAAGAGCGGATCTGGCTGCCCCACTCGATTTTCATCTGCACGCCCTTGATGTCAGAGATCTTCTCCGCATGCTGCTGGATCTTCAGTTCGATCAGCTTGGCACGCAGCTGCTTCATACAGTTATCCTTGTTCTGGAACTGGGACCGCTCCTGCTGGGAGGCCACCACAATGCCGGTGGGCTTGTGGATCAGGCGGACGGCGGAGGATGTTTTGTTGATGTGCTGGCCGCCGGCGCCGGAGGAGCGGTAGACCTGCATTTCGATGTCCTCCGGGCGGATCTCCACCTCTACGTCGTCGGGAAGCTCCGGCATGACCTCCACAGCGGCAAAACTGGTCTGGCGGCGGGCGTTGGCGTCAAAGGGAGAGACGCGGACCAGACGGTGGACGCCGTGTTCGCTCTTCAGCAGGCCGTAGGCATTCTCGCCCTCGATGGAAATAACGGCAGATTTGATACCGGCCTCGTCACATTCCTCGTAGTCCAGCGTTTTCCAAGCGTAGCCGTGACGCTCCGCCCAGCGGGTATACATCCGATAGAGCATCTGGCACCAGTCCTGGGCCTCGGTGCCGCCGGCACCGGAGTGGAGCTGGAGAATAACGTTGTTTGCGTCATACTCACCGGAGAGCAGCGTGGTCATACGGATCTCTTCGATTTCGGTTTCCAATGCGGGGAACTCCGTTTTCAATTCTTCCAGGATCTCTTCGTCCTCCGCCTCCTGGCCCATTTCGCATAGGGTGGTCAGGTCCTCCCAGGTGCTCATGAGCTTCTTGAAGCGATGGAGCTTGTTTTGAAGCTGCTTCAGGCGGGTCTGCACCTTCTGAGAGCGCTCCAGATTGTTCCAGAAGCCGTCCTGAGTGGTCTCATCCTCCAGACGGGCGGCCTCCTGAGCCACAGCGTCGATGTCAAGGGCGTCCCCCAGCTTCTTCAGCTCCGGTTCCAGGTCCCGTAGCTTCTGCTTATAAACGTCATATTCGATCAAAGCCATACTGATTCTCCAATTTCCATATAGATTACTTTAGCCATGATATTATATAGGAGTTCCCCGATTTTGTAAAGGGAAATATGCACAAAAATGACGATTTTCAAAAATTCAGCGCACGTTTGCGGAAAACAGATGAAAAAAGAGACGGACAGAGTCCGTCTCTCACGCTCAATGATTCAGGATAAACTGTTCCAGCTCCTCCGCCGTCCGCACCACCGCGGCAGCCCCGGCCTCTGCCAGCTCGCCGGGTGCAGCGTACCCGAAAAACTCCACGCCCACACAGGCAAGGCCACATTCCTGCGCGCCAAGCACATCATACTTCCGGTCTCCGACCATCAAAACGGTGGGCTTATCCCCATCGGTCAGGCGCAGGCGGCGCATGGCTTCCCGAATGACGTCCGCCTTTTCCCAGTCAGCCCCCGCAGGGCTGCCGGTCACAGCGGACAGAAAGGGTGTAAAGCCAAAACGCCGACAGATGCTCGTACACAGCTCCTCTGGCTTGGAGGAAGCCAGCGCCAGGGTGTATCCCTTGGCCTTCAGCCGCTCCAGAACATCCCGCATACCGGGGGCCGCCTCGTTTTCATACTGCCCCACCGGTACATAGTGCTCCCGGAACACCCGAACGCCCTCCACCGCCTTCTCCCGGCTGTAGCCGCAGTGCTCCATGAAAGATTCCTGTAACGGCGGACCGATGAATTTCAGTAGGGTCTGGGCATCCGGCATGGTCCCACCCAACTTTTCAATGGTGTATTTCACGGAGTTGACGATCCCCTCCCGCGAATCCGTCAATGTGCCGTCCAGATCAAACAAAATCGTGTGAAACATCCGTTTCTCCCTTCTGTAAGCAAAACGAAGCCGAGCCAACAAGCCCGGCTTCGCCGTCTGTTTTGTCCCTTTACAGACGATTCTAACATGAATTCAAAGGCTCCGCAAGGAAAAGCTGCGCAAGATTGCAAATTACAGAGTTTCCACCGGCTCGTAATCCAGCAGTTCAATGCGGGAGCTCCACATGTCCGCCGTTTCCGCCGGGGGATTGGAGAGCATGGTGGTGAGATACTTCTTGCTGTCATCGGCAAAGACAGTAGCCACCTTCCGGCCCGGCTCCAGATTCTGGATCACAGAGCCAAGGAAGTTGGCGCCAGAGGAAATGCCCACACCAAGGCCCAGCACACGGCCAAATTTTGCCGCCATAGCAATGGCATCCATATCGTTGATATCCATTACACCATCCACCATAGTTTGGTCCACCACAGCGGGGATAAAGTCGTCACCGATACCCTCAATGTGGTGAGAGCCCTTAATGGCCCCGCCGGAGAGCAAAGGCACCGCGTCCGGCTCCACAGCCACAGCCCGGACGGTGTGATCCGCTTTCAGGCGGCGGGCAGTGCCCATGAGGGTGCCACCGGAGCCGACACCGGCCACAAAGTCCGTCACGTCCGGAAGCTGGCGCAAGATCTCAACGCCGGTAGTGAGGTAGTGGGCCTCCGGGTTATCCTGATTTTCAAACTGCTTAGGCTGGAAGCCGCCGATCTCCTCCGCCAGGTCTCTGGCCCCTTGAAGGGCCGCGTTAAAGCCGCCGGCTTCCCGTGAGATCAGGTGCAGGGTGGCGCCGTACATGGCCATCAGCTTTTTCCGCTCCTCGCTGGCCCAGTCCGGCATGAAGATGTGGACGGGATGTCCGGTGAACGTGCCCAGTGCGGAGAAGGCGATGCCGGTGTTGCCGCTGGTCATCTCCACGATGGGCTGACCGGGCTTCAGGGTGCCGTTGGCGGTGGACTTGGTGATGACGTGGGCCGCCAGACGGTCCTTGATGCTGCCGGAGAGGTTGTATGCCTCCAGCTTAGCCCAGACAAAGCCCTCCCGACCGTCCAGCTTGTAGCGAATGCGGATCATGGGGGTGTTCCCTACCAAATGTGTGAAGTTCATAACGTATCCTCCTCATCAATACTGATCATGTTGGATTTTTCCATTCTCGGAAATGCGGCTATACAAAACAAAAGGAGCGATGTGCGCTTGCACATCGCTCCTGAAAGCTCTTCATGCAAGACACAGGCACGTTAAAACGGACGCCTGCATCTGCGATCAGCAGTTCAGCCGCCCCATGTCTTACAACAACAGGTTTTTACAAATTCATTTCTCATAGCAAATTTAGTGTAGCACCTCTTTGCAAGAAAGTCAACCATCTTTCCATTCTACGAAAAAGCGTCCGTTTTGTTACCGCAAAAGGTTCGTATGGGCCAGCGCTCGAAACAAGCAGGCCGCCGCCACGCCCGTCACCGCTCCGGTGATCAGGGAAGCCCCCAGCAGAATTGGCAGATAGTACAGCGGGGCCATCGAACCCAGCGTCAGGCAGGCTGCGGCGATCTGGCCGCAGTTGTGGGCCGCCGCGCCGCCGATGGACACGCCGTAGATAGACAGATGCCGGGATCGGGACAGCAAAATCATCACCAGCATGGCGGAAAAGCCCCCCAGCAGGGAGAAGATCAGGGCGTTCATGTTCCCGGCGAACACCGCCCCCAACAGGCACCGGCCTGTCAAAATCAGCAACGCCTGAGCGGGACCGAGGGCGTACAGGGCGAATACCGTCACAATATTAGCAAGGCCCAGTTTAATGCCGGGGATGGGAATGGCCAGGGATAATGGGAAAAAGTTCTCCAGATAGCTGAACGCCAGCGCCAGCGCTGTCAGCACGGCACAGAGGGTCAACTGCTTCGTTGTCAGCTTCACAGTTTCCCTCCTAACCGATCACAATGTCCACATCGTTGTTGTCCGTCGTGCCGCCGGTAAGCTGAATGACGATCCGGGCTGGAAGGCACACGATGCTCTGCCCGCCGCGGGAAATGGTTCCTGTGTGGACGCAGTCCTGGGTGGGACAGTCGGAGGAACTGACCCGGAGGCCGTTTCCGTCCTCCTCCGCCGCCACCGTCAGCGTCACGCCGTTATAAGAATAGGCGCGGGGCGCGTCCAGCAGGTCCGCCGGGGCAAAGCGGTCGATCTCCTGCCCGTCAGCGGTGACCACCGCCGTCAGAGCGCCGGTTTCGGTTCCGCCACGCCAGACCGTCAGGGCCGAAAGAATCGCCAGCACGATCACCGCCAAAACCACGGTGGCGTCCCAGAGATTGGGCTTCAGCTCAGGAAACCGTTTCATAGGTGTACCCACTGTCCTTCACTTCCTCAAACCGGTCCGCCAGTCCGGCGGTGACGACTACCCGGCCATCCTCCGTCACCAGCACCAGATCGAAGTTATACCCACCATTTCGCCAGAAGTCCAGTGCCTTTTCCTCTCCCATGACGAACAATGCCGTGGAGAAGGCGTCGCACATAGTGCCGTTTCCCGCGCCAGCCCAGTCCGGACCGTTGTCCGCCGCCACCACCGTCACAGACAGCAGGCCGCTGTCCGCAGGATAGCCGGTGGCGGGATCAATAATATGGTGATAGGTTTTTCCGTTTTCCTCAAAGTACCGCTCGTAGCCGCCGGAGGTGATGGCGTAGGCGTCCCGCAGGGACAGGATCGCCGCAAGGCCGCTCTCATTCCGGGGATCCTTGATCCCCACCCGCCAGTCGGAGCCGTCGGGCTTGCCGCCCAGCACGAACACATTTCCGCCCAGAGAAATTTTTCCGCTTTCGATGCCGTTGGCCCGGAAGGTCTGCTCCACTAAATCGGAGGTATAGCCCTTGGCGATGCCCCCTAAGTCGATAGCCTGCCCCTCCCCCAGCGTTACGGAATAGGACGGCTCTTCTTGAACTTGGATCTCATCGCTGTTGACATACTTTAACAGCTCATTCAGTTCGGACTGCTCCGGAACGCGGAACTGATCGCCGGTGAAGCCCCACGCGTCCATGACGGGGGCGATGGTGATGTCGAACGCGCCATTTGTGGCGTCCCGGTATTCCAGCGCCGCCGGAAGCAGCGCCCGCATCCCGTAAGTCAAGCCTGTGCTAGGCGTTGTGCCGTTATGGTTGACGCGGGACACCTCACTGTCCGTCTTTGTGCGGGAGAGTTGGTTCTCCAAAGCCTTGATCCGTCCCTCCGCTTCTTGGACGGCTTCCTCCGCCTTGGAGCCATAGGCCGCAACCTCCATCACCGTGTCCATGGCGAAGATCTGGGCCGTAGCCTCCGTTGTTTGTTTTCCACAACCTGTCAGGCACAGGCACAGGGTCAGTATCAGAATTGAGAACCGTTTCATGGCGTCCTCCGTTAGAATTTGATTCGATTTTTTCAGTATACCGCGAATATTGCAAAAAAGCAATCAAGGTTTTCCTTGCAAATTGAAAAAGAGACTGGTATACTATGAACGTGTGTCAGCGGGAACCGGTTCGGAATGGACCACCCGCATTTTGGGAAATATAACCCCGGAGGTTTTAATAGATGGCAAAAAATCCGAACAAAAAAGTCGCTCCAAAGGACGAGCCAATGAATGGAGCAATGAAGTTTTTCCTTGGTGGTTGCGTAGCGGAGCTGTATTTACTGATCCTGCGTCGTTTTTATATCAATGCTGCCTCTGAATTTACCAAGTTTGCTTGGTATGATCGTTATCTTTGGATCCTGGCCGGGATCGGCGCGGGACTGCTGGTGGTCGGCGTGATCGCCGCTCTGGTCCTGCGAGGCAACGCCAAGAAGCAAAAAGCCGCTTGGATCCTGGCTGTGGCAGGCGCCTTTGTGGGTGCGGCTACGGCTCTGGTCCGCTGGAATATGGCCACGCTCTCTTTTATGACGATCGTTGTGCCGGTCATCATGCTACTCGGGATCCTCTGGGTCCTGTATGACCGGGAATGTGCACTGGCTCTGACGGTGCTGGGCGCCTCTCTCTTTGTGCTGTGGGGTGTGCGTCGGTATGGTTCCAGCATGTATGTGGGCACCACCGTCAAGGTTTGCGTGGTGATCTACCTGGTCCTGCTGGTAGTTCTGGTCGTACTGGCCAAGAACGGCAAGCTGAACAAGCTTCTCCCTCCCAAGGCAGATAAGCTGCCGGTATATGCGGCCTGCGGCCTTTCCGTGTTGGCTCTGCTGGCTTCTTTGCTGGGCGGTAGCATCTCCTACTACGCTATGTGGGCATTGGCAGCTGTGGTATTTGCCCTGGCTGTCTACTACACGGTCAAGCAGCTTTAAAGTGTAAGCAAACAACTCCGGTCCAGTACGGACCGGAGTTGTTTTTTCTCGGTGAACCGCTTTCGCGTCCCCCACAATTTCCCTCTTGCAGTTCGATGAGATCGGAGCGTGAAATGGAGAGGACCCCCCCGGAGAGAAAACATGATTTTCTCCCCGGGGGTGTCACTATGGGATGATCGAATACCGCCCACTCAATCCGCAAAATTGGGATAGCCTTCCTTCAACGCCTCATCATAAACGGCCCGGTCACCGCCAATAAACTTCGGCCGGACACGGGCGGCCAGCACGATGGCCTGACCGATGTGATCCTGTTCCAGCCGCACCGGAACCGCCACCTTTTTCAAGTGCATCCCGATGAGGGTGCCGCCGATGTCCAGTCCTGCATCTGCCCGGATCTCCTCCAGCGCCACAGGATGTCGAAACGCCTTGTAAGCCGCGGTAGCGAAGGAACTACCCGCCTTGGGCTGGGGCACCACGTTGACGATCTCCCCGCCGGGGACTGCCTCGTATTCCACGATCAAAGCCCGGTTCAAATGCTCGCAGCATTGGGCAGCCATATAGACCCCCATGGGACCGAATACACTGTCAAGGCCCCGGAAAATGGCGTCTGCCACCTCCGGTGTGGACCAACTTCCCACCTGATGCCCCACCACCTCGCTGGTGCTGCATCCAATGACTACAAGTTGACCCTTCCGCAGATGGGCAGTCTCCGCCAGTTGGCGGGCTGCGGCGGCAGACTCCCGCTCCACCTGCTGTAAAAGCTGCTGATTTTCCAATGTATGTACCGTAGTTCCTGCCATATATAAGCCTCCCTTTTGTTTTACGCACAAGGCGCCGTGTGAGAATTTTTCTCACACGGCCGCCTTATTTTTTCGTTTACAGTTCCATGCCACTCAGCGCGGGCGCCTTTGCCTTTTGCAGCAGCACAGCCAACGCAAGACCGATGGCGATACCGGCGATCCCCTGAACGATATTGCCGGGAATGCTGGCAGCCGCCGCCAAACCCTTGCCCAGGATCATGGAGGCGTAGGCAAAATAGCCCAGAACCATAATGGTCTCCCCCACGATGCCGCTGACCAGCATGGCGGTCTTTCCGCGGCCCAAGGCCCGGAAGATCAACGCTGCCACCAAAGCGTCAAGGCCTTTAATGATCAGGGTGCCGGGGACATAGTGTCCGTAGCCGCTGAGCAGATCCACCAGCATGGAGCCGATACCGGCCGCCGCCGCACCGTACCAGGGACCCAACAGCCAACCGGAGAGCAACACGAAGCAGTCGCCCAGATTTACGTACCCATTGACGGGAGAGGGGATCTGAATGATGCTGGTAGCTACATAAACAAGAGCAGCCATCAGAGCGCTGAGAACTAACTTTCTTACCTTCTGATTTTCCATTGCACTTCACCTGTTCCGGCGTGTACCGCCTGTTCTTGTATTCATTATATTCCACATTGACATTGTCTCAATATTCAGAATTGCAAAATTTTATAAGGTCAGTTTAAGGTAAAACAAAAAAGGACATCCTGTTGGACGTCCTTTTGTTTGGCCTATTAACCGATCTTGTTGAGCTTCAGGGTCATAGCGCTCTTGCGGTGAGCAGCCGTGTTCTTGTGCAGAACGCCCTTAGCGACAGCCTGATCGACCTTCTTGACCGCGACCTTGTAAGCGCCATCGGCCTCGGTGCGATTGCCTTCAGCGGCAGCCGCCTCGAACTTCTTGATGGCAGTCTTCAGATCGGACTTCGTAGCCTTATTGCGCGCGTTGCGGACCTCACCGATGAGGACACGCTTCTTGGCAGACTTGATATTCGGCAAACCAAACACCTCCTCCTGGCATTTCTTGGCGCGGTTTCATAATTTCCACCGTGCAGAATGATATTTTAGCAGAGAAGTTCAGAAAAAGCAAGTCTTTTTTTAATATTTCTATATTTTTTTGTATAACGCGAATATCTTCGCAAAAGCTACCCCTAATACCACAAGATTTTGTGTCAGGAGGTCAAAAATGTTCAAGAAACGGACTGACTTGGCAGTAGAGGCCCACGAGCTATGGCGGGAATCCGCCGGAAAAACCACCCGGCTGGCAGGCGTAAGGGCCACGGAGAAGAAAATACAGGGGTATCCGGTCACACGGGTGGATATTCTGGACCAGGAGGGGGAGGCCGCTCTGGGAAAACCTGCGGGCAGCTACCGCACCCTTGACCTCACCGCCTTCTGGCAGCGGGGGGATGGTTTTTTTGACCGGGCGGTGCGGGCCGTTGGTCAGCAGGTCAAGGAGCTAACCCCGGACAACGGCTCTGTGCTGGTGGTTGGTCTGGGAAACCGGGCCATGACGCCGGACGCCATTGGCCCGCTGGCAGCGGACAGCGTCCTCATTACTCGTCATCTCATCGACGCTATGCCCCAGCACTTTTCCGGGTTCCGCCCGGTGGCGGCCCTGCGGCCGGGGGTGCTGGGGACTACCGGCGTGGAATCGGCGGAGGCTGTGCGGGGACTGGTGGACCGGCTCCATCCGTCGGTGGTCATCGCGGTGGATGCGTTGGCATCCCGCCGGGTGGGGCGGGTGTGCTGTACCGTCCAGTTCAGCGACACCGGCATCATCCCCGGCAGCGGCGTGGGCAATCACCGCTCCGCCTTGAACCTGGAAACTCTCGGGGTACCAGTGCTGGCTGTGGGCGTCCCTACGGTGGTGGACGCCGCCACGTTAGCGGCGGATCTATTGGAGGAATCCGGTCTTTCAAAACCGGATATGGAAACGCTGCGGAGCCGCCCCGAAAACCTCATGGTCACGCCAAGGGACATCGACCAGCAGGTGCGGGACCTGGGCAAGGTCATCGGCTACGGCATCAACTGGGCCTTGCAGGATCTGGAGATCGAGGAGATCAACGCCCTGCTGTCATAGGGTCAGAGGTCCAGCTCCAGCACCACGGGACAGTGGTCGCTGCCCGTGACCTCGCTCCAGATGTCGGCGCTTTTGATCTTGTCCTTCAGCCGGTCGGAGACGATAAAATAGTCGATGCGCCATCCGGCGTTGTTCTTCCGGGCGTTGAAGCGATAGCTCCACCAGGAGTATGCGCCGGTCTTATCCGGATAAAGATATCGGAAGGTATCCGTAAAGCCGCTTTCTAACAGCTGGGTCATTTTGGCCCGCTCTTCGTCGGAAAAGCCGGGGTTCATGCGGTTGGACTTGGGATTTTTCAGGTCGATCTCCTGATGGGCCACATTGAGATCCCCGCAGTAGACCACCGGCTTCGTTTGATCCAGTTCCATCAGATAGTCCCTCAGATCGTCCTCCCACTCCATACGGTAGTCCAGCCGGGAAAGCTGATCCTTGGAGTTGGGCGTGTAGCAGCACACCAGATAGAATTCCGGATATTCCGCCGTGATGACCCGTCCCTCGTGGCGGTGGACCTCTTTGCCGAAGTCATAGGTGACGGAGAGGGGCGTCTGCCGGGTGAACACGGCGGTGCCGGAATAGCCTGCCTTATCTGCGCTGTTCCAGTAGCGCTCATAGCCCGGCAGGTCGAATTCCGCCTGCTCCGGGCGCATCTTCGTCTCCTGCAAGCAGATCACATCCGCGTCCGCGAAGGCGCAGAAGTCCAGAAAGCCCTTGCCGAGGCAAGCCCGCAGGCCGTTGACATTCCAAGATACCAGTTTCATAGAGGCTCCTTCCCCGCCGCTCGGTCCCGGTGGCGGTTTTGACAGTTTCCCCTATTTTACCTGGTTTCCGCCGGGAAATCAACTTGCCCTTTCCGATGAAAAGGAGTACAGTAAAATAAAATGATTTTATGAGTTGAGGTGCATCGTGGGGACGGAAAGCGGGATCCGGAATATGACGGCAGGCAATCCCTACCGCCATATTCTGATGTTTACCCTGCCGCTGCTGGCAGGCAATTTTTTGCAGCAGTTCTACAATATGGTGGATAGCTGGGTAGTAGGCAACTATGTCAGCGATGGAGCCTTGGCCGCCGTGGGCGTTGGCTTTCCGGTGATCTTCCTGTTCACCTCCCTGTTCTCCGGCATCGCCACCGGCGGCACCGTGGTCATCGCCCAGGCCTTCGGCGGTGGGAGACCGGACCGGGTCCGGAGCGCCATCGACAGCCTGTATACCGCCTTTATCCGCAGCATCCTGCCCATCACCGCCGCCGCGCTGCTGCTGGTGAATCCCCTGATGACCGTTTTACGGGTAGACCCCGCCGCCTGGGCAGAGACCCGAACCTATCTGCTGGTGGTCTGTGCGGGGCTTGTCGGCAGCATCGGCTATAATCTCAACGCCGGCATTTTAGGGGGCATGGGCAACAGCTCCACCACACTGCTGTTTCTGGCGGTGTCCACGATTTTGAACATCTTACTGGATCTGGCACTGGTGCTGGCGGTACCGCTGGGGGTGCTGGGTGTAGCGCTGGGCACCGTCATCGCCCAATTGTGCAGCTGGCTGTTCGGTATCTGGTATATCAACCGCAAGTACCCGCAGCTGGCCATCCATCCCTTCAACGGGATCTTCGACCGCAAACTGTTCTGTGAGATCATCCGCATCGGCCTGCCCAGCGGTATCCAGATGTCTCTGGTGGCCCTGGGCGCCATGGGCGTACTCTCCAAGGTCAACAGCTACGGAAAGGCCTTCACTGCCGGCTTCAACGTGGGCAATAAACTGGATACCCTGTCCTTCCTGCCGGTCCAAAGCCTGGCCACCGCTGTGATCTCCTTTGTGGGGCAGAATATGGGGGCAAGCCGGGAGGACCGGGTCCGTCAGGGCGTCCGGATCACCGTGACCATGGCCGTTGTGTGGACGGTTCTCAGTTCCGCCCTTGTGGTGTGGCTGTCCGTCCCTCTGTCCCGGATCTTCTCCCCGGACCCGGCGGTCATCGCCGCCAGCGCCCGCTATCTGCAATGTGTGATGCCGCCCTACGTGCTGTTTTCCATTCTGTTCGTACTGAACTCCGCCATGCGGGGCGCAGGCGACAGCCTGTATCCCATGGTGAACGTGGTGGCCTCTGTGATCCTGCTGCGGGTCCCCTTCCTGTACCTGCTGGCAAACCGCTTCGGCCCGGACGCTATGTATTGGAGCTACGGCATCGGCTGGGCCGTGGCCTGCGCCCTGTCGGTCTATCACTATGCTGCCGGAAAATGGCGGGGAAAGTACCGCAGCGAATAAAAACAGCGGAAATCGGAAATATTTTGGCCGAATGATTGACTAATCGTTTAAAATATGGTATAAGTGAGTGCAATCGAGAATGCAATGAAGGGGAGAGTACGTCCTCGCGGCATGGTTCAGAGAGTCCCGGCAGCTGAAAAGGGACCCATGCGGTAGACAGAACATGGCCCCGGAGCCGCGCGGCTCAGCGCTTTGGCGCAGGCTGCGATGGGTGCGCCCATTACAGCGTCAGGGTATCGCGTGCCGGTTTCGGCAGGCTTGTACCCGCAGAGGCCCATGCCGCGAGGTGTGGGTGAATCAAGGTGGTAACACGGCTTTCTTCGCCGTCCTTGAGCGTATGCTCAGGGACGGCGTTTTTATTTGCGATCACTCAAAATTTATCATAAAGAAGAAAAGAGGAACCGGATATGGAAAAGGACACTTTTTATATCACAACCCCCATCTACTACCCCTCAGATAAGCTGCACATCGGCCACACCTACTGCACCGTGGCCACCGACACCCTGGCCCGGTATCACCGGCTGAAGGGCGAGGACGTCATGTTCCTCACCGGCACCGATGAGCATGGTCAGAAAATCGAGCAGAAGGCTAACGAGGCCGGCGTCACTCCCCAGGAGTTCGTGGACCGCATCGTGGAAGGCCCCCGGGGTGTCCGGGATCTGTGGAAGCTGATGAACATCTCCAATGACCGCTTCATCCGCACCACCGACGATTACCATGTGAAGGCCATCCAGCGGATCTTCAAGCGGATGTACGACAAGGGCGACATCTACAAGGGCACCTACAAGGGCAAATACTGCACTCCCTGCGAGTCCTTCTGGACGGAGAGCCAGCTGAAGGACGGCTGCTGCCCCGACTGCGGCCGCCCCGTTGTGGACGCCGAGGAGGAAGCCTACTTCTTCCGTCTGAGCAAATATGCTGACCGTATCCGGGACCTGCTGGAAAACACTGACTTCCTCCAGCCCCGTTCCCGTGTCAACGAGATGGTGAAAAACTTCATCGACCCCGGTCTGGAGGATCTGTGCGTTTCCCGCACCAGCTTCTCCTGGGGCATCCCCGTGGACTTCGATCCCAAGCACGTGGTCTACGTGTGGGTGGACGCTCTGAGCAACTATATCACCGCTCTGGGTTATGAGAACGACCGCTACAATGACTACAAGAAATACTGGCCCGGCATCAACATCGTCGGCAAGGAAATTGTGCGATTCCACTCCATCATCTGGCCCGCCATGCTGATGAGCCTGGGGGAGCCTCTGCCCAAGCACGTTTTCGGCCACGGCTGGCTGCTGCTGGACGGCGGCAAAATGTCCAAGTCCAAGGGCAACGTGGTGGACCCCTACCTGCTGGCGGAGCAGTTCGGCGTGGATGCTCTCCGCTTCTTCCTGATGCGGACCTTCCCCTTCGGCTCTGACGGCAACTTCTCCAATGAGCTGCTGATCCAGACCATCAACACTGACCTGGCCAACGATCTGGGCAACCTTCTCAGCCGCACCACCGCCATGGTAAACAAATACTTCGGCGGCTCCCTCCCCGCAGGCTGCGGTGCCACGGAGGATGAGAAGCAGCTGGCCGCTATGGTCCGCATGGGCAGCAGCGTGGAGCTGGCCGCCAGCGGTGACACTGTGGATCCCGTGCTGTACGACGCCCAGCTGGTGGCTCAGGCCGCCGGTCTGAAGAAGGCCTACGCTCACGAGATGGACACCTTTGCCCCCCACAACGCCCTGTCTGAGACCTTCAAGCTGATCCAGCGGGCCAACAAGTATATCGACGAGAACGCTCCCTGGGCGCTGGCCAAGGACATGGAAGCCAACGGCGACCGGCTGGCCCATGTGCTCTACAACCTGCTGGAAGCCACCCGCATCTGCGGTATCCTACTGACCCCCTTCATGCCGGAGAGCATGGAAAAGCTCTTCGCCCAGATCGGCGTGGGCGCGGGGACCCGGACCTGGGAGTCTGCGGACCTCTGGGGCGAACTGCCTGAGACCGCCGCCGTGGTCAAGGGTGAAAATCTGTTCCCCCGTCTGGACCTGGATAAGGCTCTTGCAGAGCTGGAAGCCGCCGAAGCCGCTGCTAAAAAGGCAGAGCAGCCCGCCGTGGAGGTAGAACCTCAGCTCACCGAAACGGTGGACTTCGACACCTTCTGCAAGTCCGATTTCCGGGTGGTGAAGGTCAAGGCCTGCGAAGCCGTGAAAAAGTCCGACAAACTGCTGCGCTTCACGTTGGATGACGGCACCGGCACCGACCGGCAGATTCTCTCCGGTGTCCACAAGTTCTATGAGCCGGAGGAACTGGTAGGCAAAACCCTGGCCGCCATCGTGAATCTGCCTCCCCGGAAGATGATGGGGCTGGAAAGCTGCGGTATGCTGCTCTCCGCCGTCCACACAGAAAAGGGCGAGGAAAAGCTGAACCTCATCATGCTGGACGATCAGATCCCGGCGGGCTCCAAATTGTGCTAAAGCCTAAAGGGGGAGCAGGCTCCCCCTTTAGATTCCCCACCAGCAGTGACCTCTGTCACTGCTGTGTGCGCCCAAGGCGCACAAGTCAAAGTATTTTCATCTCACATAATTAGGAGGGGGACAAGCCCCCTCCTAATCATCCCTTTCTCACCGATCTGCGGACTGGCGAATGCGCCCAGGGCACTTGAGTCAGAATATTTTTGTCAGGCGCAGAAGGTGAATTGCCCCACAGGGGTAAGTAAAGTTGCCCCAAGAATGCCCTGACAAACATAATCTGAATTTTAAAGGAAATTTCTTTGATGAAAAGCAAAATACAGCGGGCGGTTATTTCGGTAGTTATATTTGCAGTGATTTACATATTATCTGGTTTTATCATTGGTTGGCATAGCTATGATATGTATCTCAAGGCAATTGAATTTTTAGCTGCTATTATAGGTGCAGGGTGCTATTGGATCGGCAGTAACGAACGATAAAATACCAGTTTTTTCATCTGCGCTCTATCGGCGTAGATGCCGCAAGTTTCAAAATTTATGGAGATCGAGGTCATCAATGCGGTTACAAAGCGCGATTTTTGATATGGACGGGACCCTGCTGGACTCCATGCCCACCTGGCGGGAGCTGGGTCCCACGTTTTTAAAGGAGGCGGGTATTTCCGCCACACCGGAGCAGGACCGGATGCTCCATACCTTAGCGGACTGCGACGTGATCCCCTATCTGCGGGAGGTCTGCGGTCTGCCGTGGTCCCAGCAGGAGATCATCGACCAGATCATTCAGCGGATGGAGACGTTCTATTCCAGCCAGGTCCGGCCCAAGCCGGGTCTGGAAAAATTTCTCTCCATTTTGAAAATGGAGGGTGTATGGATGTATGTAGCCACCGCCACCCATCGACGGCTGACGGAAAAGGCCCTGAAAACGGCGGGCATCGACCACTATTTCCGAGGGATCGTCACCTCCGCCGACGCAGGAAATCACAAATCCGAAAGCGCCGACATCTACGAGATGGCCATGCGGCGGCTCCAGTCCAACAAGCGGGACACTGTGGTATTTGAGGACGCCCTCCACGCCATCCGCACCGCCAAGGCAGCAGGCTTCCGGGTAGCCGGGGTCTATGAGGCCACGGCGGAGCAGGATCAGCCGGAGATCCGGCATCTCTGCGACTATTACATCCGTTCCTACGAGGAACTGGTCCAGTCTGAAACCTTCTGAGTATCACAAAAGGAGCCGTATGGCTCCTTTTTTTCAAAATCTTTTTCCTCCGCTGTAACGAACCGCGCCCCAAAGGGATATAACAGGTGAAAACACCGCTGAAAGGGGGAGAAACTCCGTGAAGGATCTGGACACCGTCTACCGCCAACACGCGCAGACGGTCTATAAATTTCTACTCTCCCAATGCCGGGACCCCCAGACGGCGGAGGAACTGACCCAAGAGACCTTTTATCAGGCAGTGCGGTCCATCGACCGGTTCGACGGCAGCTGCAAGGTGTCCGTCTGGCTGTGCCAGATCGCCAAGCACCTGTGGTATCAGCATTTGCGGAAGGCCAACCGGGAAACGGCGCTTCCTGAGGAAGCAGAGCTGCCGCTGGTGCTCTCCGCCGAGGAGGAGGCCGTCAGCCGCTCTGGGCATCTGGATCTACTGCGGCAGATCCACGAGCTGCCGGAGCCGGGGCGGGAGGTGGTCTACCTCCGGGCCTTCGGTGGGCTGTCCTTCCGGGAGATCGGAGACGTTTTAGGCAAAACGGAGACCTGGGCCAGAGTGACCTTTTACCGGGGCAAGGAACGATTGAAGCAAGGAGGCTGCAACAATGAAAAATGATCTGACCTGCGGTGTGGTGCAGGATTTGCTCCCCTCCTATGTGGAGGGCCTCACCTCCCCAGAGAGCAATACAGCGGTGGAGCGTCATCTGTCTGGGTGCCCGGACTGCGCCCAGCTTCTGGCAGCGCTGACAGGCGCGCCGGAGCAGGCGGCCCCGGAGGACGCAAAAGAGGTGGACTATCTGAAAAAAGTGAAGCGCCGGGGCTGGCGGCGGGTGGCGGCGGCGGTAGCCGTCACGGTGCTGCTGTTTGCGGTAGGTTTTGCGGCAAAGCTGTTTGTCATCGGCACGCCGATCCAGACGCAGGGTATGAGTTGGACCATCAACACAGATGTGCCGGGGCAGCTAGACATCCGGGTATACTCCATTTGGTCCGGCACGGCCTGCCGCCAGTGGGAAACAGAGCAGGAGCCGGAGGGGATCGTCCGCATCACCTGCCGTCAGGTATTGCCCTCTCCCCTCAGCAATTCCGGTGATTACCGGGCCGTCCTCAACACGGAGGGCGTCAACGCGGTCTATCTGGGGGATCAGCTGATCTGGCAGGGTGGCGTTGAGATCTCGCCGCAGATTGACAGAATCTATCAGGCCCAAACGCCCTATGTGGGGGACGCCCCCGCCGTGGGCCGGGTACTCAACGCCTTACGGTTCGACACCTGCGGCAGCTATACGCTGGAGCTGCACACCTCCTCCGCGCCTTACCGCCTGACGCTGAATTTCTCCGTCCCCCAGACTTCCGGTAAAATGGGAGACTCCGAAAAGGGCCTCTATCAGGACATGGCGGCGGCGCTGGCGGTCATCGGCAATCTGGATGAAATAGAATGTGCGTTCCGGGACGAGAACGGCCAGCCCTGGTCCCGTGTGCTGACGGTGGAGGAATTGAACCAGGACCTGCCTCAGATCGTTGCTGACTACAATGAGCGGTTTTCCCACGGCAAGCCCTGTCCCCTCTATGACGATGTGAAGGATTACGCCGGCTCCTGCGCCGATCTTGAGCAGTTGTATGATGCCATGTGGTGGGCTGGCGAAAGCGGAATCTACGCGGAAACCAAATAAAAATCAGCGCCCACGGCTTTCGCCGTGGGCGCTGTTCATTTATCCCATCCGCAGGGTCGATCGAACATCCGCGTCGAAATAGACCGTGGGATTCTGTGGAACACCGTCCTGCCGGACCTCAAAATGAAGATGCGGGCCAGTGGACCTCCCTGTGCTGCCCACGGCGGCGATCAGCGTCCCCGCCTTTACAGCATCACCCTCGTTCACATCCACCTTGCTGCACGCGGCGTACAGCGTGGTGAGTCCATCGCCGTGGTCGATCATCAGGTAATTTCCACGCTCTGCGTCAAAGCCGGTCTCCGTCACGGTGCCGTCCGCAGCCGCCAGCACCGGGATTCCCCGTTCGGCCGGAATGTCGATCCCGTTGTGAATGGTTTTCCCCTGTCCGCCGGGATTCCATCTGGCTCCAAAGGGGTTGCTGAGGCTGATGGTATTGCTGCCCTCCACCGGCCATTGAAGCCAGCGGCTCTCATCTTCGCTGACGGCATAAATGCCGTAAACGTACGCCTCCTCGTCCCCGGCCAACTGGGGCAGGACCGTCCATGTTCCGTTTTCATACCGGTCCAGCCGCAGACGGCCGGTGGAGAGGGTGTAGGTCCGGCTTTCTGTTTTGCCGTCCAGGAAAGTGGCCTCCACCGTCAGATGCGCTCCGTCAAAGGTGTCGATGCTGTCCCACGTATCCTGCTTCATGTCATCGCTCGCCGTTGGCAATTCCTCCGGGGGCACCCAGAAGCCATAGCTGGCCGAAGGATCATAGTCCACGGTTACATCGCTGCCCAAAGCCGTCATGACATCGGCATTCATGGGCGCGCCCTCGTCTGCGCCATAGACGCTGCACACCAGCTCCCCGGTCTCCTCCGCCTGCCAGAGCGCCTGCACCTCATCATTAGACAAAGCCTTTCGGGTCTCGCTGCGGTACAGTCCGCCCCGGTCCACAGACAAAGTCACCTTTTGAAGACTTTCCCCGGTCACTTGGAACAGGCAGCCGGTAAAATGCCCCTGTAACGGATCCCAGATCCCGGTGCCGCTGCGCAGCGCCAACCCGCCGTTGGCATTGGGGACGATGGTCTCCCCGATATCGGCGGCATAGGCCGTCAGGCCAAAGCTGTAAGTAAGCTGGGGCAGTCCGGGTTCCTCTGCCGAACGGGGCGCAAGTCGCACCGTCCCCAGCACCAGAGTCAAAGCGCATGCCGCACATACTGCCGCCCGCAGCGCCGTCCGTTTCCGCTGCGTTCCGACACCGGCCGCCTCCTGCCGGACCGTTTGCAGCACCCGGTCATTCAGCCCGCTGGGGACCGAAATTTGTTCCATCAGATCGTGATACGCACGTTTCATCGTCAATACCTCCCAGAAGTTCTTTCAGCTGCTTGCGGGCCCGGTGGAGCCGGGTTCGGACCGTGGCGGCGGGAATGTGCATCAGTTGGCTGATCTCCTCCGCCGAATACCCCTCGGCATAATAGAGATGCACCGCTGTCCGGGCCTTTTCCGGCAGGCGGCTCACCGCTTCCCACAGCTCCCGGCTCTCGTCCTCCGGCTGCGCCAGATCCGGTATCTCCGCGAAAGAAAGTACCGGTCGCCGCAGGTGGAACCGGTGCAGATCCGCGCAACGGTTCAGCGTTGTGCGGATAAGCCATGCCTTGGCACGGTCCCCGTCCCAGTCCTCCGCCGCCTGCTTCCACAGCCGGAGGAACACTTCCTGATACACGTCCTCCGCGTCGGCGATATTCTGCATCCGGGTCAGGGCCAGCCTGTAAACCGTGGAGCCATAAGCATCCATGGCATTGCTGAGTTGTGCTTCCGTCATGCAATGCCTCCTTTTTTGTGTGATTGAAAAGCGCTTTCACTGATAAAACGTTATGGGAGATCAAATCGTTTCCCGCTTCGGCTACATTTTTTGCAGGCGTCGAATTTGATCTGAATTTTACGTCATTTTTTGTGTTTTTGCCAAAAAACGGGAATCCGCTTGCAAATTGCGATCCTTCCCTTTACAATGGGGCATCATAAATCAGAAAGGGTGAGCGTATGGAATTTCACGCAAAGGAACAGCTGCCCGGTCTGCTGGACTGGATGCGGCAGCAGATGAAGGCCTGCGGCGGAAAGACCGCCGTGATCGGCATTTCCGGTGGGAAGGACAGCTCCGTGGTGGCAGCGCTGGCAGTAGCGGCCTACGGAAAGGAAAATGTAGTGGGCGTACTGATGCCTGACGGCATCCAGCCGGACATTGACTATTCCAACGGTCTGGTGGAATTTCTCGGAATTCGCCACTATGTATTCAACATTCAGGGCGGCACCAGCGGCATTTTGGATGAGATGGCGCGTTTGGGCATAAACCCCCGCCGCCAGACCACGGTGAACCTGCCCTCCCGGATGCGGATGGTAACACTGTACGCCATCGCCCAGAGCGAGGACGCCGGTATCGTGCTGAACACCTCTAACCTCTCGGAGGACTGGGTGGGCTACTGCACGGTCTACGGCGACGCCACCGGGGCCTTCTCCCCCTTGGGGATGTACACCACGGAGGAGGTCATCGCCCTTGGCGCGGAGCTGGGCCTGCCGGAAAAATTCCTGATCAAACCCCCCTCCGATGGTCTCACCGGTCTGACGGACGAGGACAACCTGGGCTTTACCTACCACGCCGTCAACGAGTATGTCCGCAAGGGCGTTGTGGACCCGGCAGTAAAGGAACAGATTGACCGGCTTCATCGGACCAGCCGCTTCAAATTCCAGCTGATGCCGGTGTATCACAACGGCCTGCCCATGGCCCTGACAGACGAGACGGACTATTACAAATAAGGAAACACAAAAACCCCTCGCCGAGTGGCGAGGGGTTTTTGCTGTGTGTTTTAGGAGGGAGAAAACGCATCGGGTTGGGAGGACCCTTTGCAAGTATTAAGATACCCGAACATTTTTGCGAAATTATGTGTTTGCTGTGAACAATTTGTAAACGTTCCGAACCCTTTTCAACTTTTCGACCGCGTTTTCCACAAATACCCGCGAAAGCCGGTAAAAAACGCCGTCCTTACCGGAATTTGTGGCTCTCGGCGACCGCCAGTTCGTCGCAGCGGTTATTGAATTCGTTCTCCGCATGACCCTTGACCCAGTGGTAGCGGAGGGTGTGGATGCTCTCCAACCGCAGCAGCTCGTCCCAGAGGTCCGGGTTCAGGGCGGGCTTTTTGTCGCTTTTCACCCAGCCCTTGGCCTTCCAGCCCTTAGCCCAGCCCTTGGAAAGGCCGTCGATCACATATTTGGAGTCGCTCCAAAGCTCCACGATGCAAGGCTCCTTCAAAAGGGACAGCGCCCGGATCACGGCGGTCAGCTCCATGCGGTTGTTGGTGGTATCGGCCTCCCCGCCGGAAAGCTCCCGTTTGTGGGCACCGTACATCAAAATGGCTCCCCAGCCACCGGGTCCGGGATTGCCGGAACAGGCGCCATCGGTATAAATGGTGACTTGTTTCATCTTAAACATCCTTTGAGATTTTTCATGTTATCATACCATGGATTTTGGTATTTCACAAGGAGGTTGTTTTGATCGCACCATAATAGTGCAAGGATTTGCCCGGTTTCCGGGACAAGAAGCACGGCTTTGCCGTGCAGAATGTCCCCCACATTTTCTTTTGTCTTGCCAAAAAGAAAACGTGCCGGACACGGTACAAAAGAAAAAGCGCTGAGGGATGAGTTGACCGGCAAAGCGGCCAACTCACCCATACGAAGGAGCGGCCGGTACGCACTGCCGACAAAATCCAGAACCCACCTGCCGGCTGCGCTATACCTGAATCTCAATCAGTGCGCCGCCGCATCTGCGGGCATGGAGCACAACGGGGTGCAAATAGGACACCCTCTGCTTCTCTTTCCGCTGCCGCTCCCCCATCCCCAAGAGGGGTTTCCAAAGGGGAGGGACCTTTGCGCCAAAGGCCCCTTCCCCTTGCCCCGTAGTGGGAACTGCCCTCTGCGGGAGCAGACGGTTTTATCTGATTTCCAGATAAAGTAAAAATATCTTATTTCAAGATACATATACTCGTTTTAGGTGATGTATATGCGAACTGAGATATTGAAATATGGAAGAATCCGAGATTTGCGAAATGACAGAGGCCTCACGCAGAAAGACGTTGCGAACGTGCTCCATGTCAGCCAAAACACATATAGCCAATACGAAATTGGCGTTTCACGGTATCCGCTGGACGCAATCATCAAATTGGCCGAATACTATGGCGTCAGCATCGACTATTTAGTTGGCCTGACCGATGAGCCGAAGCCTTATCCTCGGAAGAAAAAATGAATCATTTTTTTGAAAGCATCATCAACCTGTTTTTTCCTCCCAAGTGCCCCTTTTGCGGCAAAGTCCTGGACGCCGTGGGCGTCTGCTCCAAGTGCGAAAAGACCCTGCCGTGGCTCCCGGAGGAACAGGTGGTCATGACCGACAAGGACTTGACCTGCGCCGCCCCGCTCTGGTACGAGGGTGTGGTGCGGGAGGCTTTGCTGCGCCTAAAATTCCGGGGCGGCTCCGCTCTGGCGGAACCCTTTGGTGAGCTTTTGGCCCGGTGTGCGGCGGAACGGTTTGGTGGGGAATTCGACACGGTGACTTGGGTGCCGGTGAGCCAGAAGCGTCTGGAAACACGTGGGTATGACCAGTCCCGGCTGCTGGCGGAGGCCGCCTGCCGCCATTGGGACACCCGGCCGGTGCAACTGCTGGTGAAGGTGCAGGACAATCCCGCCCAGTCCGGATTGCAGGGAGAAGCCGCCCGGCGAGCCAATGTGCTGGGCGTTTACGATCCTGCGGACCCGGAACTGATCCGGGATCGACGAATCCTGCTCATCGACGATATCCACACCACCGGAGCCACTTTGTCCGAGTGCGTTCGGGTACTGCGTGACAATGGGGCTGCTTCCATCCTCTGTCTGACGGCAGCAAGAACGCCAAACCGGGAGAAAAAGGAAAAAAATTCTCAGATAGCGTCTTGCAATCAGGGAAAAGCACACGTATAATAGAAAATGTATGATTGTGTGTTGAAAAAACGCTTATAATAGATTTGCAGAAAGTGCAGCGAGGTGTCAATATGACGTTTGCAAAAGATATCGGTATCGATCTGGGTACCGCTTCCGTTCTGGTATATGTAAAGGGCAAGGGCGTTGTCCTCAACGAGCCCTCTGTGGTGGCGATGGACAAGACCACAGGTAAGCTTCTGAAGGTGGGCACCGACGCCCAGGCTATGCTGGGCCGTACCCCCGGCAACATCATCGCCATCCGTCCTCTGCGGGAGGGCGTGATCTCCGACTATGACATGACGGAGCGGATGCTGAAAGAGTTCATTCACAAGGTTGCCGGCTTCTCCTTCTTCAAGCCCCGGGTCATCATCTGCGTACCCTCCGGCATCACGGAGGTCGAGGAGCGCGCCGTCATCGATGCGGGTATTCAGGCCGGTGCCCGAAAGGTCTACCTCATTGAAGAGCCTGTGGCCGCCGCCATTGGCGCGGGCATCGACATCACCCAGCCCGACGGCCACATGGTGGTGGACATCGGCGGCGGTACGGCGGACATCGCCGTGATCTCCCTCTCTGGTGTGGTGGAATCCGCCTCTATCAAGATCGCTGGCGACCAGCTGAATGAGGCCGTGGTGAA
Organism: uncultured Oscillibacter sp.; assembly: GCA_900544105.1. Taxonomy (GTDB): domain Bacteria; phylum Bacillota; class Clostridia; order Oscillospirales; family Oscillospiraceae; genus Oscillibacter. The sequence continues at coordinate 25,381 of UQUC01000001.1, read as the reverse complement.
GTATATGCGCCGCAAGCATAACCTGCTGGTGGGTGAGCGCACCGCCGAGGAAATGAAGAAGCAGATCGGTTGTGTCTTCCCCAAGGACGAGGAAGAGACCATGGACGTAAAGGGCCGCTGCCTGCTGACGGGTCTTCCCAAGGTCGTGACCGTCAGCTCTACGGAGATGATGGACGCCTTCGAGGAACCTGTGGAGCGCATTATGGAGGCCATTCACTCCGTTCTGGAGCGGACGCCCCCGGAGCTGGTGGCGGATGTGTCCACCAACGGCATCATCATGACCGGCGGCGGCAGCCTGGTGTACGGCTTTGACAAGCTGGTTACCGCCCGCACCGGCATCCACACCACCGTGGCGGAGGACGCCATCTCCTGCGTGGTTCTGGGCACCGGCAAGAGCCTGGATTCCCTGAACGCCATGCAGGACGGCACCATGAACCTCAGCCGCCGCAAGCAAATGACCTAAGCAACCTCTCCCCCGGAATTCCGGGGGAGTTTTCATCTGGACCAGAAACTTTTTCTTGAAAAAGTTGCAAAAGCGACTGTATCGTCCGCCCGTTTCAGGCGTATGATAGAAAAAACCGATCAAAGCGAGGATTTATGCTGACATTCAAAAATATTACGGTACGGGACGCAGCCATGCTGCGGCGCTATTATGAAAACTGCGATTACGCGCTATGCGAATACTCCGCCGGTGTCAAGCTCATGTGGCGGAGCGCGCTGCGTTACGCCTGGGCAGAGGCGGCAGGCTGTCTGATTATCCGGTGTGAAAGTGAGGGACGGGTGTCCTTCGATTATCCGGTGGCCGGACCGGAGGGGGATGAGGACGCAGCCCTGTCTGCCATTGAAGCCTACTGCATGGAAACGGGTATTCAGCCGGAGATCTCCATCGTGCCGGAGGAAAAAGCCCCTGTACTGCTGGCCCGGTATCCTTATGTGCGGGTGAGCAACATCCGCACCTGGCGGGACTACCTGTACTACAAGGAGGACCTCCAGCTCTTCGCCGGGCGGCGGTACTCCGGCCAGCGGAATCACATCAAAAAGTTCTACGCCCAATGGCCCAATGCGGAGTTCCGCCCCATTAGTGCCAAGGCGGACGCCGAGGCTATTGAACAGTTCTGGGTAGATTTTAAAGTGGAATTTCCCAAGGACAGCGGCAGCAAGGCCATGGCAGAGCTGGAACTCTCCAAAAAGATGATGGCCATGCCGGACAAGCCCTGGCTCCTGCGGGGCGGCATGTTCGTCGGAGAAAAGCTGATTGCCCTGTCTCTCTGCGAAAAATGCGGTGAGACCCTCATCATCCACATTGAAAAGGCCCTCTATTCCTATGCCGGCGCATATCCTGCCATGGTACAGGCGGAGGTGGCCGCCTTTGGTGACGGCTGCACCTATGTGAACCGGGAGGATGATGCCGGGGACCGGGGTTTGCGGACCTCTAAGCTGCAATACGGCCCGGCAAAGCTGGCTCCCAAGTATCATTTCTTGCCTCAGAATGAACTACTGCGGCACGTTTCCGCGATCCCGGAGCTGAAAACCGAGCGTCTGACCCTTTCCGCCATTACGGAGGCGGATATCCCTGCCTATAATGCGTTGGTGCTGGATAGTGACCGAAACCGCTGGTGGGGTTATGACGATGTGGGCGGTCTGGGCGCGCCTGTGGCAGAGCGCAGCTTTTATGACGTGGCCCGCCGGGATTTTGAAAACCGAATGGCGGTGAATTTCGCCGTGCGGCTGAACGGAACGCTCATCGGCGAGGCGGTGCTCTATAACTTCGACTACCGGGGCAGTGCGGAGCTTGGCTGCCGGATCGATAAGGCCTATGCTGGAAACGGCTACGGCACCGAGGCTTTCCGGTGTGCCGCGGAATGGGGTCTGTATCAGGTGAACCTGAGTCGGATCGTGGCAAAGTGCTACAAGGAAAATGAGGCATCCTACAAGATGCTGTCTGCCTGTATGCGGCGAAATGGTGAGGACGAGACCTTCTTCTATTTTGAAAAGCTGGTCTGACTGACCAACATGCTCAATGCCATCAAAAAGGTCCCTGCGTACTATGTACGCAGGGACTTTCCTATATGGCAGTGCTTTCCTTTACGCCAGTTCAGCCTGACCGGTGTAGAGCTGGTAGTAGCGGCCGTGCTGGGCCAGCAGGTCCTCGTGGTCGCCCCGCTCAATGATGCTGCCCTGCTCCAGAACCATAATGGCCTTGGAGTTTCGGACAGTGGAGAGCCGGTGAGCAATGACGAACACAGTGCGCCCCGCCATCAGCCGGTCCATACCCTTTTCGATGAGCTTTTCCGTCCGGGTGTCGATGGAACTGGTGGCCTCGTCCAGAATCAGCACCGGCGGGTTGGCGCAGGCGGCGCGGGCAATGTTCAAAAGCTGCCGCTCGCCCTGGCTGAGGCTGCCGCCTTCGCTGGTGAGGACCGTCTGATAACCGTCGGGCAAATGCCGGATGAAGCCGTCCGCTCCCGCCAACCGAGCTGCGGCCTCCATCTCCTCGTCGGTGGCATCCAGACGGCCATAGCGGATGTTGTCCGCCACCGTGCCGGTAAAGAGGTGGGTATCCTGCAAGACCACGCCTAACGACCGTCGCAGGGAATCCTTCTGAATATCCCGAACGTCAATGCCATCGTAAGTAATGGTTCCGGACTGGATCTCATAGAACCGGTTGATAAGGCTGGTGATGGTGGTCTTTCCGGCGCCGGTGGAGCCTACAAAGGCAATCTTCTGACCAGGCTTGGCAAAGAGGGAAATGTCATGGAGGATGATCTTCCGGTCATCATATCCAAACACCACATGGTCGAACCGCACATCCCCCCGCAGGGGCACCAGACTGCCGTCCGGCTTTTTCCACGCCCACGCGCCGGTGTCGTAATCCGCCTCAGTGAGGGTGCCGTCCGGATTTTCCTTCACCCGCTCCAGCGTCACCTTGCCGTCATCCACCTCCGGCTCCGTTTCCATGATCTCAAAGACCCGCTCCGCGCCGGCCACGGCGGAGAGGATGGTGTTCACCTGCTGAGAGATCTGGGTGATGGGCTGACTCACCTGCTTGGTGTACTGCAAAAAGGCAGAAAGCCCGCCCAGATCGCCGGTGCGGATGGCCAGCAGGCCGCCGATGCAGCAGGTGATAGCATAGTTGATGTGGCTCAAGTTTCCCATGGCGGGCATCATGGCCCCGGCGTAGGCCTGCGCCCGGATAGCAGCATCCCGGTAGGTATCGTTCAACCCGGTAAAGCCCGCCTTGGCCGCCGCCTCGTGGTTAAAGACCTTGATGACCTTCTGGCCCTCGATCATCTCCTCGATATAGCCGTTCACCGCGCCGATGGCCTTCTGCTGGGCGGCAAAGTACCGGCGGCTGCGGCCGCCGATGGTTTTCACCACCAGCAGCATGACCCCCAGCATCACGGCGGTAATGGCCGTCAGGATGGGACTGAGGACGATCATCATCACGACCGTGCCCACAAAGGTCAGGGAGCAGGAAATAAGGCTCGCGAAGCTGTTGTTCAAAGCCTCGGAAACCGTTTCGATATCGTTGGTGTACCGACTCATCAGCTCGCCGTGGGTGTGGGTATCGAAGAATTTCAGGGGCAGCTTCTGCATTTTGTCGAACAGGTCTGCCCGGAGCTTTGCCACGGTGTTCTGGGCCACATGGACCATGATTTTGGCATAGCCGTAGGAGCATATCGCGCCCACAGCGTAGACCCCCGCCATGACACAGAGCATTTTGGCAAGGCCGATAAAATCGCCGGGGAGGATATAATCATTGATGAGGGGTTTGATGAGGTAAGAGCCTGCCACGGAGCAGGCGGCGCTGATAAACAGCAAAATCACCACGACCACCAGCAGCGCCTTATACCTCCCCAGATAGCCCATGAGCTTGCTTAGGGTGCCCCGCAGGTCCTTGGGCTTTCGGAAGCCGCCCCGGGGTCCGCCGGGACCGTGGCCCGGTCCGCGTCTCGTATTGTTCTCAGCCACCGATGCTCACTCCTTCCTGCTGGGATTCGTAGACCTCGCGGTAAATTTCGCAGGTCTTCATCAGTTCTTCATGGGTGCCTTGGGCCGCCACCGCGCCGTCATCCATCACCAGAATCAGGTCGGCGTCCATGACGGACGTCACCCGCTGGGCCACGATGAGCTTGGTGGTTCCCGGCAGATCCTGCCGGAATGCCTGACGGATCTTCGCATCCGTGGCAGTATCCACAGCGCTGGTGGAATCATCTAAGATCAGCACCTTCGGTTTTTTCAAAATAGCACGGGCAATGCACAGCCGCTGCTTCTGCCCGCCGGAGACATTGACGCCTCCCTGTCCCAAATCAGTGTCCAGACCGTCAGGCATTCGCTCCAGAAATTCGTCGGCACAGGCAGCGCGGCAGGCGGCCCAAAGCTGGTCCTCCGTGGCGTTGGGAGCGCCCCAAAGCAGATTTTCCCGGATAGTGCCGGAGAACAGGGTGTTCTTTTGCAGCACCACGCTGACGGACTCCCGCAAATGCTCCATGGTGTAGTCCGCTACCGGACGTCCGCCCACGGAAACGGTGCCCTCTTGCGCCTCGTACAGCCGGGGGATCAGGCTCATGAGGCTGGTCTTGCCGCTGCCGGTGCCGCCCAAAATGCCCACCGTGGCACCGCTGGGAATGTGGATGTTCACATCCTTCAGCACCCATTCCGGGCTGGTGTCACTGTATTTGAAAAACACATGGTCAAAGTCGATGCTGCCATTCTTCACGGCGGCGTCCGCCTTGGCGCTGTCGTTGGTGATCGCGGGCCGCTCGTCCAGAACCTCCACGATCCGCTTGGCGCAAGCGATGGACCGGGTCATCATCATGAACATCATGGAAACCATCATCAAAGACATCAAAATCTGGGTAATATAGGTAAAGAAAGCGGTGAGGTCGCCCACCGGCAGCGTCCCGGCGTAGACCATTTTGCCGCCGAACCACATGATGGCGATGATGGTGCTGTACACCACCAGCATCATCACAGGCATGTTGATGACCACCATGCCGAAGGCCCGCATGGAGCTTTCCTTCAGATCGCCGTTGCGCTTGGCGAACTTCTCCTCCTCATAGTCCTCCCGGACGAAGGACTTCACCACCCGGATACCGGTGAGGTTTTCCTGCACCACCAGGTTCAGGGCGTCCGTCCGCTCCTGGAGGGACCGGAACAGCGGCCCCGCTTTGGTGAGGATCAGGACAATAAAGAACAGCAGCAGGGGGATCACCACCAGAAATACGTTGCTCAGATCACGGCTCAGCCGGATGGACAGCACCAGTGCCGCCACCAGCATCACCGGGGCCCGTACCAGCAGCCGCATCCCCATCATCAACGTCATCTGCATATTATTGACGTCATTGGTCAGCCGGGTCACAAGGGACGCGGTAGAGAACTTCTCGATGTTGGAAAAGGCAAAATCCTGAATGTGCTCATATTCCGCCCGCCGCAGCTCCGCGCCGAAACCCTGTCCGGCAACGGAGGAAGATGCCGCAGTCCCCAGGCCGAAGCACAGGGAGATGACGGCCATCCCCACCATGAGAAGGCCCTTTTGCAGAATGTAGTTCTGATTCGCCGTTTCAATGCCGATATTCACAATATCCGCCATCACCAGCGGGATCAGCAGTTCAAAAATGGCCTCGGCAGCGCTGCACAGAACGCCCACCGCGATCCATTTGGAATAGGGCCTTGCGTATGGCCCGAGTTTTTTCAGCATGTGGTTCGGTCCTCCTCTAAATTCTCGATGACACGGTACAAAAGCAGCCGCAGGACCTCAGTCTCCTCCAGCCGCAGGCCCTTGACCATGACCGCCTCCGCATCCTGAAAGGCGGCCCGCACCAGGCTGTTCAGTTCCCGGCCCTTCTCCGTGGCCGTGACCTGCTTCTGACGCTGGTCATTTTCATCCGCCGTGCGGCGAATCAGGCCCTTTTCCTCCATCCGGTCCAGAATACCGTTGGCAGTGGAGGGCCGCACCCGCAGGTGTTCCACCACATCCCGCTGGGGGGCGGTATATCCGTGACTGCTGAGGTACAGCAGCGTATGGGTCTGGGAGGGGGTCATGTCATACCGGGATAGCCGGGCGTCCATCCGCTCCCGTGCCAGATGCGCCGCGTGACCTAACAAAGGCCCCAAAAAATCCGGTCCGCAAACTGGTTTCATATCGGTATCAGCTCCTTTGCATTTAGTGTCCTAATTTTTAGTATGCTAAATATTATCACACACTAAAACATTCGTCAACCTAATATTTCACCTGTATTTTTGAATATTTTATGAACAGATTTATTTGCTTTGTTATTTTGTGAACAATTTATGAAGAATTGGCTCCACCTGTTGACTTTTCCGTTTTCACACCGTATGATAAAGCCATAGAAGCAATCCCAACCAATCTCATTTTCCCTCTCTTTTCTCTATCTTACACGGAGAGACGGACGGCTCACGCCGTCCGTCTTTCTACATATTCTCCCATAAAAAAGCAACTGCCTGTACCGGTTCTCAACCCCCGGTACAGGCAGCTTTCATTTATCGATCCAACGGTCTCAGTCCTGTGAGTTCACGGCTGCTCTGTTTCCGACGGTGCGGGTGCAAGGCTGGCTTCTTCCGGTTCCGTCTGCGTGGACGCAGGTTCCTCCGGTGCTTCCCCCGCTACGCTGTGCGTCCGGAGATAGTCCAGCCAAAGTCGGCATCCCGCCCGGTTCAGATGAACGCCATCGAAGCTCAGTTCCTCCGGCAGACAGCCGTCCTCTCCGGCGAATACCTCCGCCACATCTACATAGGCGCAGCCGTTTTCCTCCGCCAGCTCCCGCCACACCTGATTGTAAGCCAGGATCCGCTGGTTATTGACATAGGAGCCTTTGGCGTCCTGTTCCGCCGAGACCGGCAACAGAGACTGGATCACCAGCTCCGCGTCGGGATGGTCTGCCTTCAGTCGGCGGATCAGGTTTTCCGCATGGCCCCGGAAGATGTCCGTCCCCTTCCAGCCCAGCTCGTTGACGCCCAGCATCAGGTAGATCTTTCCGCAGTCTGCGGCGGCCACGGCCTCTGCCAGAGAGACCTTTTTCCCATTTTCGCCCTTCCAGTTTTCCAGTTCCGTAGCGGAGGCCACTGTTTCTCCGGTAACGCAGAAATACGTGCCCCGGTTCAATCCGCTGTAAAGTCGGAAGCCGTCAGTCCGGGAGTCCCCCACAAAAGCCACATCATCAAAATAGCTGTCATCCACAGGCGCTGATTCCGCCACCGGCCCCCAGGGTTCCTCCGGGACAGGGCCTTCCTCCACTGGTTCTTCCGGCAATTCCGGCTCCGCAGGGATCACCGTCATGGACGGCTCCTCCTGTGCCGGTTTCTCCGGCGGGACCGCCGCCGTCTGATGGGAATGTACCACCAGCAGGCCCGCAGCCGCCAACAGCAGCACCGTAGCCAGCATCCAGCCGCCTGACTTTTTCTTTAAACGCTTGCCTGTCACGGACACATCCCCCCTTTCGTTCAGCGCTTGGCATTATGTAAACGCAGTGTATCTCTTATTAGACACTTTTTACCGAAAAAAGTCGATACAATTTGGAAAAAATTCAATAACAATTTGGTGACAAATTTTTCACAATAAATACATCAGCCCGGAAGCGGGACCGCCGTCCTGCCTCCGGGCCAATGCGTATTCTTCTATTCAGTCCCGCAGAGAGGGCGGATAAACGCCGGACTCGTGAAGTCGCCGCAGGTCCTCCGCCACACGGCCCCGGTCCTCACGGTAGGTCATACCGAACCACAGATCCTTGGAATGGAGCACGGAAACGGTCATGCGTCCCGCCTTCAACTCCTCGCCCACCATGAGCGGCAGCAGGCACTCTGCCTTCATCGCGTCGTCAGGCAACCCCCGGAGGAAGTTCTCAAAATAGGTCCGCAGCGCCGGGAAGATCGAGGGCATGAAGCCCCAGAAGTTCATGGAGACCACCGTATCTGGGGCCAGGTCCGTGTCAGTGTCCAGATCCGTCAGGTGTCCGTCGGGATAGAGCTGGACCTTCAGCGCCTCCTGAATGGTGTCCAGCTTCCCGTCCTTGACCTTGCAGACGCCCCGGGACACGGTACCGTGGAGGCTGGCGGTGTTTTTCAGCAGATAGCCCACCATGGTTCCCTTGCCCTCGGCAGGCAGCTTGACCAATTCCTCGTAAATCGTCCGGTAGGCATCCACCCCGTAATAGTCGTCGGCGTTGATGACGCAGAAGGGGCCATCCACTGCGGATTCCGCGCACAGCAGGGCATGGACCGTGCCGAAGGGCTTGGTGCGTCCCTCAGGAATGTGATAGAAGTCCGGTACGGAGGTATAGTCCTGATAGACATAAGCCACCTGCACCGGTTGGCCCTTCGCCGTCTTTTTTTCCTTGAGGTAGCCCACCAGCTCGTCCATCATCTCCCGCATTTCCGGCTTGATGATGAACACCACCTTGTCAAAGCCGGCCCGCAGGGCGTCGTGAATGGAATACTCCATCAGAATTTCACCATTGGGGCCAATGCCATCCACCTGCTTGCTGCCACCATACCGGGAACCGAGGCCCGCCGCCATGATCACCAAAGAAACAGCCATATTGCTTCTCCTTTATTTCTTTTGTCTATTTGATATTTGGCCCGGCGGCATCGCCGCCGTTCTATATTCTTCTCTACCATACCTTATTTTCCGAATTTTTGCAACGGTCTTGACAGGTTTGTTTTTTCGGCTATAATATGAAAACGATAATCATTTTCATATTGGAGGCAAAGATGGCTTATCAAACCAAACAGCAGCAAGCGGTGCTGCACTGTTTACAGCTACGGGCGGAGGAATGTCTCTCCGCCGCTGACCTTTCCGAGGAACTGCGACACAGTGGTCTCACCGTAGGGCTGGCAACCGTTTACCGCCAGTTGGACAAGCTGACCCAGCAGGGATTGGTCCATAAGGTCACCACGGAGGAGGGGGCGCTCTACCAATACTGTCCCCAGGCCGGACATCCCCACGACTGCTTTCTGCTGCGTTGCGAGGGCTGTGGCCGAATGGTCCATCTGGACTGCCGGCACCTGGAGGACGTCTGCCAGCATCTCTCCGCTGAACACCATTTCCGCATCGACCCCCGCCGCACCGTGCTGACCGGGCTCTGCGACCACTGTCAGGAGGCAAAGCATGAAGGATAACGAACTGATCATCTGCCGGAACGTTTCCCTTGGTTATGAGGGAAAATCGGTGCTTACCGATCTGGACCTTACGATTGCAAAGGGAGACTACCTCTGCGTGGTGGGAGACAACGGCTCCGGCAAATCCACCCTCATGCGAGGACTTTTAGGGCTGATCCAACCCCAAAGCGGCACCATTGAGCACGCCCCGGCATTGAAGCACGGAGCCATCGGCTACCTTCCCCAGCAGACCCGGACCCAGCGGGATTTCCCCGCCACTGTGCTGGAGGTGGTCCTCTCCGGCTGTCTGAACCGGCAGGGGCTGCACTTTTTCTACACTCCGGCCCAGCGGTCCGAGGCCATGATGAACCTGGGCAAGCTGGGGATTCTGGAATTGAAGGACGCCTGCTACCGGGACCTCTCCGGCGGACAGCAGCAGCGGGTGCTATTGGCCCGCGCCCTGTGCGCCGCCAGCCAGCTTTTGATTTTGGATGAACCCATCACCGGTCTGGACCCCGCCGCCGCCCAGGACCTCTACAAAACGCTGGCCTACCTGAATCAGAAGGAGGGCATGGCCATCGTGATGGTGACCCACGATTTGAAGGCAGCGCTGAAAAGCGCCCGCACAGTACTGCACATCGGACGAAAGGGCCTCTTTTCCGGCACGGCATCCGACTATCTGGCGAGTCCCCAGGGCCGCCGCTTCCGGGAGGAACTGGAATCATGAATATTTTGCAGATGTTTTCTTACCCCTTTATGCAAAGGGCTTTGATCGCCGGTGTGCTGGTAAGCCTGTGCGCCGCCCTGTTAGGCGTGCCGCTGGTTCTGAAGCGGTACTCCATGATCGGTGACGGCCTGAGCCACGTCTCCTTCGGCGCGCTGGCCATCGCTGTGGCACTGGGAGTAACGCCGTTGTATTTCTCCATTCCGGTGGTCATTTTAGCGGCGTTCTTCCTGCTGCGGATGGCCAGCCATCCCCACTGGAACAGCGACGCCGCCATCGCCGCCGTCAGCGCTTCGGCGCTGGCCATCGGTATTCTGGTGATCTCCCGCACCACCGGCATGACCACCGATGTGGACAACTATATGTTCGGCAGCGTCCTTGCCATGACAAAGGGGGACGTGGCCCTCTCCGTGATGCTGTCGGTGACGGTGCTGGCGCTGTACCTGCTTTTTTACCACCAGATTTTTGCCGTCACCTTTGACGAGAGCTTCTCCCGTGCCACCGGTCTGAAGGTGGACACCTGCAACACCCTGCTGGCCATTCTCACGGCCCTGACCATCGTGCTGGGGATGCGGATGATGGGCGCAATGCTCATCTCCTCCCTGGTGATTTTCCCGGCCCTGACCGCCATGCGGCTGTTCAAAAGCTTCCGGGGCGTGATCCTCTGTGCCGCCGTGACCTCCGTGGTATGCTTCTGTGTGGGGCTGACCATCTCCTTCGGTTTTTCTACTCCTGTGGGGGCAACGGTGGTAGCGGCAGACCTGGCAGTTTTTCTGGGTGCCTGCCTGCTGGCCGCTCTCCGGCGGAAATAACGATCCACTCCCTTTACCGGAGAAACAGTCAAACAGCTCCCAAATTTCAAAATCTGAAAGCCGATCCGTCGGGGCGAAACGGTCGTTTCGCCCCGACAGCTTTTCCCTGCTAAAAATCCGCGAAAAAACGCCGTTTCTTTCTCTGTTTCTCACATTGACATCCACGGTCCCGGCGCATAAACTGAGGATTGTTTTTTTACCGAGGTGATCGTTATGAATCTGATCGTAGAATTCTGTATCGTGTTTCTCATCTGCATGGCAGGTGAATGGATCGCGGCGCTGCTGCCCATTACGCTGCCCGCCAGTGTCATCAGCCTGATCCTGCTGTTGATCTTGCTGCTCAGCGGTGGGGTCAAGGAGCGGACGATCCAGGGAACTTCCCACTTCCTCATCAACAATATGGGACTGTTTTTCATCCCCTCCGTGGTGGGAACTCTGGAATATCTGGACGTGTTGAAGCTGCAGCTTGTCCCCTTCCTGGTGGTCTCCCTTGTCAGCACACCGCTGGTGTACGCGGCAACAGCCTGGAGCGTCCGGCTGCTGATGAAGCTGTTTCACGCAAAGGAGGCGGCCCATGATTGACACACTGACTTCCACGCCCTTTTTCGGTCTTGGCGTAACGCTGCTCTGCTGGTATCTGGCCGTCCGATTCCAGAAGCGGACGGGGCTTCTGATCTGCAATCCTGTGCTGGTGGCCAGTCTGCTGGTTATCGGGATCATGCTGCTGTTCCACATCCCTCTGGACAACTACAACGCCGGCGGCAGCATCATCAAGCTGCTGTTGGCTCCCGCCACCGCTGTTCTGGCTCTGAACATCTACCAGCAGCGGGCCATATTGAAACAGCACTTCTGGCCAGTGGTGCTGGGCTGCTTTGTGGGTAGTCTCGTGAGTATTCTGCTGATTCAGGCACTCTGCCGCCTGTTTCAGGCAGAGGCCTCCCTGCTGAATTCTCTGCTGCCCAAAAGTGTCACGACAGCCATCGCCGTCAGCGTTTCCGAAAGCAACGGTGGTCTGGCCGGACTGACGGCGGCGTCAGTCTGTCTCACCGGTGTGGAGGGCGCTATGCTGGCCCCACTGTTTGCCAAGGTGTTCCATGTCACCGATCCTGTGGCGGAGGGCGTGGCCATCGGTGCGTGCAGCCATGCGGTGGGCACCAGCAAGGCGCTGGAGATCGGCCCTCTTCAGGGTGCCATGAGCTCCATCGCCCTGTGCGTCTGCGGCATCATCACCTCCATTCTGGCCATGTTCTTTGCCGCGTGAAGCAGAGCGGAACTTCTAAAAAGAAGTTCCGCCCTGTTTTTTTCTTCCGTGCGGAACCAAACCGCCCTGTTTTCCGTCTATACAGGTAGAATAGGATTCACTTCCTCGGTTCATTGAACAGAAAGGAGCGCTTCTTTATGAAACGGTTTTTCGCAGCATTTCTGGCACTGACCTGCGTTCTGAGCCTGTCGGCCTGCCGGGTGGAACAGGCCGCCGCCAAGCCGGTGATCTACCTCTATCCGGAGGAGGAGACCGCCGTCACGGTAAAGCTGGACTATGCCGGAGCATTGACCTGCACCTATCCTGCCTACGGCGATGGCTGGACAGTGACCGCCTGTCCGGATGGCACCCTGACGGACGATGCCGGGCAGACTTACAGCTATCTCTACTGGGAGGGCACGGATACCATCGCGTATGACTTCTCCCAAGGCTTCTGCGTGGCAGGAACCGACACCGCCGCCCTTTTGGAGGATGCGCTGGCCCAGCTGGGCCTCACCCGGCGGGAGGCCAACGAGTTCATCGTCTACTGGCTGCCCCAGATGCAGGAGAATCCCTATAATCTCATCGCCTTCCAGTCGGACCGCTATACGCAGGCGGCAAAGCTGACCATCGACCCGGCCCCGGACACCCTGCTGCGGGTATTCATGGCCTGGAAGCCCTTGGACAAGTTCATGGAGATCTCCACTCAGAATCTTACTGCCCCGGAGCGCACCGGCTTCACGGCGGTGGAATGGGGTGGCTGCCGGGTGCGTTGACTGTTTTTCGGCGGTTCTGGGGATTTTTCTCCGGAACTTGTCGAAAATTGTGAAAAATCAGCGTGATTTTTTCAAAAAAGTCCGGAAACACCCTTGCAATTTATCATAAAGTGTGCTATCTTAATACATATTAAAGGAGTGTAAGTTGTGAGTGGACCGCAAGGTCCGCTCTTTTTTGTGGCATCCGCACTCCGCAGCAAATGAAAAACCGAAAGGAGAATCCCATGGAAAAGGTCACCGATCTCACCGCCCGTCTGGCGGCACCCATCGTGGAAGAGCAGGGCTGCTCCCTGTGGGACGTGGAATATGTGAAGGAGGCCGGCACCTGGTACCTCCGGGTCCTCATTGACAAGGAGGGCGGCGTGGATATTCTGGACTGTGAAAATATCTCCCGCGCCCTCAGCGATCTGCTGGACGAGGCCGACCCCATCGAAGGCAGCTATACCTTAGAGGTAGGCTCCGCCGGCGCCGAGCGGGTGCTGAAGCGTCCCGCCGACTTCCAGCGGTATCTGAACAGCCCCGTGCTGGTGAAGCTCTATAAGCCGGTGGACGGCCGCAAGGAATTCCCCGGCACCCTGACCGCCTACAACGAGGCCGACGGTTCTCTCACCGTGGACCTCAACGGCACCGCCTATACCTTCGGCAAGAAGGATGTGGCCCTGTGCCGCCTGCGGGTGGAATTTTAATCTGTTATCCCTGTCTCGAAAAAAGACGTATAAAGTAAAAGGAGAATCGCAATGAAAGGCAAGAAAAAGGTGAAGGAACCCGCGGGTATGAACATCCCGGAGATCTTCGCAGCTCTAGCTATGCTGGAAAAGGAACGGGGCATCCCCCAGACCTTCATGATGGATAAGATCATCCAGGCTGTCACCACCGCCTACAAGCGGGACCACAAGGACGTGGAAAACGTCATTGTGGACGTGGACGAGGAACACCAGCGGCTGAAGATGTACGTGCAGAAGAACGTGGTGGCGGAGGAGGACTATGTGGACCCCTTCAACGAGATCCCCGTTGAGGAGGCCAAGACCATTTCCGCCAAATACGAGATCGGCGACGTGGTGAACATCCCCGTGGACAACACGGAGTTTGGCCGCATCGCTGCCGGCAACGGCAAGCAGGTCATTATCCAGGGCCTCCGGGAAGCGGAGCGCGGCATGGTGTATGACGAATTCAACTCCAAGCAGCACGAGATCCTCACCGGCGTGGTGACCCGGATCGACCCCCGTACCAACGCCGTGTCCCTGCGGATCGGCACCGGCACCGAGTCCACCGAGGCCCTGCTGCTCTCCGGTGAGCAGGTCCCCGGCGAGGAGCTGGTGGAGGGCCAGCACGTGAAGGTGTATGTGGTGGACGTCCGCCGCTCCACCCGCGGCCCCCAGATTCTCATTTCCCGGACCCATCCCGGCCTGGTCAAGCGCCTGTTCGAGCTGGAAGTCCCCGAGATCTACGATGGCACCGTGGAGGTGAAGTCCATCGCCCGGGAAGCCGGCAGCCGCACCAAGATGGCCGTCTGGTCTGCTGACGAGAACGTGGACCCCATCGGCGCCTGCGTGGGTCCCAAGGGCCAGCGTGTCGCCGCCATCGTGGACGAACTGCGGGGCGAGAAGATCGACATTATCAAGTGGAGCGAGGACCCCGCCCAGTTCATTGCCGCTGCTCTGGCGCCCTCCGATGTGGTGGACGTCATGATGGCGGAAGAGGGCAAGGCCTGCCGCGTCATCGTGCCTGACGATCAGCTGTCTCTGGCCATCGGCAAGGAGGGCCAGAACGCCCGCCTGGCCGCCCGTCTCACCGGCTATAAGATCGATATCAAGCCGGAGAGCTATCAGGGTGAGGACGATGAGGAGATCGTGGACGAGGAACCCGTCCAGTGACACAGTTGAGTTTCTTTCTCTGCGGCGTGGCTGCGGGTATCGCAGTGCTGTACCTGCGGCGCAGCAGAAGAAACAGAAGGAGATAAAGCCCGGCGCGGTCCGCCGCGCCATGTGTAAGGGAGGGCTGTCTGAATGCAGAAAGTGAAAAAGGTCCCCCAGCGGCAATGTGTGGGCTGCCGGGAGATGAAGGATAAAAAAAGCCTGCTGCGGGTGGTCAAGTCCCCGGAGGGCGTGGTCAGTCTGGATTTTGTGGGCAAAAAGCCCGGTCGGGGCGCCTATGTGTGCCACGATGTGGAATGTCTGAAAAAAGCCCGGAAATCCAGAGCGCTGGAACGTGCTTTCAGCACAGCCATTCCCCCGGAGGTCTATGACGCCATGGAAGCGGAATTGGAGGGACACGATGAACAGGAATGAACAGTTTCTCTCCCTTATTGGCCTGTGTCTCCGGGGCCGGAACCTGGAAGTAGGTGAGGAACCGGTGGAGGCTGTGGCCCGGGCCAGAGACGCACGGGTGCTCCTGCTGGCGTCTGATGCGGCGGACAACACCGCCCGCCGGGTGCGGCACTTTGCGGAAGCCGGTCAGTGCGTGTGGCTGCGGATCCCCTTCACCAAGCAGGAACTGGGGCAGGCCACCGGTCGTGGCTCCGCCGCCGTGGTCGCGATTACAGACATCGGCCTTGCAGTCACCGTGGTCCGCCGCCTGGCGGAGATGGACCCGGAGAAATATGACGAAGATCTTGCCAAGCTGGAACTAAAGGCCAAGCGTGCCGCAGAGCGGAAAAGTGAAGCCGCCCAGCACGAAAAGAACCTGCGCCGGGGCATCAAGCGTCCCAAAAAACAGGAAGTGCCCGATGAGAAAGAGGCCAAACCCGCAGGCGTCTCCAGTAAGGCATCCGGTGAGAAGCAGCGCCGCAGCGCAGGAGCGTCCGGCAAGTGCGCAGAAAAGGCCGGTCCCCGTAGAACCGCCGAAAGCGGCGGGGCGGCAAAGTCCTTTACCAAGGATGACCGCACCGGCAGGCCCTTCCGCAAAGGCGGATCCCGCCCTTCCAAAAGCAACCGCCCCAAACCCAAGGGGAGGCCGAATCCATACGCCCACAGCCGCCCGGTGAAAAAGGGCAAAGGCTCCTTCCGCAAGAAGGAAAGCTGATAGGCTGTCGGTGTTTTCATAGATGAACGAGCCCAGCCCCCGGGTTGGAGAGTGTAAGAGGTGTTTTGATTGGCTATTGAAAAATATAGAGTAAGAGATGTGGCGCGGGACTTCGGTATGCCCGCCAAGGTCATCACAGAAATTCTGGATAAGTATGCCACTGCGCCCAAGAGCAACATGCAGGCGCTGGAGGACCATGAGCTGTCCATCGTATTTGAGCATCTGACCCAGAACAACCAGATTTCCAATATCGCTGCTATTTATGCCGACGAGCCTAAGAAGCCGGAAGCCCCCAAGGTGGAAGCGCCTAAGGCCGAGGCTCCCAAGGCTCAGCCCACTGCGGCGCAGCAGACCGCGAAGCCGGCACAGCAGCCCCAGCAGCGTCCTGCCCAGCAGGGACAGCAGAAGCCCGCACAGGCCCAGCCTCAGCAGAAGCCGGTCCAGCAGGCCCAGCGGCCCGCGCAGCAGCAGGCGGTCCCCCAGCAGAAGTCTAACAAGTCCACAGCCACCGCTCAGCCCACCACCCGTGTGCCTGAGAAAAAGCTGGTGGATACCCGCAAGGGTGGCGACGTGAACCTGGCCAAGTATGACCAGCGTCTGGAAGAGCTGGGCGGTCAGCGGGGCGAGCGCATGGCCCAGAAGGGCGGCAAGGAGAAATTCCGCAACAACAAGGGCCGTCAGGGTGGTCAGGTCTTTTCCAACAAGCGCCGTCAGGACGAGGCCGAGAAGATGCGCAAGTTGCAGCTTGAGATCGCTAAGAAGGCCCCCGTCAAGGTCCAGATCCCCGACGAGATCAGCGTGGGTGAGCTGGCCAGCCGCATGAAGAAAACCGGCGCCGAGGTGGTCAAGTGCCTGATGAAAAACGGCGTCATGGCCTCTCTGAGCCAGATGATCGACTTCGATACCGCCTCCTTCGTGGCCGAGGAGCTTGGCTGCAAGGTGGAAAAGGAAGTGGTCGTCACCATCGAGGAGAAGCTCATTGACACCACCGAGGACCGTCCTGAGGATCTGGTCCCCCGCGCTCCCGTGGTGGTGGTCATGGGCCACGTTGACCACGGTAAGACCTCCCTGCTGGATACCATCCGGAACACCTCCGTGGCTTCCGGCGAGGCTGGCGGTATCACCCAGCACATCGGCGCTTATCAGGCGCAGATCAACGGCAAACCCATCACCTTCCTGGATACCCCGGGCCATGAGGCGTTCACCTCCATGCGTGCCCGCGGCGCCATGGTCACCGATATCGCCATCCTGATGGTCGCCGCGGATGACGGCATCATGCCCCAGACCGTGGAATCCATCAACCATGCCAAGGCCGCCAATATCCCCATCATCGTGGCCGTCAACAAGATCGACCGCGAAAACGCCAACCCCGACCGGGTCATGCAGCAGCTGACGGAATACGGTCTGGTGCCCGAGGAGTGGGGCGGCGAGACCATCGTGTGCAAGATCTCTGCCAAGAAGCACATCGGTATTGAGAACCTGCTGGAAAACCTGGTTCTGCTGGCAGAGGTCCAGGAGCTGAAAGCCAACCCCAACCGGGCCGGTCAGGGCACCGTCATCGAGGCCCGTCTGGACAAGGGCCGCGGCCCTGTGGCCACTCTGCTGGTGCAGAACGGCACTCTGAAGCAGGGCGACATCATTATCGCCGGCACCTCCGTGGGCCGTGTCCGCACCATGCTGGATTACCGGGGCAACCGCCTCACCGAGGCCGGTCCCTCCGTCCCCGTGGAGATCGCGGGCCTGTCCGAGGCTCCCGTGGCCGGTGCGCCCTTCTTCGCCGTAGCTGACGAGCGTATGGCCCGCGAGCTGGTGGAGCAGCGCAAGGCCGAGGAGCGTGCCAAGGCCGCCGCGCCCGTACAGAAGGTCTCTCTGGAGAATCTGTTCGACCAGATCAAGTCCGGCGAGCGCAAGGAGCTGGCTCTGATCGTCAAGGCCGACGTTCAGGGCAGCGTGGAGGCTGTGAAGGCCTCTCTGGAGAAGCTCTCCAACGAGGAGGTCAACGTCCGGGTCATCCACGGTGCTGTGGGCGCGATCAACGAGTCCGATGTGACGCTGGCCGCCGCGTCCAACGCTATCATCGTGGGCTTCAACGTCCGGCCGGATTCCGCCGCCCGTGAAAGCGCCGCCCGTCAGAACGTGGATATGCGGATGTACCGCGTGATCTACGACGCCATCGACGAGATTGAAACTGCTATGAAGGGTATGCTGGCTCCCAAGTACCGGGAAGTGGTCCTGGGCCACGCCGAGGTCCGGGAGACCTACAAGGTCTCCTCCGTGGGTACCGTGGCCGGCTGCTACGTGCAGGACGGCTGCCTGCGCCGGGACTGCTCCGTCCGGGTGGTCCGGGACGGCATCGTGGTCCACGAGGGTGTCCTCGGCTCCTTGCAGCGGTTCAAGGATTCTGTCAAGGAGGTCAAGGAGCGCTTTGAGTGCGGCCTGACCGTGGAGAAGTTCAACGACATCAAGCTGGGCGATATCATCGAGGGTTACACCATGGAGGAGATCCCCCGCTAAGTTCTCTCACAAAATCTGTTCCAACTGACCCCGGGCGGCGGCATAGCCGCCGCCCGATTTTCATCTCCCACTATCAGAAAGGAGAATTTTTATGGCATCTAACCGTATCGGACGCATCAATGAGGAGATTCAGCGGGAGCTGGCAGACCAGCTTCGCCGTCTGAAGGATCCCCGCGTCTCTCAGGTAGGCATGGTCTCCATCACCCGTGTGGACACCACTGGAGATCTGCGCTATTCCAAAATTTATGTCAGTGTTCTGGATAAGAATCAGGAAAAGGACGTCTTGAAGGGGCTGAAGTCCGCTTCCGGCTTCCTGCGCCGGGAGCTGGGCCACGCCTTGCAGCTTCGCTACACCCCGGAGCTTCAGTTCATCGCTGACGATTCCATCGCCTACGGTGCGCACATTCTGGAGGTCCTCCGGGATCCGGAGAAAGTAAAGCCGGTGAACCCCGACAATGACGCCGTTTTGCCGGAGGAGGAATAAGGGATGCTGACCGTTTCTGAGGCCGCCGCGCTGCTGCGCTCCTTTGACCGCATCCTGATCCTGACCCATATCCGGCCCGACGGTGATACCGTTGGCTGCGCCGCGGGACTGTGCGCCGCGCTGCGGGCCATAGGCAAGACCGCTTACCTGCTGCCCAATCCCGGGCTGACGGAGAATACCGCCCCCTATTTTACCCCTTATAGCGCTCCGGCGGACTTCGTGCCGGAGAAAGTGGTATCCACGGACATCGCCACGGTAGGACTGTTCCCCGACAATGCCAAGCCTTACGCGGATAAGGTGGATCTGGCCATCGACCACCACCCCTCCTTTGAGGGCTTCGGCAAGGCCAACATCGTCCGTCCGGAGGCCGCCGCCTGCGGCGAGCTGATCCTGGACATTGTCCGGGAGCTGACGCCCCTGACGCCTGAGATCGCTTTGCCGCTGTATGTGGCCATCTCCACCGACACCGGCGGCTTCATCTACTCCAACGTCACCGCCGCCACCCACCGGGCCGCGGCGGAGCTGATGGACACCGGCATCGACTACCGCGCCGTCAACAAGCTGTTCTTCCAGACGAAATCCCGCGTGCGGATGCAGCTGGAGGCCGCTATGCTGGCGGAGGCAAAATTTTACGACAGCAACCGGACGGCGGTGCTGTCCGTCCCCCGGTCGCTGCTGGAAAAATTTCACGCCACGGAGAGCGATGCGGAGGATCTTTCCGCTTTAGGCCCCCAGATCCAGGGGGTGGACTGCGCCGTGACCATGCGGGAGCTGGGAGACGGTGTTTGGAAGTTTTCTCTCCGCACCGGCGAGCGTGTCAACGCCACGGAGGTCTGCCGCCTGTTGGGTGGCGGCGGCCACGCCCGGGCTGCCGGAGCCACGCTGGAGGGCGTTACCCAGGCGGAGGCAGAAGGAAAAATGCTGGACGCCATCGCCCGGATCGTCCCGGATTTCAAGAAATGAGGAACCGCCTATGGCCAGCGGCATTGTAATAATCGATAAACCCTCCGGCTGGACCAGCATGGATGTCTGCGCCAAGATCCGGGGCATCCTGAAGGAAAAGCGGGTGGGGCACGGCGGCACACTGGATCCTATGGCCACCGGCGTTCTGCCTGTGT
The DNA here is from genome assembly GCA_900544105.1 of uncultured Oscillibacter sp. Taxonomy (GTDB): domain Bacteria; phylum Bacillota; class Clostridia; order Oscillospirales; family Oscillospiraceae; genus Oscillibacter. The sequence continues at coordinate 5,575 of UQUC01000001.1, read as the reverse complement.
TTGTGGGACAGGCTACCCGTGCCGTAGAATTCGCGGAAAACGGCGAAAAAGAGTATATCGCCGGTCTGCGGCTGGGGCTGGTCACCAACACCCAGGATACGTCCGGGGAAACGCTGGAGACCCATCCCGTCACTGTGGACCGGGCGGCGCTGGAAGCCGTCCTCCCCCGCTTCACCGGCCCTATCGCGCAGATCCCGCCCATGTATTCCGCTATCAAGATCAACGGCCAAAAGCTCTATGATCTGGCCCGAAAGGGCAAGGAAGTAGAGCGGAAGCCCCGCAATATCACCATTTTTGAGTTAGAGCTGTTGGAGCAGGTCAGCGAGACGGACTATCTGCTCCGCTGCCGCTGTTCCAAGGGAACATATCTACGGACGCTGTGCCACGATATCGGGCAAGCGCTGGGCTGCGGCGGCACCATGTTCAGCCTACGCCGCACCATGGCCGCTGGTTATACACTGGCGGAGGCGGTCTCCCTTGAGGATGTACAGGCTCAAGGAGAAGCTCTGCTGCGGCCTGTGGAGTCCATGTTCATGGCCTATCCCCTTTACACCCTGCCCTCTCCCGGCAAGGAAGTCCGGATCCGCAACGGCAACCCCATTACGGTGCCGGAGCTGGCGGACGGCACCTATCGGGTCCATGGCAAAAACGGTGAATTTCTCTGTCTTTCCCGTGCCGAAAACGGCACACTGACATCTATCAAGAACTTTTTTGGAGCATAAAACCATGTCCATTCAACCAAAAGTCATTGCTCTGGGCTTTTTCGACGGGGTCCATCTGGGCCACGGCGCCTTGCTGCGCCGCACCGTGGAGGAAGCCAAACACCGGGGCGTCCGCTCTGCGGTGTTCACCTGGGCGCAGCCGCCGAAAGAGGTGGTCACCGGCGTACCGGTGCCCCTCATCAACTCCCCGGAGGACCGGGCCTGGCTGGCCAAAAGTCTCTATGGCATCGACGATGTCATCATGGTACCCTTTAACAAGGAGATGATGACTACCTCCTGGGAGGATTTCGTAACGGAAATTCTCATCAGGCGGTATCACGCCGTCCACTTAGTAGCTGGTCACGACCACCGCTTCGGCCACAAGAACCAAGGCACTCCGGAACTGCTGAAAAGCAAGTGCACCGAGCTGGGTCTTGGCTGCGACATCATCCCGGAGGTCACGGTCGGCGGCATCACCGTCAGCTCCACCTATATCCGCCGTCTGGTGAGTCTCGGACAGGTGGAGCGGGCCATGGAGTATCTGGGCCATCCCCATGTCCTGACTCAGACGGTGCGGCACGGCCGCCGCATCGGTCACACCATCGGCATCCCCACGGTGAACCTGGTGCCGCCCCCTCATGTACTGGTGCCGGGAGACGGCGTTTATATCGCCCGTGTCTGTCTCGCGGACGGCAGCAGCTATGCCGCTGTTACCAATGTGGGCACCCGGCCCACCGTCAACAACGGCAGCGACCTGACGGTGGAATCCTGGATGCTGGATTTTGACGGAGATCTTTATGATCGGCCCATCCGGGTGGAATTCTACAAACGGCTCCGAGACGAAATTCGCTTTGATTCTCTGGACGCTCTGAAAGCAGAAATTCATCGGAACGCTGACGACGCCCGGGCCTATTTTGCCAGCAAAGTTTGATTTGCTTATCATTTCGGCAGCACATACAAAAAGAATCCGCTTTGACATAATGTCAAAGCGGATTCTTTTTGCATACAGGCTTTACCGGACTGCCAGCCGTCCCCGCAGGGCAGGGATCCGGGGCATGACCTCCAGCAGAAGCAATCCCAGCACACAGCAGGCGATGGCCTCGCCGACACCCACCGTCAAGGCGTTGTAGGCGAACAGGGCGGGGAACTGGGCGGAGAAGCCGCCCTCATACCAGGCGATCATCGCGCCAATGATGACGGCGTTGCAGATCACCGGCGGCAGGGTCGCCAAAAATTTGTTGGGCATCTTCGCCGTCCACAGCGCTGCCAGCAGCGTAGCCATGGAGCCAAAAATGATATCCAACGGGCCAACGGTGCTCATGAGATTTGTCACCAGACATCCCACAAACAGACCGGGAACCGCCTCTGGCAGGAAAAAGGGCAGTACTGTCAGTGCTTCGGAAAAGCGGCACTGGATGGGGCCGTAGGTCAGGCCGAAAATTGAGGACAGCAGGGACATCACCGTGTAAAGCGCGGCGATGATGGCAGCGGTAGCGATCTGCCGGGTAGACCATTTGGACATAAAAAAACCTCCATTTTTTTGTTTAGAGAACGGCGGGCCTATGTTGGCTTGCCGAACGAACGCCCGGTCAAAGGCGCTTGGACAGGGAGATGGCACCTGTCGAAAAGATAGTATAGCATAATTGAAGCAAAAAAGCAATGCCTTGGGGTAGCTGTCCATAAAACAGGTTTTGAGAAACAAATACTATGGCAGTTGCCGGACAAGGGTTGCTGACAAAAGGGGTATGTGTCATTAAGGCACATGCCCCTTTGCTTTTGCAGTTGCCTTTGTTGATGGTAGATGGATAGGATGGATTTTGTACGATTTAAGGTCGATAATCCGGAATTAGCTCCCCTGTGAGCAACGCAAAAATCATGGGCAGTGATGCGTCCATGCCCTTGCACAAGTACAGCTCATAGGTCAGTTAAATGCCGATTTCCAACCTGTTTCATAAGGGTACTTCTGAGATGTCATCTTTCAGAAAAGTAGTCAAAAATCCCTCACTTAGACCACTCCTTGTGAGGATAGGAAAGAAGTTTGCTGAAACGATAATTTTGTCCATTATTCCGCGCTTCTGCAATCCGTGTACTGCGCTCACCGTTCCGTTCGCTATTGCATGGTTACAATTAGTTGTTCACCATCCAATGAACAGTGGGATCCCTTTCCATAAGCAGCACATCATTTACAGCGATAGAAACCTCTGAATTTGAAAACTGTTTTGCCTGTCATGCCGAGCAAGTAGGATAGACAAGCACAAAGAAACATGCTATAATTTTTATAAATACTCTAAAAGACCACGTTAACATGTCAGGTCGCTGTCTGGCGGCACTTATTAACGGAGGTTTGGGTTATGAATAACAAACAAATGAAAAAGGCTACAGTCGATGCAATCAATGTGATGATCAGTCACGCGGACAAGGGTCCTTCCGGATTTTGGGTGGAGGATCACGAAGGCTGTGGAAATCCAGCGGTCTTTCCGGAATTTGAGGAGGGCTTGAAGCGAGGAAGGCTCATCCAGAAAGAACATTATTTTTGCCCATGGAATACCGCCATTATGTACGGCGATGGGCATGGCAACATAAACACGGGGTGTTACCATAGCTGTTCTATTAGCAAGGCAAGGTATCTGACCACTGAGGAACTTAAAGAAGTTCTTGTCCGCTTCAAAACGCGCATGGAAAATGGAGATTACGATTGCGTTGACCATTTATCGCCGTTGCTGACAAAAGCCGAAAGCAGACACATAGAGGATCGCATTCTTGCGGAGCAGCATGAGTGCGAACGCTGCGAAAGGCAAAAGCGGCAGGATCGGCTCAAAAAAGCCGCTGCTCTGATTGCCAAGTATCCAGATAAAAAATCGCTTTTGGCAATCAATTATGGAGAAGATACATGCGTAGATGAAGAAGACGGCCTCGTATTTTTCAATCCGGATTCTCGTAAGGATGTCGTTGGCGCAGAAAAGATGTCCTATGATGAATATCTGGATGTCCAGCTTGCTTCTTTAGGGCACGCTTATCGTTCCGGATTTGCAAACGGCATATTTGATTATCTGCTTGAATTCAAAGGACAGATTGAGAAGGTTAAGCCAAAACATATTTGCTTCAAGCGGATTTTCATTAGTGGAATGTATACCGATGGGACAATGTTTGACGGAAAAGAGGATCACGTCTGGATGGACAAATCCGGCTTTGAAGAGTGCGCCGTTGGTGACAGTGTTTCGTTCTGCGCCGAGGTCTACCGCTATGTAAAAACCGGAAATGGAAAACTGATTGACTACGGACTGCGTAACCCGACAGGCATCCAAAAGATCGAAGCCTACGAACTTCCCAGTGATGATGAACTGATTATGCAGGAAGTTGAACAGCTTATCTGCGAGACTTGCTTTCTAAGCGAGCAGTGCAATCGCAATTACTGCACAACGGATCCAAAGAAAAAGCGTTTGCTCAAACAAGAAATGTTCCGTGCAATAAAGGCACAGACAGATAAGGAGACGCAGAAATGAAACGATTCTTTCTTATGTGGGGACTTGTAATTGCATTGTTGCTGAGTGGGTGCGGATCGTCGGCATCCCGTGTTGAAACACTGAAAAGCTGGTCTTTCCAGTATAACGAGGGGACAAGTGATTACAGCCTTTTCTTTGGCTTGGCTGATAAAAATGATAAGTCCCTGTCAGCCGATGTCGATGTGGATATTCGAATCGTAAATGACGCGGATGAAGAGGTTTATGCTGGTACAAAGTCCGTTTCTACTGATGATTTCAGCTACTATACCAGCCAAGCTGCCGGAGAGCAATATCTTGCCAATGTGAGAATCCCTGCCGCTGAAATCAAAGCCGGAAAATCCGCAAGCGGGAAGGTTTATTTCACCGTGTACAAGGAAAACGCAGTTCAGTTTGACGAAGTAAACTGCGATGCTCTGTATTGCTTGCCTATTGAAGATGTTCAAGTGACGTTTGATTCATTTCCGCTCGATCTGAAGGTGAAGGACTTCATGGGGAGTACGGCATCCGTGATCCAAATTCAAGGAGCTGAATTTAAGTTTGACAAAGGCTATTCTCCACAACTAACCATTACGATTACCGGAGAAAAGAAGAGCGGGAGCAGTGATTCCGGGTATGATATGATTAGTTATAAGCTGTATGACAGTGCGGGTTATCTGGTAGACTCCGGCAATATATACCTATCTTCTCTGAGCGCCGGAGATAAATTCAAGGATGACTCTGTTGTGATCTATGACATTACTCCCGGCGAATCCTACACATTCCAGTTATCAGAGTATAGCTGGTGAGCTTTCGCAATTTTTCACAAACATAAGGGCTTGGGACTATCCCAAAAATGAAAACAGGGCGTTTCGGCGGTCAGCCGGAACGCTCTGTTTTCTCGGTGTGGGTACTCACCGGATTTGCTTGCTGCACTGCAAGGAAATCCCGGTCAACCCACGCCGTTTTTCGCAAGTGTAGCTACACTTGCTGTGCTTGCTCTTCCTCTAACAATTGCATTGACTCGAACGTTTGTTCTTGCTATAATTAGGCTGAAAGATTAAAAAAGCCTTGGAGCGCAGCTGACTTTCATTGGCAAATGGCGGCATCGCCGCCTTGATTACCGGCTTGCACAGGCGAACGAGCCTGTCAAGGACGCGCAGCGAGGCGAGGCCGATTTCTTGACAGGCACGGACGGCTGTGCGACCCGGCGAACTGCCTGTAATTCTCCTGTGAATCCCGGTACATTGCCCAGTGGAATCCCGGAAATTGCTGTGATATACTGAATAACAATAGGTCATATCACGCACCTTGCTCCGGGAGATTCATGCGGCACTGCCCGGAAATCTGAATGAAAAGGAAGGTGCAAATGGATAACAAGAAACGTAACGTCCA